>JAPPHD010000099.1 GCA_028821125.1 Gammaproteobacteria bacterium
AACGTAACCCGTTGATACAAAAGAACTTGTCAAAATCGTTGGTAAACTTGGGTTAGGCCATGCTCTGGTACGTGGGCACTTCACATCCGAATTCAATCTTGCCTGTCCGTGCGTTCCTCCTGATCGCGTGCGGCGCACTGGTATCCGCGCTGGCGGCTGCTCAAACCGATCAAGCGGCCGCTCCCGTTCGATTGATTCCCTTTTTTCCGGCGGCATCGGATGGGTTCCAGCAGGGTTTTGCGCGGATCATCAATCACGGGGACCAGTCCGGCACGGTGGAGATCGTTGCCATCGACGATGCGGGTAGCCGTTCGGAGCCGTTTACGCTTGCCATCGGTGCGGGGCAGACGCGGCACTTCAACTCAGACGATCTGGAATCGGGCAACGAAACCAAGGGCTTGACGGGCGCTGCCGGAATCGGCTCGGGAGACTGGCGGCTGGAGCTGACAAGCGACCTCGACATCGAGGCCCTCGCATACATCCGCACTGAGGACGGCTTTCTGACCGCGATGCACGACGTCGCACCTGCCGCCGCGACACGCCACCGCGTGGCGACCTTCAACCCCGGCGACAACACCAATCAACAGAGTATCCTGCGGTTGATCAACACCGACGACGAGCCGGCGGAGGTGACCATCACCGGCACGGACGACGCCGGCGCATCGTCCGGAAGCGTAGGGCTGCTGTTGCCCGCGGGCGCGTCGCGGGCGTTGACAGCCCAGGAGCTCGAGACGGGCGGAATGGCTTTTGAGGGGGCGATGGGTGATGGGGTCGGGAAGTGGGCGCTCACGGTGGTTTCAGACCGCTCCATCCATGTGATGAGCCCGCTTTCGAGCCCGACACAGCATCTCACCAACCTGTCGACGGCCCAGGGAAGGGTGACCGCTGAGGATATGTTCCAGACCGGTATCGCGTCCATAACAAAGGACGCCTGCGCCTCCTGCCATGTAGCCGACGGTGAGGCGAGCGGCACGCGGCTGATGTTCGTCCCGGACACCGACGCAGACCACCTGGCGACGAACCTCCGCGCGTTCGACACATTCCTGGCGACGGTGCCCAACGGTGCCGTGCTGATGCTGAGCAAGGCCCGGGGCGAGGATCACGGCGGCGATGTCCAGCTTGCGCCCGGCACCGAGAGCTACGCGGCCATGGAACGGTTCGTCACTCAAATCGAGGCGGAGGCCCGGTGGACGTCCCGGGCCGCGCTGGCCGCACTTTTCCACGCAACGGACGGGCCGAACTGGGCCGACTCCCGGAACTGGTTGACCAGCGCCCCTATTGGGGATTGGTACGGCGTGACCACGAATGCTTCGGGTCGGGTTGTCCGTCTCGATCTCTCCGGCAGGTGGGATGTCGACACGCAAAGCGCGGTGAGGCACGGCCTGTCGGGCGCGATCCCGCCCCAGATCGGCAATCTCACCGAGTTGCAGTACTTGGATCTCGGCTTCAATGAACTGTCGGGCCCAATCCCGCCGGAAATAGGAAACCTGGCCAAGCTGGAACTCCTGCAACTCGGCGCCAATGAACTGACGGGGCCGGTCCCGCCCGAACTCAACCGGCTTGTTGGCCTGACATTCCTGTCGCTGTCGCAAAATTACCTCTGGGGAGAGATTCCCGAACTCGCCGACCTCACCAACCTGAGGCATCTGGCGCTCAGCGAAAACGAACTGTCGGGCAGGGTTCCGCCCGGACTCGGCCTACTTGTCGACTTGCAGACACTCGATCTTGGAGACAACATCTTCGCGGGCCCAATTCCGCCCGAGCTTGGCAACCTCACAAACCTTGTACGTCTTAGTCTGATCGGGGGGAACCTGAGGGGATTGTTCGGGCCGATTCCACCCGAGTTGGGCAAACTCTTAGCCTTGCAATCCCTGGAGTTGTACGGCAACGACCTGTCAGGGCCCATCCCCCGCGAGCTTGGCAATCTCGCCAATCTCGAGTTCCTCGGTCTCGACGCCAACGAGCTGTCAGGCACCATCCCGCCCGAACTCGGCAATCTCGCCAACCTCACAACGCTCTATCTGCACTACAACAAGCTCAGCGGGGCGCTCCCGTCCGGCTTCGTCGCCCTGCCACTGAAGCGGTTTCTCTTCAGCAGCAACGACGGCTTATGCGTTCCGGGTGTCTCCGCCTCGGTCGACTGGCTGGAAGGAATTGAAGACCATGACGACGGCCCGCTGTGCAACCAGTCCGACCAGGCGGTACTGGAAACGCTGTACCACAGGACGGCCGGCTCGAACTGGACGGACTCTGCCGGCTGGCTGGGCGAGCCCGATCTGGGCGAATGGTATGGGGTCTCGGTGGATTCACTCGGCCGCGTCACCGCACTCGATCTCAGCGAAAACCAACTCGCCGGCTCTGTTGCCAACCTGGGCGAACTCTCCCAACTAACTGAACTGAGGCTTGACGGCAATCCCGACCTCTCGGGCAGATTGCCGTCCGGTCTCGCCGACCTCCAGCCGCTCACGGTGCTGCACTACGACGGCACAGGCCTCTGTGCACCGGCCACGCCGTTCTTCCGCGAATGGTTGGGCACGATTTCGTCCGCAACTACGACGGGTACCGAATGCGAACCGGTTTCGGACCGCGAAATCCTCGTCGAGCTCTACCAAACGGCCGGCGGAGCCTCGTGGATTCAGAACGACGGTTGGCTGTCGGAACAACCGCTGGACACGTGGTACGGCGTCGAGACCGACGAAGACGGCAACGTAATCGCGCTGGAACTCGCCGCCAATGAACTGCGCGGGCCGATTCCGCCTGTGCTTGGAGATCTGGCGTGGCTTCGGCGTCTCGACCTCGGCAACAACAGGCTCGACGGCGCCATACCGCGTGCCCTGGGCCGCCTGGGCGCCTTGGAAGAGCTGCGGCTGGGCGGCAACAGGCTGGCGGGCCGGATACCACCGCAAATCGGCCGCCTCACCAATCTCCGACGGCTGAATCTGGATGGCAATGTGCGCCTGTCGGCGTCCATACCGCGCGAACTCGGCAATCTTCACAAGCTGGAAGAACTGGGCTTCCAGGGGTGCGGGCTTACCGGTTCGTTGCCGCCGGAACTCGGCCGGCTCGCGCAACTGGAGACATTGCGGCTCGGTGGCAGCGCCGTCTCCGGCCGCATCCCACCCGAGATCGGTGGCCTGGGCAAACTCAAGCGGCTGGAGCTTCGCAGCGCGCACCTCTGGGGGCCCATCCCGCGTGAGATCGGCAACCTGGGCGAACTGGAAGTGCTCGACCTCGCGGAGAATCGCCTGACAGGCCCGATACCATCCGAGATCGGCCACCTTGTAAACCTCATCGAGTTGAACCTGGCGTCGAACGAACTGAGCGGCGACGTGCCGCCCGACCTCGGCCGCCTGGTCAACCTGAGTCGTTTGTCCCTTGCCTACAACAGGCTGACCGGCGGTTTGCCGCCCGCGTTGGGTTTCCTTGCCGGACTGGAGTCCCTGGTAGTGGCCCACAATGAGCTGTCGGGGCGGGTACCGACGGATTTGGGTGGACTTTCCCGGTTGCGTGAACTGGTTCTGACGGGTAACGATGCCCTGGCGGGAACCCTCCCGGCCAGTTTGGCCGATATCGGCGGTCTTGAGGTGTTCGAAGCCGGCGGCACCGCCCTCTGCGCCCCGTCGGACGCGGGATTCCGCGCCTGGCTGGAAGACATACCGACCCGGCGCATCGCGCACTGCGAGTCGGCACAGGTCGCGGCCTACCTCACACAGGCCGTTCAGTCGCGGCTGTTCCCGGTGCCTCTCGTTGCGGGCGAGGATGCGTTGCTGCGCGTCTTTCCTGTCGCCGTTCGGCCCAACCATGCCTGGCTTCCGCTCGTACGGGCGTCGTTTTACCTGGACGGCGCTTCAGTGCATACCATCGAGATTCCGGCCAGGGTCGGCCCGATTCCCACGACGATGAATGAAGGCTCGTTGTCTTCCTCGGTCAACGCCCTGGTTCCGGCCAGCGTAGTGCAGCCGGGGCTTGAGTTTGTAATTGAGATCGATCCGGAGGCCACGTTGGACCCGAACCTTGGCGTTGTACGTCGGATTCCCGAGAACGGGCGACTGCCGGTGGATGTTCGGGATATACCGGTGCTTGACCTGACATTGGTCCCGTTCCTGCTCCGCGACAACCCCGATTCGTCGATCGTTCCGGTGCTCGACGCCATGGCCGCGGATCCCATGGGCCATGCGTTGCTGGAACATACACGCAAGCTACTCCCGGTGGGTCAACTCGACGCACGCGTCCACGAGCCCGTAACCATTTCCGACCGTTTGCTGCTCCAGGCAACCGAAGCGATCCGCGTCATGGAGGGCCGCCGCGGCCATTACATGGGGACCATGTCGCCGAGGTCGCTCGGCTTCGGGGGCGGGGGGCAAGCCATGCTAGGAGGGCTCTCCTCCTGGGCCGCGCTCGAATCCGACACGATCGCCCACGAACTGGGGCACAACATGAGCCTCAAACATGCGCCTTGCGGCAATCCACCCGGACAAGAGCCGGGGTTCCCCAATTCCGGCGGCAGGATCGGCTCGCCAGGATATGACAGCGGTTCGCAAACGCTCGTGCCGCCGACGCACGCCGATCTCATGAGCTACTGTGACCCGCCCTGGATCAGCGACTACAGCTTCGGCAAGGCGCTTAAGTACCGCCTGTTCATTGCGGAGGCTCCGGCACCCGCGGCGCAGGTCGTGCCGTCGCTTCTCATTTGGGGCGGCGCCGACTCCGCGGGACAACCATACCTGGAACCCGCTTTCCCCATCGCCGCGCCGGCTTTGCTGCCCACGTCC
This sequence comes from Gammaproteobacteria bacterium, assembly GCA_028821125.1. Lineage (GTDB taxonomy): Bacteria > Pseudomonadota > Gammaproteobacteria > Pseudomonadales > Azotimanducaceae > Azophilus. The sequence goes on from JAPPHD010000099.1 coordinate 4,773, forward strand.
ACCGGCAACTACCGTATCACCGGACACACCGACGACAGGCGCGAGCTCTTCTCCCTGGACTTCGCCATGCCGGAAACAGCCGACGGCGGCCGCAGCTCCTACTTCGCCTTTGCCGTCCCCCTGAACCCTTCCTGGCCGGGTGCGCTGGCTGCCATCACGCTTTCCGGGCCTGAAGGCTCTGCGACAGTCGCCGCAGGAAGCGAACGCCCGTTGACGATACTTCGAAATCCGGACAGCGGGCAGGTACGAGGGCTGCTTCGCGAGACACTGGACGATGTCGATGCCATACGCGTAGCGAGGCGAGGACTTGAAGTGATGTACAGCCGCGGAATACCGGATGCCGCCGCCTTCCGGCAGTGAGTACCAAAGTCGTGGCGCCGTGCGCCCAGAACTACTATTCGTCTCGATTGTCGAAACTGTAGCCTTGGGCGACAATTCGGCTCAGGCAAACCCTTCGAGACGGAACGTGGTGACCAGCCCGGAATATGGCCCCAACGGTTTTTCGAGATCGCGGCTATCGTTTTTTCTTTTTCTCCCGAGAGGAGTCACGGATGCACATCCACGTCTCCGGCGCCCATGGGGAAGCGAAGTTCTGGCTGGAGCCGGAAGTCGCGCTTGCTCGAAATCACGGGTTTACGAAACGGCAGTTGCGAGACATCCAACAAGTGGTAAGGAATCGCGAAGATGAGTTCCGATCCGCATGGCTTGACCACTTCGGACGTTGAAGTAACCCATGTTTCCCGCCACGGGATCTGGTTGCTGGTTCGCGACCGGGAACTGTTCATGCCTTTTGATGATTTTCCATGGTTCAAGGAGGCGCCAATCGCCAAGATACTGAACGTCCGGGAACCGACACGCGGTCATTTCCGGTGGCCAGACCTCGATGTCGATCTGGGGCTTGAAACCATCGAGCACCCACACCGCTTTCCGCTCAAGGCTCGTTCCGGCCGGTGACCGGTTGGCATCCCTGTTGCTATAGGAGAGGTCTGATCATCCGAGAACGAAAGATCTGAATCGGATGCGACTGCACGGGCCCATGACGAAAAGACGCGAGAAGAATTAGTGCAGGAAATCGAGCAAACGACTGAGTCGGTAGCAGCTATCCGGGAGAACCTGGAGGCGCATCGCTACATCTGCAGCGACCAGATCGCCACCGCCGTCTACCTGGCCTACCACCTGCGCAAACCCATTCTCATTGAGGGCCCGCCAGGTGTCGGCAAGACTGAACTCGCCAAGACCACCGCCGAGATGTTCGAACTGCCGCTGATCCGGCTGCAGTGCTACGAAGGTCTCGATGAAGCCAAGGCCATCTACGAGTGGAAGTACGGCAAGCAGCTTCTCTACACCCAGGTGCTGAAGGAGACGCTTGAGGAAGTGCTGCAGGGCGCACAGGGTTTCGCCCAGTCCGTCAACCGCCTGCACGAATTCGGCGACATCTTCTTCTCCGAGGAGTTCATGGAGCCGCGCCCGTTGCTGAAGGCACTGCGCGAGGAAGGCGGCTGCGTGCTGCTCATCGACGAGGTCGACAAGTCCGACCACGAGTTCGAGTCGCTGCTGCTGGAGATCCTCTCCGACTTCCAGGTTTCCATTCCGGAGATCGGCACGGTGAAGGCCACCAGGGAACCGCCTATGGTGTTCCTCACCAGCAACAACACCCGGGAGATTTCCGATGCGCTGAAGCGCCGCTGCCTGCACCTGTACATCCCCTTCCCCGACGTCGACCTCGAGCAGCGCATCATCAACGCCCGGGTGCCGGACATCCCCCCGGAACTGCGTAGGCAGCTCGTATCGTTCATCCACGAGTTGCGCGACCTCGATCTCAAGAAGTCGCCCGCCATTTCCGAAACCATCGACTGGGCGCGCACGCTCCTGCTGCTGCACGCCGACAGCCTCGACCCACAGCTTGTGCGCGATACGCTGAACGTCATCCTCAAATTCCAGGAAGACATCGAGAACGTGAACGGCGAGGTGATGGCGATTACCAGCAAGGTAGTGGCCAATCAGCCGGGCCATGTACGCTGACAGGGGCGTCCGGAGGAGCCGCGCCGTTTGCGGCAAAGGCGGCGTCCCGGACCATCCGATTGCGTCCGGCGGCAGGCACGGCCCGGTAACCAAACCGGGCCGTGCCGGCGAGGCGGCCCGGACACGCCAAACCCGATAGACCCGGTCGAAACGTGGACCGCACACTTGCGAACTTCATCGGGGCCCTGCGCAACGCCGAGATCCGCATTTCCACGGCGGAGACCCTCGATGCCTTCAACACCGTGGAACTCGTCGGTTATACCGACCGCGATCTGCTGAAACGTTCCCTCTCCCTGGCGCTGCCGAAGACCCGGGACGAGAAGGAAACATTCGATACCTGTTTCGACCGCTTCTTTTCCTTCGATGACATTCGCGGCGCCCGCACCGGCGCCCAGGGCGATGCAGCCGAAGATTCCGGCAGCGAAGGCGCCCCCGCAGACGGCGAAGGAGACGGTGCGGGGGGCGGCGGCGAGCAGACCGGTGAACCCCGCCAAGGGGCCGCACAGGGCCGCAGGAAATCCAGGCAGCGTGGGGCCAGTACGCTTACCGGAGAACAGGAGGCGGAAGAGGACCTCGGCCCCGGCGCGATGGCCGAGCCCCACTCCGCCCTCGGCAAGCTCTTGATGCTCGATTCCAAGGTGGAGCTGTCCATGTCGGTCGCCGGCGCCGGCGAAGCGGTGAACGTGCGCGAAATCCAGGTCTTCACGCAGAAGGGCCTCTACACCCGCCGCATCATGGACGAGATGGGCCTGGCCGAACTCAACGGCGAGATCGGGGCCCTGCGCGACAGCCGCGCCATCCCCGAGCGGCGCCTCGGCCAGGAACTGAAGAAGCGCCGCGACTGGCTGCGCGAACAGGTGCGCGACTACGTCGAGCGGCAGTTCCTGCTGCACGCCGACGCCACCGGCAGGCGCTTACGCGAGGAACTGCTGCGCAAGGTGAAGCTCTCCAACGTCGAGCACCGCAGCTTCCGCCTCATCCAGGAGATCGTCTTCAAGATGGCGAAGCGGCTCGCCACCATGTACGCCCGCCGCAAGAAGGTGTTCAAGCGCGGCCAGCTCAACGTGCCGCGCACCCTGCGCCACAACCTCGCCTACGACGGCGCCATCTTCGACCTCAAGTGGAAATCGGTGAAGATCGACCGGCCCAGGGTGTTCGCCATCTGCGACGTATCCGGCTCCGTGGCCAACTACGCGCGCTTCATGCTGATGTTCCTTTACAGCCTGGAAGCGGTGATGCCCAAGGTGCGGTCCTTCGCGTTTTCCTCAGACCTCGCGGAGGTAACCGAGCTATTCGAGCGCAACAACATCGAAGACGCCATCGCCAAGACGCTGCGCGACTACAGCGGCGGCTCCACTGACTACGGCCAGGCCTTCCAGGACTTCAAACGCCTGTGCCTGGACGACATGGACAACCGCACCACCATCATCATCCTCGGCGACAGCCGCAACAACTACGGCGAACCCCGGGCGGAGATCCTCAAGGAACTGTACGACCGGGCCAAGCGGATCATCTGGCTGAACCCGGAGAGCCGCAACTCATGGAACGTGGGCGATGCGGAAATGCGCCGCTACAGCGCCTATTGCCACCAGGTTGAGGAGTGCAACTCGCTCATGCACCTCGAGCGGGTGGTGGGGAACCTGTTGAAGACGGTTGCGTAAACGGGCCGATTTCCGCTTGCGCAGTCAGTCGCGCTGAAGTCGAATCACAGCACGCCTGAGCATTTCCTCGATCGATTGAAGGATCCTGCGAGTTTTGCAAACGCTTGTCTGGCGTATTCGACATGGCTAATATGGCGTTGTCGGTTGCATACCGGGTTCAACCATGGTCCGAGCCACCATTTCCCAACTCAGAAACGGCCTGAGTGCTTATCTGCGGCGCGTCCGAAGGGGAGAAACCGTCCTTGTCATGGATCGCAAGTTTCCGGTGGCGCGCCTGACGCCGGTGGGCGGGTCGCCGGGCGTGCGAGAGGAACCGAGCGCATACGCCGTCGCAAATCAGGAACTGGAGGACGAGGCCAAGCTCGCACGTCTGGAGGCAGCCGGAGTGCTCCTGCCGCCGGCAACCCCGGGCAGTGCGGCGGAACTGATCCGCAACTGGGCGCCTGTACCCGGCGCGGGGCTTGTCGACGCCGTAATCGCCGGCCGAAGAGAAGACGACGGCGAGGGCTATCGGTGAACTTCTGGGATACGTCCGCGATCATGGCGATGCTCGCCGGCGAGGATCTGGCGCCGGCCGCCCATCGCGTTTACGAGGGCGATGAACGCATGGCGGTGTGGTGGGGCACGGTCGTCGAGTGTGCCGCGGCGGTGGCGCGGCGCGAGCGCGAGAACGCCCTGCGGCCGGAACAGGCTACCGACCTCCTCGGGCGCGTCGACTCGCTTGCCGCGTACTGGCACGAGGTGCAGCCCGACCGGCGGATCAGGGCGCTTGCCCGACGCCTGCTGCGTGTGCATCCGCTCAAGGCAGCAGACGGCCTCCAGCTTGCGGCGGCCCTCGCCGTCGCCGAGGACAATCCGGCAAACGTCGGGTTCGTGTCGTTCGATACGCGGCTCAACGATGCCGCGGCACGAGAAGGTTTCGTACTCCCCGCGGCTGACGCGACGGGCGCGCCGCGCTGATGGAAGCGCTTCTCCCGTCCGCTATGCCCGTATCCCCAATTTGCGGAGTACACCGGGGCCGGCGATGCAAACGACGCCGCAAACTTCGAGTGCATTGAGGACTAGTGTCGTGTCCGCAGGCGTCAATCCGGGATCGGGTTGGCCTGCACCATCTACCCCAACCTTGAACCATTTGCGTTCGACGAAAAAGCCCGGGCATTTCCAGTTCATTCCTTATCCAGAGCAATTGCTTGACCGGCGATTGCAGCACCAGTGATGTGGTGTTATGGTGAATTCTCATCAAAGTACTGAAGCACCATGGTGCGTTTGACCATCAGCCTCGAAGACGAAATGCACAGCGCCTTGAAAGAGGCGGCAGCGCGCCAGAATCGTTCGATGGCGTCGATCATCGAGGAAAGCCTGCAAGCCCGGGGGATTCAACCGCTTGCCACGGCGCGGGATATCGTTGCCAGGGCCCGGGCCAATTCAACGATGGGCGCCAGGCAAGCCATGGCGCTGGCGCTTGAGGAAACCCGCGAGTATCGAGCGGGGCGCTAGTTTCGCCTGAAGCGAAGCGCCTGGGCGCGCAGCAGCACATGCATCGATGACATCGACGGTATGCATTGTCGACACCAACGTCGTCGTTTCGGGGCTGATAACCCCTGATTCGACCACCCCCCCGACGATGATTCTCGATTCGATGCTGGCTGGCCGCCTGCTCTATCTGATGTCGGTTGAACTGCTGACCGCGTATTCGTCCGTGCTCCGCCGTCCCCGCATCGCCCGCACTCACGGCCTTGCCGACGAACAGCTCGACCGGTTGCTGACCGAACTCGTGGCGAACGCCATGTGGCGTGAAATTCCCGGTACGGTCAGGGCTCCGGACAGGGGAGACGATCACCTGTGGGCGCTTCTCACCGGATATCCGCAAGCCCTGCTCGTCACAGGCGACCGGCTGTTGCTGAACAATCCTCCGGTCGAGTGTCCGGTGATTTCCCCCCGCACCTTTGTAAACTCGTTTCTGAATATCGAATAGGTGCTGGATTATTGGGGTCAGAGTCAATCTGTCCCGCAAACTGACTCTGACCCCGATTAAGGAAGTTGTCTGCGCAGGCGTGCCGCCACGTCATCATCGCGAACCTCTCCGTCGTCCCAGCAATCGGCAATGATCCCGTCCGGGCGGATCAGCGCCAGGCCTCGGGGATCGTAGGGCGCAGCCACCGGCAGGGGCAACTGTTCCCAGCGCACCGGGAATCCGGCCCCGTCCGCCACTCGGCCAACGGCATTGCGCCATCGCTCCGAAGCAACGGAGGCGCCGCCGACCAGTACGTACTCCGTGCCGAACCAGTCCAGAATGGACTGGCCTTGCCGTTCGTCAACCCACACGTGGGGTGCGCGGCGGCCCGCGCGCACCGCTGGAACGAAGTCGATGGTGACGTTGTCCACCGCCGGAGGCGGCTCCGCGTTCTTCGCGATCAGCGGCGACTCCAGTTCGAAGCCAAGCAGCACTCCGTCGTAGTCGGCGTATTGCCGGGTCTCGCGCACGCCCTCCGATGGATCCTCCCCGGAGTAGTAGGCGAGGAAGATCTTCCTCATGAACGCCGTGGTCTCCACACCCGTGGCCACACGGTGCAGGGCGACCGGCCGGTGTTCGGTGTGGTAGGTATCGAGAATCCAGGCGGGTGCGAGGCCCTTCAGCACATAGGCCAGCTTCCAGGCGAGGTTGCGGATGCCGGCAAAGCCGATGTTGTTGCCCATGCCGCCTGTGGGCACCGAAATGTGCGCCGCGTCCCCGGCCAGAAACACCCGGCCGCGGCTGAGGCGGTCCACGCAACCCGGCGTCGGCCGCCAGATGCCCGTGCTGGTGATGCGGATGGGCACGTCGCCGCCGCCGACGGCTTCCCGGATGCGGCTGATCGTCTCCGCTTCCGACAGCGGCTCCCCGTCCGCCTTGAAAATCTGGCACCGCCAGCGGGTGATGCCGTTCAGCGGCTGAAACACCAGCACTCCGCTTGGCGTTGCGTTGTACAGCAGCCCGGCCTTGCGTCCTTCGACGTACTCCGACAGGTCGGCCTCGAAGATCACGTCCTGCGCGTAGTTGTCCAGCGGCGCGGCCTCGAGTGCGCTGCCGATGGCCTGGCGCACGAAACTGTGTGGGCCGTCGGTGCCCAGCAGGTAGTCGGCGCGAACGGTGCTCTTCTCGCCGGAGGTAACATTCCGGATAACCACCGTGGCGCCCTGCTCATCCTGGTTGATCTCGACGGCTTCGGTCCGGTAGCGCAGTTCGATGCGCTCGTCTTCCCGGGCCTCGGCCAACAGCACGTTCTCCACGTAGTCCTGGCAGGTCATGACGGGCATCGTGGGGCTGGTGCTTCTCGGCACCGTGTGGAACGTGGGGCTGGGAATCGCCGCGATCTGATCACCCGTCAGCGCGTTGAACCAGCGGTTGTATGCCGTCCAGTCAGGCCCGAGGCCGGTCTCCTCGACCGCCTTTTCCAGGCCCAGGAACCGCATGAGCTCCATGGTATTGGTGTCCACGAACCTGGAGCGGGGATGGCTGTTGACTTCGCCGCGTCTCTCGATGAGCAAGGTGTCGATGCCGAATCTAGAGAGCAGCAAGGCGCCCGCAAGCCCGATGGGGCCGCATCCGACAATGCATACGGGCACGTTGATCATGACCGGCGTTCCTGGCCTGTCGAACCTGGACATTGGTTTTCTATAGTAGACGTTGTGCCAGCGGCCGGGTATTCGAGAGACCGGAGCTTGTCGGTGGAGCTGGCCGGTTCGTTCGTGGCCTAAGGCTGGTTCGCCAAAGGGTTCCGAACTGCAAACACCGGCAACGAATCGTGCCGAGGCGCGAACCCGAAGCATCAAAGCCCGGCCAGCCGCTGGCGCCCATTACCTGGATGCAAAGCTCAAGGCGCGTTTTCTCCATCGATGTAGAGAGGTGCCCGGCGCGGGGATCGCCAGTCAGGGCGCAGCGCAGCGGAAGTTCGCCTCCTGTCGAGTATGCCTGCACCGGCTGCCGGTCCGCGCGACCACGCTTATGTGGCGACTCGAGGCCCTCGCGACGAAAATTGATGACAAATATGGACTAGCGGTCGAAAGCAATCGCCTTCGCTTGGCCAAGCAGTTCGTGCATGACGCTCGCCAGGTGGCTGGAAAACTGTGGGGATCCGAACGTCTCGTTGAATGCCTGGACGTCGAGGAACGCCCGCATTGTGGCGCGGAAGCCTTCGCCGCCCAGGAGGGCGGGCAGGTCGGCAAGGGTTTGTTCGATCATGTCTGCGTAGTCATCAAGCGCGTAGTCAGACGCCTTCGCCGCAATGAGATCAGGGGCCGGCGTCACGCCTTTACCCGACAGCCAATAGAGATCCCAGATATCCTTGTTGCGGGTGCGCCCGGCAGCGTGCGAGCCAGGAAGTGCGATGAGCTTGTCGGCCATGATCTCCCTGAGCGTTTCCACCGGGAGCAGAACGTTCTCGTAACCGTCCGGCAGGTGCTCGTAGTTGCGTCGAAGGCGACGCGGTTCACTTGTGTGGGCGGGAACCTCGGCCACCTCGATCTTGACGCGCTGACTCGGCAGGTCGGGCCGGTCTGGTGCGGTGTCAACCACGAGCTGCCAACGGTGAACGACAACCTGGGCCCCTTGAGTCTCCAAATGGCGGATCTTTGGCGCTTTGAGGCGGGCGGGCAAGCCATAGCGTTGAGCCATGCGTGATTCAATTCTGGCATTGAAGGTTGCCAGCGCCTCAACATCGAAGCCCGGTGCCGTGGCAAAGTCCAGGTCCTCGCTGTAGCGCGGCGCGCCATGGCAAAGGCGCAACGCCGTCCCCCCTTGAAACACCAGGTTGCCAAGAAACCCTGACCTCGCCATGCAGGCGAGAACGTCGTAGTGCAGCAGTTCCTTCTGGATGACGTCAACCAGATGCGCCATGCCCGGACCGGCGACGGACCTTTGGACCAGTTCGTTGAACGTGTCGGGCTCAAGCGGCATCGCGGAGTCCCTCCAAGTCAACAAGCTCCAGGTTTCGCCCAACGCGCTTCAGGTCTTCATAGGCCGTCATTGCCTTGGCCAGGCGCAAAGGCTCATCGGATCGCACGGTGCCGTCCAGGATCGAGATCACTGAGCGCGACGTGTGAATGAACTCGATTGCGCCGTAGAGGGTCTCATAGCATTGGCTGCGTCCGGTGGTCATCAGGGTGAGCCGCATTGGAATTTCGGAGATTGCGCCCCACCGGGAGAGGGCGGTCTCCAGGCTGACATAGCTGTACTCCCCCCTGCGCAACGCACAAGCCACATGCTGAAGGATGTTCTCCCGCGCTCCCACAGTGAGGGCGTGAACGTAGATGCCTTGCGCGGCACGAACGAGCACCCCGTTAGCCACCAGCCGGCACAGGGTGGCGTCGAACGTGTGCGGGTTGGTGTGCGGCAGCAGATGGGCGAGGTCGGCCTTGGTAAGAACGGGCGGCGCATCCAAGGTGTGGTTGTGCAGCGCATGAATGCAGTCGATCTGTCGCACAATCGATTCCAATCTAAAATATATACTAAGAAAATATAGTATTTGTGTGCATCAATGGCGTCAAGCTCGCGGAGGCCTCGCGATACACCGAGATCAGGACGTCGTTCGAGCTATCAGCACAGCCGGGTGGCGGTTCAAGCCACCACTCTCCCCGGATTCAGCAGGTTTTGCGGATCGAGACTCGCTTTCATGCGCCTCATCAGTTCGATCTCGGCATCGGACCGGCACTGCGACAACCAGTTGCGTTTCTCCAGGCCGATGCCGTGTTCGGCAGACACAGAGCCCTGGTAGCGGGCAAGCGGCTCGTAGACGCACCGATCGGCCGGTCCGTGCAGGTCGCCCGGCAGGTTGGGGCGCAGAAAGAAGTGCAGGTTGCCATCAGCCACGTGCCCCAACGTATACAGTGCAGCATCCGGCCACAACCCAAGCATCCGTCGCCTGACATCGTCGACGTATTCTTCCATATGCCGGATCGGCAGGCTCACGTCATACAGGTAGCACGGCGCCGGCTCCAGCACTGCCTCGAAGTCCTCTCGGACCTTCCAGATGTCGCCGGCTTCCCGGGCGGATTGGGCGATGATGGCATCGACGATCAGCTCTTTCTGGAGAGCGTCGCCCAGAACCGCCTCGAAACGTTCATCGTCCGTGGCCGATTCGCCCCCTTCCGCTTCGACCACGACGTAATACGGATAGTCCCGGGCCAGCGGGGATCGGTGACCGTCATCTCCGGTCACTGCCCGGTAGTAGTCGCCCCACATGATCTCGAAAGCGCTCAGGTTGCCGCCGAGGCCCGTCTGCAGCAACGCGAGAAAATCGACGACCGCATCGAAACTGTCCATTGCGACCAGTGCATCCTGGCGGCTTGACGACTTGCGGAACAGCCGTACTACAACGCGGGTAACTACGCCGAGAGTTCCCTCCGTTCCTATGAAGAGCTGTTTCAAGTCGTAGCCGGCATTGTTCTTCAGCATCCGGTTCATCGACGAGATCACCGTACCGTCTGCCAATACGGCTTCGAGCCCGAGCACAAGGCTTCGCATCATCCCGTAGCGAAACACGTTCACGCCACCCGCGTTGGTCGCGACGTTGCCCCCGATCGTGCAGCTTCCCCGGGCGCCCAGGTCGAGCGGAAAGTACAGGCCCTGGTCCTCGACTGTCTCCTGTACCGTTTGCAGGACCGCCCCGGCTTCCACCACGGCAACTGCGTCCACGGGGTCGACTTCGACGATGCGGTTCATCTTTTCCATGGACAGTGCCACGTCGGTGCCCAGTGGGTCCGCGCCCGCCACCACCCCGGTGAGCCCGCCCTGCGTGATCACCGTCTGACGCGCCTCGTGACAGAGCCACAACATCTCGGAAACCTCCGCGGTGGACCGGGGCAACAGGATCGCCGCCGCCGGATTCGGCGCGCTGTTCCAGAGGCTCGTCGCCCTTTCCCGTACCGCATCGCCCGTTAGCACACGGTCGTGGCCAACACGTTCAGCGATTCGGTCGATCAGTAGCTCCATCTTTCACCTGTCCGGCAGTCAAGGCCCGAGAGCCATCAGCTCGAGATCGACCCGGCATGTACTTCCCCGGCAATTTCAATGGCGCGCAGGTGGTCTGAAAAGACCCCTTCCACCTGGCCCGCCTCCAGGCGCCCGAGACCGCAGTACGCACCCAGGCCGAACTCGGATACGAATTTGCGGGCGACGCGGTAGCGTGCCTCGAAACTTTCCATCGAGTGAATCATGCCGAGAAAGACGCGCGTGTCTCCCAGGGCGAGGTCGGCCAATGGCGCATAGAACGCTTCTTCGGTTGTATCGAGTGCCGGCATATGAATCCAGTCGATGCGACGGAGCGAGGCGGCCTTGATCGCGTTCGCCAATTCCACCGTGCGGCCGAGGTCGTCGGGGGCGAACCGCGGCCAGCCGCCGAATGTGCCGAAACAGAGATGGAATCCCAGCAGTGCGTCGTCCGCCACAGCCTCTGAAAGCCCCTCGAACTGCTTCACGTTGCGGGCAATCGATCCTTCGATGGGCAGGCCGGTACCCCCATAGACATCGGTAATCTCGAAAGAGCAGTCGAACTGCACGGCCAGCTCGCTTGGGGGTATCACTTCGCATACCTTGCGCGCCTCGGCGACCATGGCTTCCTGAAACCCGGTCCTGATGATTGCAAGCTCTGCCTCGTCCGCCCCGAAGATCGACGGGTTGCAGACGCTGTTGACGGCGGGCAGGGAAACCTGGAAACGCGCGTTGCCCGGCACCTTGCCGTCGCGTTTCATCGCCTTGAAGATCGCATACGAATTCTGCGCGTCCTTCGCATAGCCCAGGCGCCACCCGGGCATGTCGAAACCCACCTTCTCAATACCGGGGCGCAGCCTGAAACGCCAGACATCGTCGAGCCCCGCCGGAATCAGGCGTTCCTCGCCGGGCGGGGCGGCCGGCCGATGCAAGGTCTCGAACGCCGCGTGCCCGTTGAACACCTGAAACGCCATACGCAGGATCCAGAAGCGCCGGTCGAGCACCTCCCCGTCCGGAATCGAGTCGAGGTGGCCGCCCAGCATGTCGGACGCCATGTGTAGAACCTGTTCCGCCGATTCGAAGGGCACACTGCCTACGAGCAGGAGTTTTTCGTTTGTCATGACGATTTACCCATAACTTGTGGCCTCAACCGAACACCGGTGCAACTGCGCTGGAGTCCCCGGCACCTCCCGGAACCGCACCCGGCCGGGCGGCAATTTTGCGTGGAACAGGCCCACGCCCCCACTCAAGCTGCGAAACCCTCTTGAAACTCAACTATACCGCGACGAACTTCGGGCAACGATGGATTGCGCTGATAGCTGTCATGCACGGTTTTTGTATCCTCGTACCCGTCGCTTGCGAGTAGACTTCCTGCGACTCGTCCACCGAAGCGGGAGAACCGCAACATGCCCAAAGCGACACCGACCACCACAGCCGGCGTACGCGGCGCGTTCTGGGACCCCGCCAGGCTTCCGGCGGATACGCAATTCGAAGCCGCGGTGGTGCATTGCGCAGACCGCGCCAACTGCCAGGGCATTCTGGCGTATCGCGGCGGCGAGAAGGTCGCGGCAATGGGCATGCATCCGCGTGAGTATCTGCCGAACAACTACATGGTGCCGGAGTACCTCAACGCCGGCATCGCGATGTGGACCCAGGCGCCGAGGAGCATCGGTAACGACTTGCGCCTCGAGCACGAAACTGCGCTGCTGGAAGTGGCGGCCGGCATACGGCGCCTGCGCGACAGGGGCTTCGAGAACGTCGTGCTGTCGGGCATGTCCGGAGGCGCGAGCCTGTTCAGCTTTTACCTGCAGCAGGCGCTCCTGCCCGCGGAGGAACGCCTCGCCCGCACACCCGCGGGCAGGCCGACCCGGCTGCAGCAGGCGGAAATGCCGCTTCCCGATGGCGTGATCTTCGTATCGCCGCACCCCGGCCAGGGCATACTGCTGATGAATTCGCTCGACCCGTCGGTGGTCGACGAGAACGACCCCATGCCAACGGATGAAGCGCTGAACCCCTTCAGCCCGGCGAACGGTTTCAGGATGCCCCCGGAATCCAGCAGCTACGCCGAAGAATTCATCGGCCGTTACCGCGCCGCGCAACGCGCCCGGGTGGCGCGTATCGACGACTGGGCAAAGGGCGTTACCGCGCGCCGCCTGGCCGCACGCAAGCGCTTAAGGGAAAACTCCGACCCAAACGACTTGAGAGTGGCGTCTCACACTCCCATCATCACCATCTGGCGCACCGATGCGGACCTGCGCTGTTTCGACCTGTCGCTGGAGCCCACCAAGCGCGCCTACGGTTCGCTCTGGGGCGCCAATCCCTTCGTTTCCAACTATGGCAGCATCGGCTTCGGCCGCACCTGCACCGCGGACAGTTGGCTCAGCACCTGGTCGGGAATCAGCTCCAATGCCGTAATGGCGAAAACCGCGAAGAGCATCGGCCTGCCGACGCTCGTGATCCGGTTCGACGGCGACAACAGCCTCTTTCCTTCGGAAACCCGCGCGATCGTCGATGCCATTCCCGCCCAGGACAAGACCTACGAGGTACTGCCGGGCAATCACCACGGCCGCCCCATCCGCGAAGGCGACCCCAACGGGCAGAAACTGGCGGGCAAACTGATGACCGGCTGGGTTCGGGAACGGTTCGGCTGACCTGCCCTTTATGGATGCATCGATGTGAGGGGCGGTCGCCTAACGACTTCCCCGCGTTGAACTTCGCGCCCCGTCGACGCCGGGCAGCATTTCGAATCCGGCCTGTCGGAAGCGGCGGTCGGTGATCAGGGCTTTCCTGAAGCCCAGTTCGTCCATTACGACAAAGCTGGTGCAATCGGTGAAAGAAAACGCCTTGTCAGCGGGGCGCATCGGCACTCTCGGTGCTACGCCCGACTTTTGCCACGGGCTGCTAGACGGTCGCCGAATCGAGTCTGAAGTCGAACTCACGGATTCCATGGCAATCAGCGGCATCGGACAAAGCATCGAGACCGTGCAGCACTATTCACGATCGAGCGGCAGCAGTTCCTCCTGGCCGAACTCCCTGCCGTGTTTCACCACACATTCTATAGCCTGCAAGTTGGCGATGTCGTCGACCGGATTCGCTGACAGGATCAGGAAATCGGCAAACTTGCCCGCTTCCACGCTGCCGTATCGGTCTTCGCTGCCCGCCACCCTGGCGGAGTTCAACGTCGCCGCATGAATCAGGTATGAGGCCGGAATGCCGGCCTGATTGAGTGCGCGCAGCTCCACGTGCATGGAAGAACCCGCAGCAAGCCCGATCATGCCGGTGTCGGTCGCCACCGCCAGGGGAATCCCCGCATCGAACAGGGCTTTGGCATTGGCGGCGGCCATCTCTCCCTGTTCACGATAACGGGTCGATTGATCGTCTGTCGGCGGCAGCGGCTCGTACCATGATTCCACCACGCCCGGCACCGAACAGGTTTCCTCGATGGGAAGCAGATCGATGTCTTTTGTGAAGAGTTCGATAAACGTGCGTTTGCGCAGGCCGAGGGTCGGCACGACGATCACGCCCTTTTCCCTGGCAAGTTCGATAAAGGCGTCGTCCACCGGCTTGTCGGCGGGAACGTGCTGCAGGCTGGCGGCCCCCAACTCGATCATGCCCCGGGCGTACTCAAGGGCATGAGCATGGGTCGTGACCATCAAGCCATGTTTTGCCGCCTCTTCGATTATGGCAGCTTCCAGCTCGCGCCAATCCCACCACCACAATGCCGCACGCAGCAAGGCGCTGCCACGATCGTCCACGGCTGTCTTGACGAGATCCGCTCCCTGGGCCGCCGCTTCCCGGACGTAAGCGATTCCCTCTTCCGCGGACAGCGCCGGCTTCAGGGTCAGTTCGCCGTCCCATGGCGTGATCATGCGTTCGGCAACGAATCTCGGAGCATGTGCGATTACCCCATGCCCGATAAACACGGTGGGCGCGTCATCCATGCCAGCGGCCAGTTCGCGGGCGTCGTATTCGAGGCTCGGCCCACCCAGAGACAGCACGCTTGTTACTCCCGAGCACATGAAGGCGCGCAGGGTGTCCGGAATGTGCGCCTTGATCCACTCGACCTCCTCTTCGTAGGGCACCCTGTCCGTCAGATCGAAGAAGGCAGGCCGGGTGTACATGCGGCCCGAGGTCATGAAATGGATGTGCGAATCGATTAGGCCCGGAACCACCCATTTTCCCCGCACGTCAATGACATGCGCCCCTTCCGGGATTTCGACACCAGGACCTGCGGCTACGATCCGATCGCCCTCGATCAGCACGGTTGCATTTTCAACGGCGGCCCGCCCGGTTCCGTCAATGAGCGTTGCACCGGCGTAGGCCGTTACCTCGGCAACTGCAGTAGTGCAGCAAATCGACAACAGCACGACATAGCCGGGTAAGCGGATCACTTGCGATTTCCCCCGTCAGGCCACTTCGACAATTCGAATCGCACTCATCCTGCCGTCTCCATCCGCATGCCGGTCAATACGTCGAACCGGTGGCCCGCACAATCTACCCCCAACCATTGCGTCGCGACAGCAACCTAGCGCCAATGAGGAGGCACGGCAGGACCGTCGCGCGATGGATGTACGCAAGGGCCAGGTACAAGATCGAGGCACCGTTCCACGTCGAATGCAAACCCGTGAATCTTGGAACAAGTGAATGCGCCGGTCCAGATTCGGCGCCGGGTTCCCGACTCGCCTAGTCATGCGGGTCAGCGGCTCGATGGGCCTGCGGATTGTTGCTGCAGCATGGTGCGGTCTTCGTCGTATTCGCTTTTCAGGCCTGCCAATACCTGCTCGACCTCCTCGGTGGGCATCCAGTCGCCGCGCACCATCACGCCGGAAATGCACCGGGTATGGGAAATGTCCTCAAGTGGATTTTCGTCCAGCAGGACGAGGTCGGCGCCGGCGTGGGAACTTGGTCTTCTTTGGGCCGATTCGGCCTGAATCGGACCAATATTCGAATCGATTTGCATCGACTTGATCGCCAACTGCTCATGCAGTTGCTCGCCGACTCGCGTAGAATTCCCGGTCGAGACGCCCATCCTGGGCGCGTGCAAGGCGGACACCATGCGCAACTGAGTTCAGGAACTTCCCCCGAATTCCGGAGCTCAACCCATGGCCACCATCGTCTGCCGCAAGGTGTCGTTCGCTTACGACGGCGCCGCGCGAAACATCTTCGAAGACCTCCACCTCCTGGTCGACACCGGCTGGCGCACTGCGCTGACCGGCCGCAACGGGCGCGGCAAGACGACGCTGCTGCGGCTGATTCACGGCGATCTGCAACCGGACAAGGGCGGCATTGAACGGTCGATCGATACGCGACGTTTCCCCGTAGCCGTTACCGATCCGGCAGTCTCGGCGTTCGAGGCCGCGAAAGACGCAGCCGGCCCGTTCCGGCGCTGGGAGGGGGAGATGTCGCGTCTCCTCGATGCCGGCCTCGACGAGTCGACGCTCGATCGGTACGGGGCGCTGCAATCCCGTTTCCAGGAGGTGGGAGGCTACTCGATCGACGCGGATCTCGAGAGCGAACTGGACGCCCTGGGCATCGGCCCCGGTCTCCGGGCGCGGCGATTCGATTCCCTGAGCGGAGGCGAGCAGACGCGCTGCCTGCTGGCGGGCCTGTTCGCCCGTCAGTCAGGGTTCCCGCTGATCGACGAGCCGACCAATCATCTCGACCGGTCGGCACGCGAGCTGCTTGCCGGCTACTTGCGCGGAAAGCCCGGATTCCTGATGGTGTCCCATGACCGTGCTTTTCTCGATGCGTGCATTGACCACGTCATCGCGCTGAACTCTGACACGGTTGAGACGCACCGCTGTTCGTTCTCGACCTGGCGAACGCAGTTCCGGGAGCGTCTGACCCGGCAGGAACGTGAGAACATCGGCATCAGGAAGGAGATCGGGCGGCTTGAGAGCACGGCCCGCCAACGCCGCCGGTGGGCGGACAAGCGGAATTCCGAGAAGGGCGCCCGCGACGACAGGCGCGCCGCCCGGGTGGTGAAACGCGCCATCGTAGCCGAGTCACGCGCCGGACGGCAGATTAAAGCGCGCCGGCAAACGCTCGTCGACACCGAGCGAAGCTATCGCCTCAAGCTCCGTACACGGGTTGCCCCACCCAACCATCGTCTGGCGATTGTCGATAGCCTCGTCCTGGTGCGCGGGCAGCCGTTGTTCGCCCCGGTCAGCTTTCAGGTGCGCCCCGGTGACCGCATCGCCGTGGTCGGCCCCAACGGCAGCGGCAAGACCAGCCTGCTCGAACTCATCGCGGGAGAGCCCCATCGCCACTTGGGAACGTTCTCCTGCCCCGCCCGCCTCGGCGTCGCCCGCGTCCGCCAGCAGCCCCCGTGGACAGCCGGGTTGCTTGCGCACCATCTCGCCGACAGGGGCGTCGACCAGACCCGCTTCCGCCAGGTCATGGCCGCCCTCGGCGTGCGGGGCGACACGCTGGACCGGCCCATCGAGTCGATGTCGCCCGGCCAGCAGAAGAAGGTGGAACTGGCCGGTTCGTTCGTGGCCTCAAGCGACTTGCTGCTGTGGGACGAGCCGCTCAACTATCTCGATATCGATGCGCGGGAAGCGATCGAGGAAGTGGTGCTTCGCGATGCGCCCACCCTGGTTTTCGTGGAGCACGACGCGGCATTCGTGGACCGCGTCGCGACGCAGGCGGTGGAACTGCGGCCCACCATCTCGCCGAAGCCGGGGTAGAGGTCACCGTGCTGGAGCGCAACGACGGTCGAACCAAAGAACCGTCGAGATAAGCTGCCCTGCCGCGTACGTGCGCAGCGTCGTGTGCCAGCCGGCCGGCTAAAGGTTTGCCAGGAACACCAGAGCGATGGCCGCAGGTACGATGTAGCGCACGAGCAGGTGCCAGGCCGAGTACAGGGCTCCCTGCGGGAGCTGCAGTTCGTTCATCGTTGCCTTCCGGCTCAGGCCCCACCCGGCGAGAACGGCGATGAGCACGCCACCCGCCGGCATCATGAAATTGGAGACGATGTAGTCCAGCGATTCGAATATGTTGCGCTCGGCGAAAGCGGGAACGACTCCCAGCGGATGGAAGTCGGCCAGCAGGTTGAACGACAGCACCGTTCCGAGCCCGGCAAGCCACAATAGCAGGGAGGTGGAAGCGACGATGCGTGCCCGGGGCCAGCCGCTGTAGTCCTCGATCGCGGCGACCACCGTCTCCAGGATCGTGATGGCCGATGTGAGGGCGGCGATGGCCAGCAGGAGGAAGAACAGCGGGCCGAGCACGCCACCGGCCGGCATGGCGCCGAATGCGACGGGCAGGGTGGCAAAAATCAGTCCCGGGCCTTCGGCGGGCGACAGGCCGTGGCCGAAGACGATGGGGAAGACGGCAAGGCCGGCCAGGAGCGCGACCGCTGCGTCCGCCGCCGCGACCACCACGCCGGCGCGGAGGATCGACGATTCCGGGGCCATGTAGGCGCCGATGGTCAGCAGCACGCCGAGGCCGATGCCGAGGGAGAAGAAGGCCTGGCCCACGGCTAGCAATATCGTGTTCGCATCGATCTGCGAGAAGTCGGGGACGAACAGGAAACGGGCGGCAGCCGCGAAGTCGGCAACCGCGACAGCGTAGCCCACCAGGAACAGCAGGATGAGGAACAGGGCCGGAGTGAGCCAGCGCAGCGCGTTTTCCAGGCCGCGGCGCACGCCTATGGCCACGACCGTGGCAGTGAGCACGATGAACGCGGCCAGGGAGAGCATCATCCTTCCCGGGCTTTGCGTCAGCCCGTCGAGGGCCGCTTCGGTGTGTTCGACCGACATGCCGGAAAAACCGCGGGTTAGCGATACGACGAAGTAATCGATCGTCCAGCCGGCAATGACGCTGTAGAAACTCAATGCCAGGAAGGCGCCGAGCGCGGCCATCTGGCCATAGTAGCGCCACCAGCGCCCGACCCCCTCGCTGTGCGCCAGGTTGTCCATCGTCTTGACGACGCTCGCGCCGCCGCGCCGGCCAACGAGGAATTCCGCGATCAACGCCGGCAGGGCGACAAGAGCGACGGCCAAAACGTAGACGATGACGAAGGCGCCGCCCCCGTTCTCGCCCGCGACATAGGTGAACTTCCATACGTTCGCGATGCCGACCACGGAGCCTATGGCCGCTGCAAGGAACATCAGGTTGGATGACCAGCGGCGGTCGCTCAAGCGCCGGCTTCCTGGAGTTCCGTGCGGATGATGGAGGCATGCGGGCCGGCCGCGTCGCGTTCGATTTCATAGGGCTCTCCGGGTGGAGTGCCCAGCCGGCCGAGGCAGGCGTTGAGCGCCTCGAAATCCCGGTCATCGAGCGCCAGGCCAAGCGACGCCTTCCTGCCGCCGATTCGCGCACGGCGCCCGGTACCCAGAATGATGGCGCCGACCGATGGCCGGTCAAGGGCCCACCTTGCGGCGACCGCGGCGACCGATGTCGTGTGCCTGTCCGCGATGCCGCGCAGCATGCGCAGCAGGGACTGCAAACCGTTCCAGCCACCGACCTCGTCGACAATCAGCCGGTACTTCACCTCGGAACGGTTCATCGCCACAGGCGGCTCCGAGCCCAGCCAGCGGTCGCTCAGGAAACCGCCTGCCAATACGCCGTAAGCGAGAACGCCGATGGCGCGCTCCGCGCAGAAGCCGCCGAGCGCACGCTCCGGCCGCCGGTCGAGCAGCGAATACTGGGCCTGCACCGAAACGATGGGTGCGCCCGCTTCCACCATTGCCTCGAGGTGCGGTGTATCGAAATTGGTGACGCCGATACAGCGAATCCTGCCCGCCGACTGCGCCGCCAGCAGCCGGTCGATCAGGCGCTCGACACCCGGCACCTCGTAGTCCCACCAATGGTACTGCACCAGGTCGATCCGTTCCGTACGCAGGCGCCTGCGCGAGCGGTCGATCATCGCGTCGACCTGCCCGTCGGTCAGGGTGGCCAGGGCGCGCTTGTCCGGCACGCACTTCGTGTGTACCTGAATCGAACCGGGGTCGGGCAGGTTGTCGCGGAACCGGCCGACGAGTTCCTCGGTGCCCTCGTAGATGTCCGCGCAGTCGAAGGTCGTATAGCCGTGCTCGACCTGCCTCGAGAATGTGGCAAGCGCCTCCCGTTTCGACCGCGGCCCGCCCCCATGGCCGGGCGACAGTTGCCAGCAGCCGTTGACGATGCGGGCGATCGAGTAGCCGGCGGCGAGTTCGATGCGCGGTACGGCTGTCATCGGCCGGATTGCGGTAAGGCCGTCGTTTCGCCGTGACGGAACCTTGTTCTGCCAGTGCGGCTGATGCGGAAACGGGCACCGCAATTCGGATCGGGGCAGGCCACCTCGGCATCGGTGGTCATCCAGTCGTTTTCGTCCGTCATGCGTTGTTTCGCGGGCAGCAGGGGCAGAATGGCGGACAGGGCATAGATCGACAGCGGTTGGCCGGCAGGTACGGTCAGGTTCTCGCCGGAGACCAGGAAGTAGTCGCCTACCCTGTGCCGGCACACGAATGAGCCCTGGTCGCCGACCACCTCCACTTTCAGGTCCCAGAGCTCGAATTCGTCGTTCATGTGTCGCCTCGGGCCAAGGGTACAGCACACGCAACGCCCACGTCAGCGCACTCGGCATCGACACGATCGGCGGCACCCCGACTCTCGCAAAAGCCGGAAGGCGGAACGTCGGAATCGGCCGGGAAACCGATATCGCCCGGTCGCCGATTGCACATGCCGGCGAACGCTGGTATTTGAGCTGTCGGGATTCGCGGGAACCTCGGAATGACGACGAGTCCCTGGACGACGAACAGAGCGTCCCCCACTTCAAGGGGTTCCCCGGACGTGTGGTTGTGGTGAAGGTGCCGGCGCCGGCCAACATGACCCGGATGGTGTTGGAGGGGTAGCGCTATCCCCTTTTCTTGAACGACCGTAGCGAGACTGGTATGAGTGGCGAGCGATGCAGTTGCAGGCTTTTGCGGGGAATCTGCTTCGCCAATCTGTATCTGCGAAGCCGATATTCGAGGGCCAGGAGGACTGTATGAATTCAATCACCGGCAAGATAGCGGTTACCCTGATCGCACTGATGGCGCTCAGTGCGAGATCAGCGGAAACTGACTATTCGTCATACGCCAATCTGGCTTACCCGACGCAGGTTTTCTGGGGCGACACCCATCTGCATACCACCAACTCCCTGGACGCCCGTACGTTGGGAGTTACCCTGACCGCCGAAGACGCCTACCAGTTTGCACGCGGTGAACAGGTGGTCAGCAGCACCGGCCAGGCCGTACGCCTTGCGCGTCCGCTGGACTTTCTGGTGGTGACCGATCATTCGGATCTGCTGGGCATTGTCGATCAGTTGATTCGCGACAATCCGGAACTGCTGAAGCACGAGGAGGGCAGAGAAATCAACAGCAAGCTCAAGGCAGGCGGAGAGTCGGCATTGGAAGCGTTCGGGCAAATAGCGGCAGCGCTTTTCGGTGACTATTCCGGCCCGCTGCTCGATCGTTCGATCATGCGATCCGTATGGGAAGACTACGTCGACACGGCTGACCGTTACAACGACCCGGGACGGTTTACGGCACTGATCGGTTACGAGTGGACGCCGACAAACAGCGGCGACAAGCTGCACCGCAACGTGCTTTACAGGGACGGCGCCGATCTGGCGCGCCGGGTGTTCCCCTTCACCGCCGTCGAGAGCCTCAACCCCCAGGACCTGTGGAAATGGATGCAGCGCTACGAGGAAGAAACCGGCGGCCGCGTACTCGCGCTTGCGCACAACGGCAACCTGTCGAACGGGCAGATGTTCCCCGTGGAAACCAACCCCGAGACGGGCGCCGCGATCGACTCGGAATACGTCCAAACCCGCGCACGTTGGGAACCGCTCTACGAGGTAACGCAGATCAAGGGCGATTCAGAGGCGCATCCCTTTCTTTCGCCGGCAGACGAGTTCGCCGATTTCGAAACCTGGGACCGGGGCAACGTCACGCTCGAAATCCTCAAAACGGACGACATGCTCCAGTACGAGTATGCACGCGAGGCACTGAAAAACGGGCTGAAACTGGAACGCTCCCTGGGTACGAACCCCTACCGGTTCGGTCTGGTCGGGTCCACGGACAGCCACACTGCGCTGTCCACGGCCGAGGAAAACAACTTTTTCGGCAAGATGGCGAACGACGAGCCCAGTGAAAACCGCGCCATCCTGGGAATGGGGGGGCTCGACATGCCTGATGGCTGGCGAAACAGCGAAACCGGCGCTTCGGGCTATGCGGCGGTCTGGGCGCGGGAAAACACCCGGGAGGCGATATGGGATGCCATGCAGCGCAGGGAAGTCTATGCCACCACAGGGCCGCGCATGACGGTACGCTTTTTCGGTGGCTGGGCATTCACCGAAGCCGATGCCAGCTTCCAGAACCTCGCGGCCGACGGTTATGCCAAGGGTTTACCCATGGGGAGCACGCTGCATACGGAAACGGGCCGCCCCGCTCCAACCTTCCTGGCGGGTGCGCTGAAAGATCCGGTTAGCGGCAATCTCGACCGGATCCAGATCGTCAAAGGCTGGCTCGATGCCCACGGCACGACCCATGAGAAGGTCTTCAACGTGGTCTGGGGGGACGCCCACCGACGCGACCTGCGCCCCGACGGCAGTCTGCCGCCCGTCGGCAATACCGTGAACGTGCAGGAGGCGACCTGGACCAACAGCATCGGCGATGCGGAATTGGTGGGGTACTGGCAGGACCCGGAGTTCAACCCATCGCAGCCCGCTGTCTACTACGCGCGAGTCCTGGAGATTCCGACGCCCCGCTGGAACGCCTACGATGCCAGATTCTACGGCGTGCAACCTGAAACCGGCGCGGCGCTGACCCTCCAGGAGCGGGCTTACACATCCCCCATCTGGTATTCGCCTACGGGCAAGTAAAGCGCATGTTTCTCTCACTACGCAAAGTGGTGCGCTCGCGGTGACACGATGCATCGCCCTGTCAGATGTCCTCGAGAGCATTCTCGACCATCGTGCGAAACCACTGGTGTTCCGGGTCATTGTCGAAGGAACGATTCCACATGAGCCCCACGTCAAATTCCGGCATGTCGTAGGGCAGCTCAAGCGCCTTGACATCCGCATCGCCACCCAAAACCTCCACCACCTTCCGGGGCATGATCGAAATCACGTCGGAATGGCGCAGCGCATAGAGCAGCGTCGTCAGCGTCGTGAACTCCGCAACCGACTTGAGCCGCAGGCCCTGCTCCTCGAGAAAGGTCTGGGTACTGGATTTCAGGCCACCGACCATCCCCGGATTGAATTCCAGGTGTGTCGCCTCCAGCAACTGCTGCTCGGAAACCGTATCGCCAAACTTCTCCGAACCCGCCCACACGGCCACGATCAGGCGGTCACTGTAGAGCGTCTGGAAACTCACCTGCTCCAGTTCGCGAAACGCGCCGATGAACGGCGCGACCATCAGGTCGAGGTGGCTCGAACGGATCCGGTCCCGGGTGTCCGAGGCGAGCTGGGTAAAGATCACCCGCGTGTACGGCGCCACGGGGTGAATCTGCGCAATGATCGGCCCGGCGATTCTCTGCAGGAGGAAATCCGTCGTCGCGACGGTAAAGTGACGTTGCAGTTTCTCCGGTTCGAAATGCACCTCTTCGATGAGGCTTTCGATGCGCTGGATGATTTCCTCCACAGGTTCGAGCAATCCTTCCGCGCGCCGGGTGGGTACCATGGCGCGCCCGGAGCGCACGAACAGCTCGTCCTCGAAAGCCCAGCGCAACCGGCCCAAGGAGGCGCTTACCGCAGACTGGGTCAGGTTCAGCTTCTCGCCGACCTTCGTGGTATTCGGCTCTTTCAGCAGTTCCCGCAGAACGTACAGGAGATTGAGATCGATCCGGCGGATGGCACTCCCTCCCCACAGATTTTACCGATCCATGGTACCGCCGGCTGCCGGTGGCGTCATCAGACCTCCCGCTGTCGCGACGCCTCCCGTGCCTCGACGGCTTCCGCGAAATTGGGCGCGAACCCGCGCAGGCGGTCGCGCGGCATGCGCCCCGTGCGGTCCATGAAGTCGAGAATGAAGTCGAGAATGGGCATGTCGAGCTTCTGCGGAAACCTCTCGTACCACTCGTAGCTCAGCTTGCCGGCAACCATCAGTCTCTGTTTTCTCGGCCTGCCCTCCGCTTCGAATGCCGCCAGTGACGCGGGAATGTCATTCGAAGACGCTTCAAGCGCGTTCGCAAGGCCCAGCGCGTCTTCCATCGCCAGGCGAGTCCCCGAGCCGATGGAGTAGTGCGCCCTGTACAGTGCATCGCCGATCAGGACCCGGTTCCCCACAGACCAGCATTCGTTGACGATCGCCTCGAACTGCATCCATTCCGACTTGTTCTCGACCAGCGGCCGACCGTCCAGCAGGTCATCGAAGGCCTGCTCGCACAGTGCCTTGCGCCCGGCGTTGGTCATCCGGTCCATGCCGAGAGCGTGCCAGCTCCGCTCGTCGACCTCTCCTACGAAGGTCCACATCTCGGGCGTATAGGCATAATAGTGCGCCACGATACCGCCTCCCCGGTAGCGCCTGAAACGCAGGCCGGACTCGTGCCCGGGGTGTTCGCAGCCGTACCAGACGAAGTAGTTGCCGCGCTTTTCATAGCGGGTGCCGAACTCCTCCGCGTGCAGCCTGCGCACCGTCGAGTTGGCGCCATCCGCGCCGACGATGAGATCGCAGTCGTCGAAAGCCCCCAGGTCGTCGATGCGCACATCGTGCCTTACATCGACCCCCAACTCCGCACAGCGGCGTTCCAGGACCTTGAGGATTTCCAGGCGTGTGATCATGCCGTTCGGACGGGTGAATTCCAGGGCGAACTCGCCGGCGCAATTCTCGATGACCTGCACGTTGGTCGGGTACATCCGCCGCTCAAGCGCCTGCATGGTCGGCGGATCCGCCTCGTTCAGCTTGTCGATCGCGCTCCTGGCCAGCCCCACGCCGAAGCCGTAGGTTGCATCCTTGGGATTCTGTTCCAGAACGAGAATGTCATCGGCGGTGCCCCGGGACTTCAGGAGAATCGCCAGGAACATCCCGCAGGGCCCGCCCCCCACAATGCATACTTTCACGCGACGGCTTCGTCGCGCAGCATCGCTTCGATCCTGGCTTTCAGCAACGGCTTGCTGGGCTTGCCGGAATCGGTCTGCGGAAAGTCGTCGACAACCTCTACCCGTTCGGGACACTTGTACTTGGCCATTCCCTCGCCGACAAGAAACTCCATGAGCCCCTCCACGTCCGGTGTCTCCGCCAACCCCGATGGAATGATGAAAGCGCACGCCCGTTCTTCGTAATCCGGGTCGGGCATGGCCACGATCATGATGTCGCCCACCCCGGGGTGGCGGCGGGCAGCGTGCTCCACTTCCTCGCAATTGATCTTCTCGCCGCCCCGGCTGACGATGTCCTTGAGGCGCCCTTCGAAGGAATAGTAGGTTTTTCCCTTGATTTCGCGGGCGGCCATCAGGTCTCCCGAGCGGAAAAAGCCATCGCTGGTGAAAACCTCGCGATTGCGCTCGTTCGCATCGTAGTAGCCGCAGAAGGTGTACGGTCCGCGGGAGATCATCTCGCCGATCTCTCCCGGCGCCACATCGTTCTCGGTGCCCGGTTCCACGATCCGCACTTCGTCCCACTCGGAAATCGGGCGGCCGATCGTTCGAAATCGCGCTTCCTCCGGATCGGTGGGGCGGCCGAAGGCGATGAGTCCCTCGGTCATGCCGAACAGGTGCATGCCCTTTACACCCAGTACTTCTTCGGTCTTGCGCGCAGAATTCGTGCTGAAAACGCCTTTCACCTGCTCCAGCGGCAACAGGTTTTTGGCACCGACCTGCTGCATACGGCTGAGCGCCGCGCCGATGACGCCGAAATAGGTGGGTTTGCGCTGCTGAATCAGGTTGAACACGGTGAACGGGTCCACTGAGGCAGTGACAACTGCCTCGCCGCCACGCAACAGGGTCGGAAACACGATGCAAACCATCGCCGCGTTGTGAATGACCTGCAGCGGCATGAAGGTCACGGTGGTTTCGTCGAAGTACTCCCAGTCGGCGAACGCCTGCATGTTGTAAAGGTATTCGTTGCTGAATCGGGGAATGATCTTGGGGATGCTGGTGGTGCCCCCGGACAACTGGAACACGGTTACCTGGTAGGGGTCACGTTCGATCGCCTCGATGCGGGCGCGGGCTTTCGCCCTGTCCTGCGAGGCGATCATTGCGGCCATGTGCGCAAGATCGTCGGAGCCTTCGCCGCGAATCACCACCAGGTGCTCCATGGACGGCGTCCTGGCTGCAATGCCTCTGGCAAAGCCGGCGAAATCGAATCGCTCTTCGATGCCGATGAAATGCGCCCTGGCGCCCGAGTGGCCGGCGAGATAGGAGATTTCGGCGTCCCGGTGCGCCGCCAGCGTGCACACCGGTATCAGGTCGGCCTTCCAGCAGGCGATGAGGGCCACGACGATCTCGATGCTGTTGACGACCTGGAATACAACCCGGTCCAGGGGTTCGAGCCCCATATCCAGCAACGCCCCGGCAAAGCAATCGGAGTCGTGGTCGAGTTGCGCGAAGGTGATCTCCCTCTCCGGCGAGGATACGGCCACACGCTCAGGCCATCGCCCCAGCGCCGACATCAGGGCCTCGGCCAGCGTTTCCTCGCCAAGCGGACCATTGGTGACGTAACGTTCGAACGCTGCTTGCGTCGGATAAACGACCCCCGGCATTGGGAATCTGACACCAGGCATATCCAGCATCCCTCAGATCGAAAGCGGCCATTTTAAGAAACAGGAACCGGGCCCGGACAACAAAAAGACCGGATACTTCCTATCACTGAAAATCAAACTGCGCGGCGATCCATATGGAGACAATCGGGTCGGGAATCCGGCAATTGCGGTTGTCGGTGCTCCATCCGGCGGGCCCCGTTTCCGAAGCCGTGATCGCCCATCAGGGCGCCGCACAGCGGAAGTTCGTCTCGTTGTCCGGGTCGCCCTCCCCGTCGTACTGCGCCAGTTTCGGGTACGCACAGAGCGGCCGGGTGAAGGTGCGGTCCTGTCCCGCCCGGGCTTCGGCGTCGAGGTGGTCGAACTCCGTCGGGCCGGGGTGGGTGGCGACGATGCGTTCGGGGGCTTCTCCCTGTTCCGTCCACTTCACCAGCGGGTCGACGTAGTCCGCCTCCCAGGCGCCCGGCCCGCCCGCGCAATGCACCATGCCCGGGACCATGAACATACGGAAGAAGTCCGCGGTGGCGTCCGCCCCTCCCATGGCCTGCTCGACGGACTCCAGGTAGGCGATCGCACGCTGGGGCCGTAGCGGGAAGTCGTTCCACCCCTGGTAGATCAGCAGCTTGCCGCCTCGATCGCGGAATTCCGAAAGGTCGGCCGTACGCAGGTCCAAGGGCGTCAACGGATCCGCAAGGCTTTCGTAATCGCCGACGGGATCGAACTCGTCGATTTTGAACTCGGCATCGTGCCGCATGAGAAAGGTGAGCATTTCCGGAATCAGGTCGCCAACGATAGACCCGCCTGCGTCGGCCAGGGCCTCGTTGCGGAGAATCCAGCCGCCCCAATCCCCAGCGGCTTCTGCCCCGGGCGGTACCCCCGGGGACTGTACGTTGCCGTCTGCGCCGATCATGTCTTCGTAGATGAATCGCGCGGTTTCAAGCTGTCCGGCAGACAGGCAGCCTTTGGACTCGCCCTCGGCGCAGACCAGGCTGTCGAGGTCCAGCCTGCAAATCCGCGGATCGTTGATGACGCCGTCGATCACCCCGTCGAGTGCATCGCAGGCGCTACGCGATGCATCGTCCAGCACCTCCAGTGCGGCGCGGTCCAACGGATGCGCGGCCTGCCTGCGGCCCACCGCGACCATCCACGGCATGAACTCCTGGAATTGAAATGCAGGGGCGCCGGCGATGATGCCGTCGTAGTCTTCCGGGAACCGGGCCGCTTCCAGCATCGCCGCCCGGCCGCCGTTGGAACAGCCCTGCAGGTAGGCGTGGTCGATGTCGCGGCCGTAGTAGTGCGCGATGACGCGCTTGGACGCCCGGGTCGCGAGATGGACACCCCGGTACGCGTAGTCCAGGAGCGCCTCGGGCTGCTTCACGAAATCATTGCCCTCGGCGAACTCGTGACCGGTGTCCGTGGATGCCTGGGCGAATCCACGGTCGAGGAGGCTCGTGGTGTCGCCGATGACGCCGGCCGAGCCGCCGACCGCTTCGAACATGAGGCGTCCGTTCCACGCTTCCGGCAGCGTGACCTCGAAGCGGATGGCGCGGTTTATCACGCCGCGCACGCGGCAGTATGTCGGGAGTTCGTCCGTCGCTTCCACCCGGATGCCCGGCTCGATCGCATGCTGCAGATCGGTGAGCCGGTACAGGTTACGACAGGAGCTGGCGCCTTGAGCGGCTGCCGCCAATGCGGTCGCATACACCAGCGCAACGATAGCTGGTAGTCGCACGAGCGCGGAACGTAGGGCATTTGTCACTTTCAATCTCCCGATTGGCTCACAAGGTGTACGGTTCTGCCGCAATGCGACGCGCGGCCAGGGCTGGAACCTTAAAAGGACGCGCGCAGGGCGCCGCGCCGTCAGGGCCGCCACTTCAGCGCGATTCGCGCAACTCGCTCGCCCAGGCACGCGGCTGTCCTGAGATCGCTTTCCGCGATGCCTTCGATCCCCTGGTCCGTGTTCGACTGCGCCATCGCACCCATCCAGCTTCCCAGGCGATTCAGTTCTTGGACGCTGCCGGTGCTTGTGTTGTTGCCGCCCGGCAAGCCGAGCCCGGCCCAGATCATGCCGTGCTGCATGGCGAACACATTGAGCTGTATCAGGGTGTTGAGCTTGTCGCCGCTCTGGTTGCCCGAATTGGTGAATCCCGCGGCGATCTTGTCGCGCCAGCCCTGGGCCAGCCAAATGGGCGCCGTGTCGTCCATGAACTGCTTGAACGGCGCCGATACCGAACCCATGTATGTCGGGCAGCCGAAGATCATCGCGTCTGCGGAAGACAGCTCATCGAGCCGCTCGCGGGCGTCCTCGACGTAGATCAGCTCCGTATCCACGCCTACCACCCGACCGGCGCCATCGCGCACCGCCTTTGCCTGGTAGGAGGTGTGGCCCATGCCGCTGTGGAAAACCACCGCCACTTTCCTGTTGACCGATGACATCAGGCAACTATACCGACAGATTCAGGCAGTGGTGTCGCCTCGTAGCGGCGCACGAATTCCGGATCGGCCCGGCGCAAGCGCGCGTAATCGACCCGGCCGGTACGCAGCATGTAGCTGAAGGCCATGGTGACGGGATCGAAATGCAGACGGTCCTCAAGGGTCTCGTACCATCGGATACTCTGGATTGCGGCCCGCTGAAACAGGTCGGCGCCAAACTGGCGATTGCTGCGATAGTAAGCAAAGGCCGAACCGATATCGGCGCCGTGCTGTTGGAAGCCCTCGGCCAGAACCGAAGCGTCGCGCATGCCCACACGGGTACCGGAGCCGATGGAGGGATGCACGGTATGGGCCGCATCGCCGATCAGTACGACGTTGCCAAACGACCAGTGCTCGTTCCTGACGATCGCCGGGTAGAACACCCGCACGGCCTGAGACAATAGCGGTCTGCCGTTCAGGTACGAGGCAAAGATCTCCTCGAATTTCGCGTCCATCTCCAGGGGCGTCATGTTGTCAAAGCCGCCGCGCTCCCAGGTCTCCGGGTCGCACTCGATGGCGACGCCCGAACGGTCAGCGCGATACTGGTGGGTGTGCGCAATCACCAGCCCGATATCGGTCTGCTCGAAGATCATCAGCGCCGGGTCGAACGGGTGCTCCGTGCCGTACCAGGCGAATCGGTTGCGTTGCGGCTCTACGGTGGATTCGAACTTTTCCCGGTAGCGCGTCCTGACGGGGCTGTTTACGCCGTCGGCGCCGACAAGAACGTCTACGGACTGCCGCAGGGACTCGACGTCCTCGACGCGGGATTCGAATTGAAGCTCGACACCCACTTCCTCGCAACGGCGCTGCAGGAGATTCAGCAGCGTTATCCTGCCGACGGTCACGGCCTCGCTGCCGGACCCGGCATTGACCAGAACCGTTTCCCCCTTGTGGACGAATCCCATGGCGGAACCTGCATGTGCCGCACCGACAATATCTTCCAGGACGGAGGGGTCGGTGCGCCCGATGAACTCCAGCGACTGGCCGAGAAACCCCACCCCGAACCCGTAGGTTGCATCGCGAGCGTTCTGCTCGAACACCCGCACCCGCCAGTCGGGATGCATCAGCTTGACCCTGCGGGCGAAAAACAGCCCGGCGGGCCCTCCGCCTACGATCGCAATATCCATGGATTCAAAATGTCGGTGTTTCCCCTTGTCTTGAACGGATGCTAATTGCCCTCCCCATCCAATGGCGAATGAAAAGATGCACTATCTGCAACCAATTCCACTTGTGAAAAACAAAGACGTCACGATTTCAATGGCAGGTTAACCGTTCTTCCCAGATCGCCTCCCGCACGCGCAGCAATTGCCGGGATCTCGGTCTCGATGGTGGTGTTCGAACTGGGCACGACCTGCCCGATTCGACAGGTACGTGCCATCAGGAATTTCATCAATGGTTGCCAACAGCTTATTCCATCATCGCATACCGTCCATTGGGATATAGTTGAGCGTCAGATCGGTTCGGCATCACCCGAACGATTCCACCAGCTTCCGACCATCAGGGAGAACACGGCATGGCTCTCAACCACCTGGCACTGTGCACGCACGATCCCGAACTCACGCACCGTTTCTATACCGAAGCGATGGGTTTCCGGATCGTCGGCATCGAAGCGGACGACACCAAGGGCAACAAGTACAAGCACGTGTTCTACGATGCCGGTGAAGGTTCCTACTTGGCCTATTACGACCTCAACGCCTTCGGCGCGAAGGCCCACAGAAACGCGAACACCAATATCACCCAGGCAATGGGCGTCGGCACCGCCAACATGCACGTCGCCTGGGAAGCGAAGAACCTCGCGGGCCTCGAGGCCATGCGCGAGCGCTGGCTATCTCATGGACTGGAAGTCATGGAATCGATGCACCACAAGGGCTGGATGCATTCCATCTACACCTTCGATCCCAACGGGTTGATGGTGGAATGCGCCTATGTGGAAGGTGAACTGCCCGAGAGGGATGCAATCGACGCTTTCCGGATCTTCGTCGAGAACCAGGGAATCGACGAGGTCGGTTACGAACGCGAGGGCCGGAAGGACACGACCATACACCTGCCCGACCCGGCCATCGAAAAACCCGTGTACCACGCTTCCATCTCCGAGAGGCTATTCAAAACGGATCTGGAAGCCGCCAGATCCCTGCCGTTCATCTCCGTGATACAGCACTGAGCCCGGGATGCCCAGCCCCGGCTCGTATCCGTGGTCCAGCATTGAGGAAACGTAACCATGAAACGCTTCGGTCTTTACTCCCTATCGCTGCTGGCACTGGTGATCTCGTCCGGCCACGCAACTTCTCAGGCAAGCGCACCTGCAACCCAGGAGGAACTGCCTGCCGTCGTGGCTCACGTGCAACGGGCACAGGAAATCGCGGGCAGCGACTGGCGCTTTCTTTCGGACGGGTTCCTTTGCGGGCCGGCGGAAAACACGATTCCGCTGGCCATCAGGACGATTCCCGGCTTTCTGGATCCCGACGCGCCCGGCATCGAGCCCTTTGCAGCCTTCGACAACCTCTACTACGTCGGCATGTATGCCTGGGGCGCGTTCATACTGGATACGGGCGAAGGATTGATTCTGTTCGATGCCCTGACAAACGAGCGGCAGGTGAAGGAGATCCTGCTGCCCGGCATGGCGGAACTGGGGCTCGACCCCAATGACCTGAAGTACCTGGTGGTTACCCACGGCCATGTCGACCACTACGGCGGCGCGCCCTATCTCAAGCAGGAATTCGGCGTCCCCATCATGATGTCGGAAGCAGACTGGGACTATCTCCCCGACGACATTTCCATGCCCTATTTCGTCAAGGCCAACTATCCCCCGGTGATCCAGCCGGAGCGTGACCGGGTGGTGCAGGACGGCGAAGTGCTGGCGCTCGGCAATGCCAGCGTGACCTTCGTGGTGACGCCGGGGCATACACCAGGCACGCTGTCGACGATTCTGACGGTGACGGATCAGGGAGAGCCCCGCACGGTCGCCATGTGGGGCGGCCAGGCCCTGCCCGGCGCCATCAGGGAACTGAACCAGATGCACGACTCGCTGCACAGGTTCTGGAACCTGGGCAACGAGCGCGGTGTGGAGGGGCTCATCAGCACGCACCCCTGGGTGGTTGGCAATTTCGAGCTACACGCAAGAGGATCCGAAGACGGCAGCAACCCGCTCCTGATCGGGCAGGACGGGTTCAACCGCGTCATGGGAATCTACGACGAGTGCATCAAGGCACAGTTCGCCCGGTCGCTCGCGCAGGATCAGTGACGGCCGATCCGGGCATTGATCAGGCGTGGCCCGCCCTCGCATGGAACAATTTTCAACTCATTGATTTCAATAGATAATCTATTTGACATAATACCAGTGACTCGACACCGAGAGCAGGTATGCGGTACGGGTATCCGGCACACCAAGCGGACGCGTTTTCGTGGAATTCGAGGGCGCAGGGGTGCTTTAAAGGTGCCGGATACCCGCACCGCACACCTACTCTCTCCCAGCGGGTTTCTGTTCCTTGCGCGTCAGCGTCCCGGCGGGCCGGGTTGGGAACTTTCATGAATCCTCACCGGCATGGTCAGTCGCAGGTGCCTGCCATGAGCCTGTGGTTGATCTGTCTCATCGGCTTCTGCGGCCTCTCCCATGCGGACCACGTGCCCGGACACGACAGGCCGGGCGATGCGAAGGTCGTCACCTTTCCCGAGCCCGACATCTTTGCCATGGCCCCGATGCGGGACGGCGTGAAGCTCGCGACCTGGATCCTCCTGCCGGATGGAGACGGACCTTTCCCCACGGTGCTGATCCGCAGCGTCTACAAGGACGGCACCCTTCCATGGGGAAGCTATGGCTATCAGAAGTACCTGGATGCTGGCTATGCCTACGTCTTCCAGTCCACTCGAGGAACCGGGTCGTCGGAAGGCGTCTTCCGATTCATCGTGGACGACCGCAACGACGGCTACGACACCGTGGAGTGGATTGCCGGACAGCCCTGGAGCGATGGCAAGGTCGGCATGAACAACGGTTCCTACCTGGGCATGACCCAATTGGCCGCGGCCGCCGCCAAGCCTCCGCATCTGAAGGCGATCGTCCCGCATGTGCCGGTCGCGGACTATTTCCGTGAAACCCCGTACATCGGCGGCATTTTCATGCGCTACCACATGCTGAACTGGCACAAACTGATCTCGGTCGACGACCGCGCGGAACTGGGGGTGGGTTTCCTGAATCCCACCCTTGTCTTGCAGGATGAAGCCATGGTGACCCGGCTCATGAGCCGGCCGCTGATCGATTCGGCAGACGGCTATCTCCACGGAGACAGGCTCGAGCAGTTCAAGGCGTTCGTGAACAACGCCACGTTCAACCCGTATTGGCATGGCCTGCAGAGCATGCCGGAACACTACGCGAACATGGACCTGGCGGTGCTGCTGATCGGCGGCAATTTCGATCCCGCTGTCGGCACCCTGACCGCCTGGAGGGGTCTGGAGGCTCATGCCCCCAACCCCGGTCAGCGCCATCTGCTGATGGGGCCCTGGAGTCATGGCCAGACCTACCATGCCGGGGTCACCGGAAACGGCCTGCTCGAGTTCGGTGAACGGGCCCTGGTGGACATGGATGCACTGCGCATCGCCTTTTACGACCGTTACGTCAAGGGCGTGTACACGGACGTCGAGTTGCCGAACCGGGTTCGGGTCTTCGTGACGGGCTCCAACGTCTGGCGCGAATTCGACGAATTCCCGATCCCCGACCGGAAACTTGTCAATCTTTTCCTGGCCAGCGGTGGAGGGGCCAACAGCGTTTCCGGGGACGGAACGCTGAACCAGGCAGGTTCACGCGGCCAACCCGACACCATGATCAGTGACCCGGAAAACCCGGTCGTCGCAAAGATGGAGCTTTCCTCCGGGGTCAGCTTCTATCAGGAAGTGGAGAAGCGCAACGATGTGCTCGTCTATACGAGCGACAGGCTGGCCGAGCCTTTGACCATTGTCGGCGAACCGACGGTTCACCTGCACGTTTCCGCAGACACGCCGGATGCGGACGTGATCGTGCGAATGACCGAAGTCCATGCGG
Source organism: Gammaproteobacteria bacterium (assembly GCA_028821125.1). Classification (GTDB taxonomy): domain Bacteria; phylum Pseudomonadota; class Gammaproteobacteria; order Pseudomonadales; family Azotimanducaceae; genus Azophilus. The sequence goes on from JAPPHD010000099.1 coordinate 38,590, forward strand.
ACGGTCGCTCGGTTTCGCTCGGCACCGGCTCCGGTTTGCGGTTGCGCTATCGTGAGGGGTTCGACCGTGAAGTTCTGCTCAAGCCAGGCGAGCTCTACGGCATCGAAGTACCGCTCACCTACGTGAGCCACACCATTCCCGCCGGACACCGGTTGCGGGTCGACATTCTCGGAACAGAATTTCCGTTACTCGACGCCAACCCCAATACCGGGGAACCCATCGCCACCGCCATCAGACTCCAGAAGGCGCGGGTGAGCATCCACCACGACGAGGCGAACCCCTCGTTCATCACCCTGCCGGTGGTAGAGCTTTAGGTTCGGCAGAACTACCTGGCAACGCGGCAGGAAACGCCTCGTCAGAACTGGTAGGCGAACCGGACACCAAGGCTGCGCCGACGATACTGTGTTTCTCTGAAAGCGTGCTTGTCAGGCGTGATGGTTCCATACTCATCGAGCAGGTTCCTGCCGAATACCTCGACCGTCGCACCGCCAATCTCGACACCCAGGCTGGCACTAAGCAGGGAAATGATGTCGGAGGTGTCAACCGGATGGATGAGGGACGAGTTCCGGTTGATGAAAACAAAGGTGTCCTGCTGGTTGTATACAAGCCTGAAATAACCGGGGAAATTCGGACCCCAGTTGAATTGGTAGTCCGCTGTCAGGGAATAGTTGTAATCGGGCACCAGGTCGATCGGGTCGCCGACGAGCTGGGCGCCGCCGATCGGCACATCGGTGAATTCGTGATCGGTGTAGTTTCCGTTCAGGCCGAGGGTCAGGTTGTCTGTAACCCGCCATGACAGGGACAAATCGACGCCCTTGATCTCCGCTTCACCCAGGTTCTTGGTGACAAGCTGAAGCAATTCGAAGTTGATGACGACTCCCTGAATGTCCTTGTAGTCGGAATAGAAGAAGGCGACGTCCGCATAGATCCTGTCTTCAAACAGCGTCATCTTCGCGCCAAGCTCATAAGAGGTCAGGTTTTCGACGCCATACGTCTCGCTTTCGCCAAGGGCCGCCAGGGCGGGGGTGTTAAATCCGCCGCTTCGAAAGCCTTGCGCGTAGCTGACATAGACATTGACATCGTCATTGAGAGCATAAGAGGCGTATACCCTGGGGCTCACGTCATCGAAGTCGCCCTGCTGGTCGTTCATGGGATTGAAGCGGACAACATCGTACGTTTCACGATCGTCTTCAAAATACCGAAGACCCGCTCCCAGGGTGAAGCGGTCGGTCATCCGGTAGTCGACGTTACCGAAGGCTGCCCATGACTTGTTCTTGAACGAAACGTCCGGCGGGATATTCGGCACCCCGATGAAAAAAGTTCCCAGAACGGGATGAGGCAGCCCGACGACGGCGATGCCCTCGCCCGTGCTCATGTACTCTTCCTTGCGGTAGAAAAAGCCGGTCACCCAGTCAAGCCGGCCTTCGCTTCGGGAATTCAGCCGAATTTCCTGGGTGAAGACTTCTGATTCCTCGATCTCCACCCTTTCGAATCCGAGCAGGGGAGGCCGAGGAGGACCGAACGGAAACAGCCGGAGGTCGGAGAGCGAGTTGTCGGTCTCCAACTGACCCGTGGCGCTCGTAAGGGTGCCGAAGTCGAAATCGTAGGTGAGGGTCAATCCATAGAACTCGTTGTCGACTTCGAGACCGGTATCGAATCCGGTCGTATCGAAGAACGCCCGCTGCTCGCTGTCCTTCAATGACACGTTTGCCACGTTGCTCGCACCCGTATCGTTCCGGTGCACGATTACCGTCCCGAGGGCCTGGAAGTTCTCGTTGATCTGAAGGAGTCCGGACAGGCGCACGTTCGTGAGTTCCGTATCGTTGGCATCGTCGTTTCCCGCCAGGGGCTGATCGATCCAGCCCCCATCGTCCGAATAACTGAACGTCGTTCGCAGCGCGAAGCGGTCCTGAGCCAGCGGAATATTGACCGCTCCCCGAGCCCGGTAACTCAGATCGCCCTTGTGGGTGTCAAAGGCCGAAATCTCGAACTTGCCTTCCACTTCCTGCAGATTCGGCTTGTTGGTAATGAAGCGGACCGTGCCGCCCACCGAGCCGGAGCCATACAGCGTGCCCTGTGGGCCGCGAAGCACCTCGACCCGCTCGAGGTCATACAGGCTCAGGTCCACCTGATAGGCGCGAGCGCCCGTTGCGGTTATGTCGACATCGTCGAGGTATACCCCGACCAGGGAACTCGAACCGAAAATGTTGCCGACGCCCCGAATCGTGTAGAGCTGCCGGCCCGGCCTGCGCTCCTGGACCGAAAAACTGGGGACGTTGTACGACAGCTCCAGTGAGGTATTGATGCCTCGCTCGTCGATCTGGTCACCGGTTGTCACGCTGACACTCATGGGCGTGTCGATCAGCGATGTCTCCCTCTTCTGCGCCGTGACCACGATCTCTTCGATGAGCGATCCGGAATCGGTTTCTTCGGCAAGCGCATCGACCGTACCGAACGCGCCGGCAACACACACTGAGCCGAGCACGTACAGGGCGCGGATTGACGCTGGTGCAAGCCTGATCTCGGAGTGATTCATCTCTCCCCTCCAATGGTCGATGCGTGGATACAGCCGTGCGAAGCACCGAGTCAATGGCGAACGCCAACGGGCCGCCTCGAACTGGATCGCAACGCCGGATAGTAGCTCCGCCCCGGAAATCTGAACAACAAATGCTCTCGTTACCTGATAGCAGGCGCATTAATTCCGATCCGGGTCCCAATCCACCTCTTCCGGCAGCAGTTTCAGCCCCGCCTCCTCTGAATCCGGGCGGGATTGATCAGCGATCGGAATCGTGGGAAGAACGGCCTTTGCGCTTTTCCCGCCGCTTCGTCCAGCGCTCTGCCAGAATCGGCGCACGTCCGGTGGCCGACCACGGGCAAACGGCTATACAGATGCCGCAACCGTAAGTCTCCGCGAAATACGGGAAGCACCTGTCGAAATCGACATACCACTTGTTTTCGCCACGAACCATCTGCTTCCGGGTCGTGATCGCATCCACCGGGCACGCGTTCGTGCACACCTGGCATCCGGCACAGAAGTCGTCCGCCGCGAATTCGTCTGGCCCGTCGGCGATCAGGGGCAGATCGGTGAACACCGCCGCCAGCCGGAACGAAGACCCGAATCGCCGATTGATCAGCGACCCGTGCTTGCCGAGTTCGCCGAAGCCGCATTCGATGGCCGCGGGCAGCAGGTTGATGGGGCCCGCCATGGGCCCGCCACGGGGCTCCGCCGGATACCCCTGGGACCGTATCCAGTCCGATACCGGCCTTCCGACCACCCAGCCCTTGGTGTACTTGTCCACGACCTCGATCGCCGATGTCACTTTGGGCGCCGTTGCGAGTTTCTCGTACTCCATGGCGATACCTAGCATCAGGATCCAGTCGTATTCGAACCGATAGCCTTCGAATACCCATTCGGGTTGCGGTTTCACGATTCCGACCAGGTCCGCATCCGCTTCCAGGGCGAGCTGTTTGACCAGGCGCGCATTCTCCCAGGCGGGCCGCTCCACCCTGTGATCGGCAATCGGTGCCCATTCTGTATCGATGACCTTCTGCCGGGCGGCGCGCTTTTCGGCAAGGGCCGGCTCTTTTACCCCCTGCGCCCAGAACCAGTCCTGGAGTTCGCCGTGTTCGAGCATCCCGGAGTCGTGCCACATGATCGGCGTCGGCCGCCGGGCTTCGGATTCGCCGAGCCCATTGATTGCATTGCCTGATTTATCCGGCCAGAGCGCCGTCTGCTCCGGATCCGGAACGAACTCTGTTGTCGATTTGCGGGTTCGTCCCATGGGCTGTCAGCCGGAAACTATCGACAACTCCACATGGGATGGGTATTCACCGCCGTGGTGGACCCTGATTGTGGCCTTTCGCCCCTCGGACTCGCGAACGGTATCGCCTCCGGTATTCATGTTGCGGTCATAGGTGGGGAGATTCGAACTGGTAATATCGACACGGATTCGGTGGCCGGGCTGAAAATAGTTGGCATAGACCAGCAGGTCCATCTCGATCGGGTACACCACGCCCGGCTCCATAAGAACCATCCTGTCAAAGCCTTCGCGATAGCGTAGCCGAAGGAAACCTTCCTGCAGCGCAAACGCTCGGCCGTCCGGGTACACATCGTAAATCTTGACTGAAAGATCGGTGTCCGGCACATCCGTGGATACGAACAGAAGCGCCCGCATGCTGCCCGTCATCTCAATGCCTTCCGTAAGCGGTTCGCTGGTATACACAAGCACGTCCGGCCGTTCCTGCACATCCGAGAGATCGAAGCTGCCGCTGTGCACCGAGCGTACCGGCTCCAGGATCGGGTTGGCCGGATCGTAGACATAAGTATCGGATCCGGCTTTATCTGGCTCGGAAAAGACGATTCTTCCGGAATCCATGCTGCTGCCTGCTGCGCCGCCGCTGGTGAGAAAGAAGCGGGTCGGGGTGCTGCCTGCAATGGGCCAGACATTCGAAGACTTCCACTCGTTCCTCCCGGGAACGTAGTACTGGATCTTCGGTTCCTCATCGAAGCCATTGTCCAATCCTTTCAGGGTGTAATCCCACCACCTGAGATAGGTTCCCCAGATATCCTTGCGCGCATCGCCCATATCCCGCTGGCCTGAAACCGTCCGCGACGAAACGGATTCGATATTGCAGTGCGCCAACGGCGAAATGATCACGAACTGGTTGTCGCGCGCATACCGGGTCTCGGCTTTTTCGCTGAAATGCCGGAACTGCAGGAACGTCTCGTTCACGCCATAGTCGTGCCATGAATTGATGTGCAGGGCCGCAGCGTTGACCCTGGTATCGTCCTCCAGGTAGTCGCCACCGTCCCACCAGGGATCCATGGGTTCACGGGTCAGGTCTTCCCAGTCCGACGGGGGCGATTCGAGAACCCGGGCGATGTCGATCGAAGGCAGCACCATCATGGCGTCGACGAAGTACTTGTTGAACAGGTCCGGATTGTCGCCCATCGACAGCAGGTCATCGCCAAGATCCGGGGCCGGATCGTAGAAATCGGCCACCTGCAGGAATTCTTCCCGCGAAAGCCGGCGCGACGGGCGGTAGAACAGGTTCGTGCCCGCAAAATGGGACCAGATCGCCATGGTCAGGTTGGTGGCTCCACCCCGCTTCCAGAGCTTGGCCATGGTGCCGCCCGCGGTGCCATGGCCGGTGGCGGCGGACTGGGGGACGATGGATGTCAGCGCGGGATGCAGGGTCTGGGCCGCCTTGATCTGGTTGGCGCCCGGAATCGAGCAGCCAATCATGCTGCTCCTGCCGCTGAACCAGGGCTGCGCGCCGAACCAGTCGAGCGTATCGGCGGCATCCTCCACGTCTCCGTTCAGCACCACGTAGTCACCTTCCGATTCGAACTTGCCGCGCCGATCCTGCACGGCGAATACGTAGCCGTGGCTCGCGTAGTAGTACGCCTGGTTCGCCGCCGAGATGGGCGCGTCCGGGTCGGCCTCGCGTTTGCTGCCCTTGTCGTACGGCGTCCGCTCAAGAATGACCGGCAGCTTGCCCTCGACTCCGACCGGGAAATAGAGGTCGGTGGAGAGCCGCACGCCATCGCGCATCGGAACGAAGTGGCTGCGCTCGACCCTTACTTCGTAGGGACCTTTCTCGAACGGAACTGTTTCCGGTTCAGGGGGAGAACCGGCCGCAGCCGACGTTTCCGCCTCCCGTTCTTCGGAGCAGGCAACGATTGCCAATACAGCAGCGCACAGAAACACGTGCCGGATCGGGAACATCATTAGCTTCAGCCCATTCAGGTTGCCATCGAGATTGCGGTATCTGCGCCCCATTCGCAACATCTCCACCGCGAGGTTTCGAGTCACGTGCGGGAACTCCTCCCCGGGGTGTTCGACAAAAGCCGATCCTATTGGCCCAGGAGATCCGGAAGGAACAGCGAAATTTCCGGGAACGCCAGGAGCAGCACAAGCACCACCAGGTCAATGGCAAGAAAGGCCAGCGCGCCCTTGTAGATACTCTCCAGCGACACCGAATCGGAGACGTCCAGGGAGGCCTTGAGCGCGAAGATGTTCAATCCCAGGGGTGGCGTGATGAGGCCGATCTCCAGCACCTTGACAAAGATCACCGCATACCAGACCACGTCGTAGCCAAGGCCCATCACCACGGGCAGGGTCACGGGCACCGCCAGCAGGATGATCCCGGCCGGATCGAGAAACATGCCCATCAGCAGCAACGCCAGGACGATGACGGCAATCACCATCCATCCGTCGATGGAGGAGGCCGTCATCCACTCGATCATTGCGGTCGACATGTCCGCGCCCGCCACCAGCACCGTAAATGCCTTGGCGCCGAAACTGATCGCGAAGAGCGCGCCGGACTGCAGGCAGGTACGTTTCAGCGCCGCAAGGAACTCTGTTGCGTTCAGCCGCCGCCTTGCCCAGCCGATCAGGAGCGCGGCCAGTACGCTCACCGCGGCCGCCTGTATCACGGTGAAAAGACCGGTGACCAGGCCACCCACGATGATTCCCAGGATCAGTGCTGCGGGCCACAGCAAGCCGAGCGCCCGCAGTTTTTCCGCCCAGGGTGCGGCACTGCGCGCATCCGGGGTGTCCCCGGGCTTGAGCCTGCTCCACAGGAAAACCGTCAGCACGAACCCCAGCAGCGTCAGCAGCCCCGGAAAGATGCCGGCGAGAAAGAGCTGGGCCAGCGACTGCTCCGCGAGTATGGCGAACAGCAGGAAGGCGATGCTCGGTGGAATCAGCGAACCCAGGGTGCCCCCGGCGGCGACGGCGCCGGCCGCCAGCGTCTGCGAATAGCCGCGGGACAGCATTTCCGGAACGGCCACGCGCCCCATGGCGGCCGCGCAGGCAACCGAGGAACCGGAGATGGCCGAAAAACCCGCGCAACCGCCCAGTGAGGCCATGACGAGGCCTGCTCGCGTACCGCTGAGGATGACGCGCAACGCGCTGAATACATCCGAGGTAATGCCGACCCGCTGCGCTACGTGCCCCAGCAGTATGTAGAGCGGAATGGTTGCCAGCTCGTAGGAATGGGCGAAGCTGTAGGGCACATCGGCGAGGATCGTCAGCAGGGGCTCCAGCCCCCCGGTGGCATCGAATCCCCCGCCGTCTCCCACCGAATAGAGCAGGTAAATCCCGAACGATGCTCCGGCAAGAACGGCGTAGGCAACGGGTATGCGGATGGCCGCAAGCCCGAGGCTCAACAGCAGGCTGATGCCCACCAGGCCCATGCCGGCCGTCATGGCGTCCCTCTACCGAGAAACCACAGGTGCGCCGCGCAAACGCACCGGATCAGGGCTAGCGAGGCGCCCAGCACGAAGGCCAGGCGGGTAATCCACTCCGGCACCGACAGCAGCCCCATCTGGTACGCGCCGGTGCCGACGGCCCAAAGCAGCGCAACCAGGCCCGCGACCGCCAGAAGTCCATAAAACAGGACGCCAAACAGATGGTTGACCAGCTCTAGCCGGCCTTGCGCCCGGCGGGAAAACCGCTCCGCCAGCACGTCCACACGGATGTGTTCGTCATCCGAGACGACCGATGCCTGTGTGAGGAACACCAGGATTACCATCGCCTCGGCGACGAGCAGAAGCTGGTCCGGCACCTCGACCTTTAGTGTCTGGCCCGCCAGCGCAACCAGGAGATACACGCCGATGAAGGCGAGCGCCGCCGTGGCCAGGATGAGAAAGACGCGGGTCAGGGGATTGAGCAACCGCCGGTATCGCATTTCCCAGCGATCCGCTACTCCTCCCACGGGTAACCCCTGGCGTCGAGAACCTTCCTGTGTGCCTGAACCCGGGCCTTGAAGCTCTCGAAGAGCCGCCTGTTCCCCGGATAGGCATCCACCAGCTTTTCGCCATCCGCGCGAAGACGTTGCCTGGCGGGCTGCGAAAGCTGATGCACGGTGACGGACGGTTGCTGTTGGGCAGTCGTTCTGGCCCGATGCTGTTCCTCTATCGCCAGCCTGGCGACGTAGTCGATCGCTTCCTCGCCGAGCCGGCGGATACTTGCCTGGTGCCGTGCAGCCAAGCCTTCGTATGTCTTCCTCGACATGATCATGGAATAGGCCAGGTTCTGCGACCAGTGCAATTCCGTAAGTTCCGGTGCCGGTTCGAAGTGCCGGTAGGCGAGCACGGACAACCAGTAGGTCTGGGTGCAGTCGATCAGTTCCCGGTCGAGCGCCTGATAGACTTCGGGGATCGGCAACCCCACGACCACCGCGCCCAGAGACCTGAAAACCTGGTCATGCGGGGGCACGGCCCGCATCCGAAGCCCCTGGAAATCTTCCACCTCCGTCACGGGAAACCGGCAGGCCAGTATGAGCGTCGTCGACGAGAGGTTCGACAGATAGAGCACGCCCTCGCGCCTGAACTCCTCTACGATCTCCGCTTGGCCGGTGGCCAGGTCATAGGCAGCGCGCAGCCCCACCCAGGGATCGTCGTCCCCCACCGGAAGGTCCGTAACGCGGTACCGCTCGAACTGGGCGGGCGTATAGGCCGCGACGATCGTGCCCAGGTCCGCTACCCCGGCGGATACGCCCCTGAGCACGTTCCTGGCGCCGATCAGCGACCCGCCGAACGAGGTCCGCAGAACGAGCTGCCCTTGAGACCGCTGGTGGATTTCGTCCGCGAGCCACCGCTGCAGCGGTTCCCTCATGCCGCGGTTGGGCCCGAACTCCGCATAGCGGAGAACCTGGTCGGCGGCCACGGACGACACGCACAGCATCGAAACGCCAAGAAGAACTGTCCGAACACAGAACCGGGGGCGTGGCCGTTTCAGCAGTTTTCGCCACCTCGGCGTAATCGAAGTCGCCACCGCCCAGAATAGCGGGGGATCAAACCGGTGAACCCGTTGCGCGCTAAAGAAAGGCGCGCCAAGTCAGGGCAACCACAAACGCGAGGGTGAAACCCACCATCCATCGTAGCAGGGCCAATGAACTGTCCATCTTCGTGATTTTGGCATCCAACTTGGCGGTCGCGACTTCCAGATCGGCTTTTGTCGCGATTTGCACGGCAAGTTCCGATCCGATCGCATCGGCCATGGCCTCCGCCTGCTCAGGTGGCAGGCCCGCGTCTTTCAGCCGGCGCGCATAACGAAGCGTGTCTATCGCGGTAGCGGCCATGGTCGTCATTCTAGTCCCTCCGGGCGAGCCACGAAAACTGCATGCCGCCAACGACTGATTCGCCTGGTTGAGCCGGTTGAGGACCATTCCGGGCGCGCTTGGGGCAGAACGTGAGAATAAGCGCCAACAGGCATTGGTTTCTGTAGGACATCATCCCGCAATCGGTCGGAAATCCTCGCAATTTTGCCCGGCCTCGTCTGGTACCATGGCTTGACAGTTCTTTGGATCACCGGTAGGCGGATGGCTGGCGGTGGCCAGTTTCGGGATGGGGATGAGCACGACACAGGTCGCCACCGAGGAATCGTTCAGCCGCTCAGCCGGGAAGCAACTGGCGGTCTACGCACTCGCCGCGGTGGCTCTCCTCGCGTTGCTGATGTGGCTGCTGAACCTGCTGGCCAGCCTCACCGCCTCCGCCGCCGGCAGCAGCACGGCGGTGGATGCCGCCAACAACACCATCACCATCCGGCTGTCGGAGGAACCGCCCCAACTGGACACCACCCTGCTCACCGATTCCGTGAGCGGCGTCGTCATCGCCCACGTCATGGAGGGGCTCTTGCGTTACGACCAGCACCAGCGGCTGGTGCCGGGCATGGCGGAGCGCTGGGAGATTAACGCCGAACAGGCGGTCTTCAACCTGCGCGATGCGCTGTGGAGCGACGGCGAGCCGGTCACGGCCCACGACTTCGTGTTCGCCTGGCGCACCGCGCTGGATCCCGTGAACGCCTCCGAATACGCCTTCATCCTCTACCCGATCAGGAATGCCGAAGCCATCAATCGCGGTGAACTGCCGCTCGATGCGCTGGGCGCCCGGGCCGAAGGCGACCGGACCCTGGTGGTGGACCTGGAGCGGCCGGTCGCCTTCTTCGACAAGCTGACCGCCTTCTCCACGTACTACCCCGTGCGGCAGGATTTTTACGAGGCAACCGGGGGCCGCTACGGCGCCGATGCCGACCAACTGCTCTACAACGGGCCGTTCACGATGGAGAGCTGGGTGCACGGCCAGTCGCTCGACCTGCGCAAGAACCCGCGCTACTGGGACAGGGAGCGCATCCGCCTCGACCGCATCAACGTCGCCTACATCGTCTCCGATGCCAACGCGGTGCTGAACCTCTTCAAGGACGGCAAGATTTCCCTGGCCTCGCTGACGGCGGAGAACCTGGCCGAGGCCATGGAGCAGCGCTGGCACATCAACCGTTTCATGGACGGCTCGGTGTTCTTCATCGAATTCAACCACCGGCCCGACCGGCTCACCAGGAACCGCAACCTGCGCAAGGCCATGCTGCTGGCCCAGGACCCGAACGAACTGGTCTACAAGGTCATCAAGATTCCCGGCTACCTGCCCGGCGAGTCCCTGTTCCCGGTCTTCCTGGACGGCGTGCGCGGCAAGTTCCGCGAAGAGTACCCGGCGCCGGAACACAGGATGGACATCGCCCGGGCGCGGCAGCACCTCGAGAAAGCGCGCGTCGAGCTGGGCCTGGACGAGTTCCCGCCGCTCGTGATGCTCACCGGCGACAACCCGGTCTCGAACATCCAGTCCGAGTATTTCCAGGCTGTCTTCAAGAAGAACCTGGGGCTTGAGATCCGCATCGACCGGCAGATCTTCAAGCAGCGGCTCGACAAGATGACCAAGGGCCAGTTCGACATGGTGCTGGCCGGGTGGGGGCCCGACTACAACGATGCGCTCACCTACGGCGACCTGTTCGCCTCCTGGAACCTGAACAACCGCGGGCGCTACGCCAATCCCGAGTACGACCGGCTGGTGGGCGTCGCGCAGGGGTCACTCGATGCGAAAGTACGCATGGATGCGTTCGACGCAATGCAGCGCATCATCTATGAGGATGCGGTGCTCATCGTCAACTACGAGCGCGGCCAGGCGTACGTCACCGACCCGCGGGTGAAAGGCATCGTGCGGCGCGCGGTCGGGGCGGAACAGGATTACACCTACGCCTACATCGACATGGATGGGTAATGCGGCAAGAACGCAGGCCAAGCAGGCGAACCGGGGAGACGGCGTGACTCGACACAGGCAATCGGGCGAGGAGATATGGGCCGTTACGCCCTGAAGCGCCTGGTCCAGGGCGCCATCACGGTGTGGTTCATCGCCACCGCCACCTTCTTCGCCATGCACATGGTGCCCGGCGACCCCCTGGCGAGCGACAAGGCGGTCAGCGAGAAGATCCGGGCCAACCTCGAAGCCAAGTACGGCCTCGACAAGCCGCTCCTGACCCAGTACGGCATCTACATGGGGAACCTGGCGCGGGGCGACTTCGGCATCTCGTTCACCCAGGAGAACCGCCGGGTGAACGACATTATCCGGGAACACTTTCCGGTCTCCGCGACGCTGGGCATCCTCGCGGTGGTGTTCGCCGCCCTGGGCGGCATCCTGTGGGGGGCGCTCACCGCGCTGAACCGCAACCGCATGCCGGACATCGTCATCATGCTGCTGGTGATTCTCGGCATATCCGTGCCGAGCTTCGTGTTCGCGGCACTCGGCCAGCTCACGCTGGTCAACATCAACAACCTGCTCGGTTTCTCGCTGCTGCCCGTGGCCGGCTGGGGCACGGTGGCCCACATGCTCATACCCTCGCTGGTGCTGGGCCTCGGCACCATGGCCTACCTCACCCGCCTGATGCGCTCGTCGATGCTCGAGATCATGAACTCCGATTTCGTGCGCACCGCCCGGTCCAAGGGCGTGCCGGCACCGCGCATCTTTACCCACCACCAGTTGCGCAACGCCATCCTGCCGGTCATCACGGTACTCGGCCCGTCCATCGCGGTGATCACCACCGGCGGCTTCGTCGTCGAGATCGTCTTTGCGATTCCCGGCCTCGGGCGCTACTTCGTGCAGGCGGTGCAGCAGTCCGACTACACCGTCATCATGGGCACCACGGTGTTCTACGGCGCCTTCCTGGTGCTGATGGTCATCATCGTCGACCTGGTCTACGGGCTGATCGACCCCCGGGTGCGGCTGGAGTAGCGCCATGAGCGAGACGACCTTCAGCGCCCGGGATTTCGAATCCGTCCACACCGACGAGGCCGTACAGGTCATCGCGCGGCCGTCGCTCTCCTACTGGCAGGACGCCTGGGTCCGCCTGAAGGACAACCGGCGGGCGCTGTTCTCGCTGTACCTGATCCTCGCGCTGCTGGCATTCACCATCGCCGGCCCCTGGGTCTGGACGGTGGACCCCCAGACACAGGATCTCGACCAGATCAGCCGCGCGCCGGGTCCCGCCGCTCAGGCCACCATCGTCGCGCCCTATGTTCCCTGGGACGGTTCCACGCTGGCGCCGCCGGGAACCGGGTTGCGGCTTGCGGAGCCCGCGACCACCCAGGCAGTGCGGCTGCTCTGGGAACCGGTGGAGGGCGCGCGCGGCTACCGGGTTTACCGGAACCTTTTCCCCATCGGCGAGGAACGCGCCTTCGGCCTGCCGCTGTTCGACATCCTGGACCCGCTGGACACTTCGTTTGAAGACAGGTTGGACCTGAAACCGCGCAACTACTTCTATTCCGTGGTGGAACTCAACCCAGACGGCGAGCCCACCGGCGCCCACCAGACTATCGAGGTGGATGTGGAACGGGTGACCACCCTGGAAGAGGCGGCGGCCGCCGGGCTGGTCCCGGAGGGTGCGGAACTGCGCGAGGGCGACAGCGTGGAACTCGCCTTCCACCCCCTGGGCACCGATTACCTCGGGCGCGACATGCTCGCCCGGCTGATGTCCGGTGCGCGGGTATCCCTGTTCATCGGCATCTTCGCGCCGATCCTGTACATCCTGTTCGGCGTCGTATACGGCGCCACCGCCGGCTTCTTCGGCAGATGGGTGGACCAGGTGCTCATGCGCTTCTCGGATTTCGTGGTGGCGCTGCCGTTCCTGCTGTTCATGATCCTCATCCGTGTCGCCTCGGGCGTGCAGCCCGGCGAGTCGGGCATCGCGCCCCTGGTGATCGCCCTGGTACTGCTGGGCTGGCCCGCGACGGCACGGCTGGTGCGCGGCCAGATCCTGCAGATCCGCGAAGAGGGCTACGTCAGCGCCTCCCGGCTCCTGGGCGCCAAGACCGGCTACCTGGTGCTGCGCCACATGATCCCCAACACCATGGGCGTCATCCTGGTCACCCTCACCTTCGCGGTGCCGAGCGCCATCTTCACCGAGGCCTTCCTCTCCTTCATCGGCATGGGCGTCGCCCCGCCGGAAGCCTCCTGGGGCAGCATGTGCAACGAGGGCATCAAGACCATGCTCACCTACCCCCACGAACTGATCTTCCCGGCGCTGTTCATCAGTATCACGGTGCTCGCCTTCAACATGCTCGGCGACGGATTGCGGGACGCCCTCGATGCCCGCATGAGAGGCACTGAATGAGCGCCTTGCTGACCGTCGAAGACCTTCGCGTCGAGTTCGACACCTACGGCGGCGTGGTGCAGGCGGTACGCGGGGTAAGCTTCAATGTCGAGGCGGGCAGGACGCTGGCGATCGTCGGCGAATCGGGCTGCGGCAAGTCGGTGACCGTGCAGAGCATGATGGGCCTGATACCCATGCCGCCGGGCCGCATCACGTCGGGGTCCGCAAAACTCGACGGCGCGGAGATTCTCGGCCGCACCCGGATCGACGGCACGAGCATCCGCGGCGCGCAGATCGGCATGATCTTCCAGGACCCGATGACCTCGCTGAACCCCACCATGACCATCGGCGCCCAGATCGCCGAGACCCTGCAGGTGCACCGCGGCCACTCCCGCCAGCAGGCACTGGCCAGGGCGGTCGAACTGCTGGCGATGACCCGCATCCCCGAGGCGGAGAAACGGGCGGCGCAATATCCCTTCGAGTTCTCCGGGGGCATGCTGCAGCGGTCCATGATCGCCATGGCCATCGCCTGCGAACCGGCCATACTGATCGCCGACGAGCCCTCCACCGCGCTGGACGTGACCATCCAGGCGCAGATTCTCGACCTGTTGCGCGACCTGCAGCGGGAGAACGGCATGTCCATCATCCTGATCACCCACGACCTTGGGGTGGTAGCGCGCATGGCGGATCAGGTGGCGGTGATGTACGCCGGCCAGATCGTCGAGAACGGCGCCGTCGACGAGGTGTTCTACGAATCGGCCCATCCCTACACACTGGGGCTGAACGACGCCATGCCCACCAACAATCCGGATGCCGAACAGGTGCTGACGCCCATCGACGGCAGCCCTCCGGACCTGTTCGACCCGCCGAAGGGCTGCGCCTACGGCGCCCGCTGCCCGCACACCATGCGCATCTGCGGGCCGAACAATCCGGGCGCCTTCGACCTCTCGCCGTCGCACTACGCCCGCTGCTGGCTGCACCATCCGGACGCGGAGCGGCGCGTTGACGGCATTACCTATCGGGAAGCAGCCTCGTGACTGCCGTCCTCGATGCCAGGAACGTCACCAAGCATTTCCTGATCGGCCACAATCAGCGGGTACAGGCTGTGGACGATGTGAGCATCGCCATCGCCGAGCAGGAAATCGTGGGATTGGTCGGCGAGAGCGGGTCGGGCAAGTCGACATTCGGCAAGGCCATACTGGGCCTGCACGACAAGACCGGCGGCACCGTCACCTTCAAGGGCGAGACCCTGCCGCAACAATACGGGCCGGCGGATTTCCAGCGCTACGCCCGGCGCATGCAGATGATATTTCAGGACCCCTATTCCTCACTGAACCCCCGCATGACGGTGGGCGAGATCGTGGGCGAGGGATTGCGGCTGCATTCGAACCTGAGGGGCCGGGAGATCCGCGACCGTTGCGCCGACTGGCTGGTGCGGGTCGGCCTGCAGGCCGATCACATGGCGCGCTATCCCCACGAGTTCTCCGGCGGCCAGCGGCAGCGCATCGGCGTCGCCCGGGCACTGGTGCTGGAGCCCGAGTTCGTGGTCTGCGACGAGCCGATCTCGGCGCTGGATGTCTCCGTCCAGGCCCAGGTGGTCAATCTGCTCGATGAACTGAAGTCGTCGATGGGGCTGACGCTGCTTTTCATCGCCCACGACCTGTCCATGGTGCGCTACGTCAGCGACCGCATGGCGGTGATGTACCTGGGCTCGCTGGTGGAAGTGGGCAGGGCGAACGATGTCTTTTTCCGTCCGAAGCACCCCTACACCGAGATATTGATCGGTTCCAATCCGGAACCGGATCCGGCCTCGGAGCGGGGGCGGGTTTCGACGCACATCCGTGGCGAGATCCCCTCGCCGATCAACATCCCGCCCGGTTGCCGGTTTGCGGGACGCTGCCCGAAAGTCATGGATGTCTGCCGGGAACAGACCCCGGAACTGATTCCGCTCAAGGGAGAATCAGGCGTGGACGCCGGCCGGCAGGTCGCCTGCCACCTCTACACCTGAATACGGCGCCTGACGCCTGGCGCCTGACGCCTGAAAGACGGTGCCGTGAGAGGCGCCGTGCAACGGGCACGCCGCACGGGGCCTGTGGCTGTGTTGCGGCCCTTGGCAGTGGGCCATTGCCGACGGGCCGCGCCTTGGCACAGACTTCGCGCGGCACGCTGAAACGCCAGCAACTCCTGGGACAGGACCCAGGCCTTGCCGGCCGTTCGCCCTGCCCCGTCAGCCGCCGAAGTTGAAGCGCAGCGACGCGCCGAAGATGCGTGGTTCCGTCAGGAAATAGTTCCTGAAAAACCCGGACGTGTCGGAAGTGACGTACTTGCCCGTCACGTTGTTGTCATCGGCGATGTTCCGCACCCAGGCCTTTGCCATCCAGCGGCCGTTGCTGCTCTCGTAGATGAGCGTGGCGTTGTGCTGGTCCCAGCTATCGATCTCGTCGCCGATGGAATTGAATTCCCTGGCGTACGAATCGCTCTGCCAGTAGTAGTCCCAACGGGCCGTCAGCGAACCGGCTATGGCCGGAACCTGCCAGGTGTAGGCAAGGCCCAGCCGCAGGGTGTGTTCCGGGGAGTTGGGCAGGTGATTGCCGTCCAGGTCGGAGGGAAGCCCATCGAGGGTCTCGACCCCGAAGGCGTCCAGGAACCCTCGCGAGAAGTAGGCAGGAATGGAAACGCCGTGGCTGTTGGCGGGGTAGGAAACGTTCTGCAACACCGTCCCGTTGCGCAGGTCCAGGGCCCCTCCGCTCGCCAACGCGGTATTGACGACAGCGTCGGTAATCTGCGATTCCCGTGCGATGTAGGTCACGCCCGTCAACGAGCCCGGGTCAATGTTCTTCAACAGGACATAGTCCGCGTTCCCGGCAGTCCGGTTCAGCGGGTCCATCGACTCCGAACCGTCCACTTCCGCGTTCAGCCACCCGTAGGCGAAGTCCACCGCCGTGCCGGGCAGCGCTTCGGGGCGCCACAGCCCCTCGAGCTCGATGCCCATGATGTCGGCATCGATGTTGTCGTTCAGCGAGGAGTTGTTGGCGATACGGGTCACCTGCAGGCCCGAGTAGTCGTACAGGAAGAAAGCGCCGTTGAGCATCAGGCGCCCGTCCATGAAGGTGTTCTTGCTACCTATTTCAATGGCGCCCACCTCTTCCGATTCGAAGGTGAACGACGATGTCGCCTGGAAGGCCGGCGGAATGGCGGGATTGAAACCGCCGGGCTTGTAGCCCCGGCTGTAGAAGCCGTAGACCATGGAGTTGTCGTTGATCTGCCAGTCGAGCCCGATGCGGCCGCTCAGTTCGGACCAGTCCGCCTTGCTGGGGCTGCCGGTGACGAAGCGTGTCTCGCCGAAACCGGGTGCGGGCGGTATGGCGCCGGCCAGGGCGTTGAGTGCGCCGCCGAATGCCTGGAACCCCGGATCCTGAGCAATCACGGCCGGATTTCCGCTGATCAGCGCCAACGCCATCTGCTGAAATGCCGGCGGTAGATTTCCCAGTAACTGGAACGCCGTACCCAGAGGGATCGACCCGTCCTGCACGCCTCCGAGAATACCCAGTGTGGCGATTCCCCCAATGATCGCCGGCGCACTTTCCGCATAGACGCCCTGGGCGTCCCAGAACTCCAGGGTCCGCATGCCGGACTCGCTCAACTGCAGGGTGGGGTTGCTCGCCATGCCCACCATTTCCAGGAACAGCGGCGTGCGCAGCCAGATCGGGTTGGGGCCGAACAGGCCGCCCAGCGCGGCGTTCGCATTGATGGAGTTGAACAGCACGCTGGTGTCGTTGACTTCCTTGTTGTCCTCGTTGTAGCGCAGGCCGGCCGTGATCTTCACGCTGTCGGTGACGTCGAAGTACGCCTCGCCGAATACGGCCCAGCCGTCCTGCAGCGTGCCATTGCCCGGCTCGTTGGTGTTGTTGAAGAACCCCGGATACAGGGGCGGGAAGCCGAGCAGCGGAGAGCCGTAAATCGACACGAGGTCCAGGGTGTTGGACAGCACGTAATAGTCGGCGTTGCTGGTGGAGTCGTACAGGCTGCCGCCCAACTGGAAGTTGAACGGACCGTCCAGCGTGCTCTGAATACGCGCCTCGGCGGTCCAGTATTCGGAATCCAGGTCCGCCTGGTCGAAGGAGAACACGCGGGTCTGGTCCACCGGCAGGATGCAGCCGCCGAACACCCCGGCCGTTCCTTCCAGCAGGTTGCATTGACTGGACGTCCAGTCGGAACCCGCAGTGAGGCCGGCGGGCTCGGAGGTGGGCCACATTCCCGATGGATTGAGCGGCGTGGCCGCCATCGTCGCCCCCACATCCATCAGGTAATCCTGCCGGGAAACGTACTCCACCTCCTGGTAGGCGCCGGTCAGGTTTACCGTGAAAGAATCGAACTCGTAGCTCAAGCCCGCGGTCCACAGGTCTTCCTGGTATTCGAATACGGGTTCATAGTCCGTGTGCATTTCCCGGAAGCCGTCCATGGGGGGCCGTGGAAACGCGTACATGGCGGGATCGGCGCCGTCCACACCCGGCGGCAGCGCGCCGGCGAGCGCCGCGAATATGCCGCCCGTGGTGGCGCCCAGGTGCGGCTTGTCGAAGCCGAACTCGTCCGGCAGGCAACCCCAGGTGGGCAGCGTGTTGCGCACGCAGACCTGGTTGGTGATGCGTGCCCGGTCGTCGTCTTCCCGGAAACGGTTGTATTGAACCCAGAAGTCGGCGCGCTCGGATGGCTGCCACCGGAAGGTGGCCCTGAGCGCGGTGATGTCGCGGCCGTCGATGTCGTCATCGATGCCGCTGAGGGTATTGCCGTTGGCGTCGGTCTGGCCGTAGGCGACGTTCTCGATGTACCCGTCGCGGTCGAGCTTGAATCCGCCCAGGCGCAACCCGGCGGTCTCGCCGAGGGGAATGTTCAGTACGGCTTTCGCCCGCGTATGGTTGTAGTCGCCGTATTCGAAATCCAGGAAACCCTCCGCTTGCTCGAAGTCGGGCAGCGCGGTTACGAAGTTGATGGCGCCGCCGGTGGCGTTACGCCCGTACAGTGTGCCCTGCGGGCCACGCAGAATCTCGACGCGCTCCATATCGAAAAACTCGATGGTATTGAGGTTGGTACTGACGGCGATCTCGTTCATGTGCGTGGACACGCCGGCCTCGCCGGTGCCGCTGATCACGAGCCGCCCGATGCCGCGGATGCTGAAGCTCGAGTTGCCGAAGTTGGTGGCCGTGAAGGTGACGCTTGGCGCGTTCAACTGCAGGTCGGATGGAGTGATGACCTGCCGGTCCTCCAGCATGTTGCCGGTCAGGGCCGTGACCGCTATGGGCACGTCCTGGATGCTCTCGGCCGTTCGCTGGGCGGTGACGATGACCTCTTCGATGGCGCTGTCGTCGTCCTGGGCGTAGGACAGGGCGCCCACGCTAAGGCTGCACACACCGATAAAGACCGCCAGTGCGCGGCGGTGGAATGAAATGGCGCTATTCATGACTATCCCCCTCGACATCAATCAGGCATTCATACCCTTGCATCCTTATAGGCGCGCCTGTAGCCACTGTCAAACGGTTCATGGGTTGCAATGCGGCGCGGATTCAGCGGCGTGACAGGCCCGCCCCGAACGAGTAACGCTCCGCCCTGAATGACTTCGGGGCGGAGCTTGAAATCGCATTAGCAGAACCCATTCCGGTATTGGCCGAAGCACTCGTCGTGCAACGGCCAATCTGCGGACCGTCTAGTTGAGGCTGGCCTTCAGGGTTATCCCGTAGGTGCGCGGTTCGTTCACGAACGTATGCCAGCTACCGCTCTGGAACACGGAGTCGAACACCAGCATGTTCACCTGTTTGTCGGACAGGTTCCGGCCCCAGGCAGTGATTTCGTAGCGGCCGTCTGCGGTCTTGATGCCGATCTGCGCGTTGAAGACATTGAAGGCATCCCGAACCTTCTGCGGATGATCCAGGTCTGAGCCCGTGTTCACCTCGCCGATGTGGGACCAGTTCGCATTCGCCACCCAGCGGAAGTTGGTATTGGGTATCTCCCGATCCAGGAATATCGAGCCACTGGCCTGCCAGAGTGGCGACTGGGTCAGCCGCTTGTCTGCCAGGTGAGCGTTACCGGGCGCGAGTTCGTCATCGTATCGCGCATCGGTGTAGGTCGCTCCCATGGTCAGGAACACGCCTTCGCCCAGTGTGAGAAAAGACTCCAGTTCCACGCCCGAGGAAACGACTTTCTTGACGTTGCCCACGGTGAAGCCCAGCCCCGTGAAGGTGTTGAGCTGGAAATCGTCGAAGACGGTATAGAACAACGCTGAATTGACGGTGAACCGCTGGTCGAAAAACCGGCCCTTCATCCCGATTTCGAAGGAATCCGAGGTCTCCGGGTCGAACCGGCTCTGGTCGACGAAGTTGCCGTTGGCGTCACGGTTGCCGACGGCTTCCTGGTCGAGGTTGTAGCCACCGGCCTTGTAGCCCCTGCTGTAACTGGTATAGAGGTTTACGTCATCGGTGACTTGCCATGCGAGCTTCAGGGTACCCGTAAGCTTGTTCTCGCTCTCGCTGTTGTTGTAGCTCAGGTTGTCGCAGAGGCTGAAAAACGCGGATATGTGGCCGAAGAAGTTGCAGAAGGGGTCATTGATCGCTTCGCCGTACGGGGCGCCGTTGATGATCGCGCCGGCGTCTTTCTTTTCCCAGGAATAGCGCGCGCCCGCGGTGATGTCGAACACATCGCTTGCATGCCATGTGTTGTGGGTGAACAGCGACCAGCCCTTGGCTTCGGAGAAGAAGAGCGCATCGTAACCCTGGCCGGGAACGCCGCGGCCTGCCGGGTCTCCCATGAACAGCGGAGCAACCGCCGGGTTGCGGAACAGGAAACCGATATAGTTGCCGCCGTCGTGAGACAGAACGATCTGTTCGGTGGAATCCATGTCTTCCGTGTACGCATAGCCACCGACCAGCCAGGACAGGCTGCCGTTCTCTCCGTAGAGCTGGAATTCCTGGGAGAAATTCTCGAACGTTTCGTCCGTATCCTGCGGGTGCAGGATGTCGGCGCTGGTGAAGTCGATGTCCTGCCCGCGGGACACCTCGTAATCCCGATAGGCGGTGATGGAACGGAAGTTCATCGAATCGCCGACCTCCCACAACACGTCCAGCGAAACGCCCCATTCCTCGACGTCCTCGTAAGGTTCATAGTTCACCCCCACCCGGGCATCGTTATCGACTTCGAACGGCGCGATGTCGCCGCCCAGGATGGCGACTACGGGGCTTGAGGGGCCGTTTATCCAGAAAGCGGCTGGACAGCAGCTCTCGTCCTTCTCGGTGTAGTCTGCGATCAAACGGGCTTCCACCCGGTCGTTCGGCGTCCAGAGCAGTTGCCCCCTGATATTGTGCCGGTCGCGGTTGTCGTAGGCCTCGCCGGAATCGACGTCGTTATAGAATCCGTCGCGCTTGCGATGGCTGTAGGCTATGCGCCCGGCAAGGACGTCGTCGGCGATCACCATGTTGCCCACGAATCCGTATTCCTGCGAATCGAGATTGCCGACACCCACGGTCATGCTCGCGTTGTTTTCGAATTCCGGCTTGCGGGTGACGATGTTGACCGCCCCGGCCACCGTGTTCTTGCCGAACAGGGTGCCCTGGGGACCGCGCAGGATCTCGACCCGGTCGATATCGATCAGGTCGTTGAAGGCCAGGCCCGCCCGGGAGCGGTAGATGCCGTCGATGAACGTGCCGACGGCCGCTTCGAGGCCGGGGTTGTTGCCCGTGGTACCGACACCACGGATACGCAGGGTACCGCCGTTGGATGTGCTGTTCGAACTGTAGACCGCAATCGAGGGCGCCACCTCCATCAAACCGTATATGTCGTGTACGCCTCTCGCGCTGAGGTCTTCGCCGGAAAATGCAGACACGGCGATCGGCACATCCTGTATGGACTCCTCACGCTTGGTGGCCGTGACAATCATCTCTTCGATCAGGTCGGTGACCGACTGGTCGGCTTCCTCCGCAATTACGCCTGCCGGAACAACGAGTATCCCCAGACCGGCCAGGCTGGCTATCAGTTTCTTCATGGTTTACCTCTCCATAGTCAAGTTGTCGACGCGCTTGTACTACTCTCGCCGACCGACTGGGGCGACCGGTATCAGCCGCTTCAGATCAGCCACCGCAAGCCCGCGGAAACCGGCCCTTCCCTGCATTGGAAAACGCCGCTCCGACGCCCGTACATTAGGTATTCGTCCAGGGAGTGTCAACGCGATGTGCGCGTATGGCGAAAGCCGTGTCGGCTGGCATTTCGGGACTTGCGCGCTATAGTCGGCGGACGCGCCGGCAGGGCGGTTCGCCACTCGGTCCGGCCAGCAGCAGCGAGGGGTCGAGCGCCGCATGAGCGAGAATTCCCGGCCGGGCGGGAGTGCCGGCATCTTTCTGTCGAGGGTGCAGGCAAAGAAGGCGGTCACGGTCGCAACGGTCGGGCTTGTCTCCGGTGTGAGCGTGATCATCGGCGAGATCGCGCTGGCGACCCTGGTGTTCTCGGGGGACCTGGCTCCCTATCTTTCCCAGGGCATCGGCCTGGTGCTGTTCGGCATTCTGGCCGGATGCGTGGTGATTGCGCTACGCAGCGGCTTCCTCGGGGCGGTGTCCGCACCGGCCGTGCCAACCATGTTGATGCTGGCGGTAATCGGCGGCTCACTGACAGCCACCGGCGACGAACTCTTTCCAACCATGGTCGCCGTCATCGTCCTTTGCTCCATGGCTACCGCTGTCTGTGCACTGCTGATCGCGCGCTTTCGCCTGGCCAACCTGGTCCGCTTCATTCCCTACCCGGTATCCTCCGGATTCGTGGCGGGCACCGGCGGCGTCGCCTGCTGGGTGGCGCTTTCGCTCATGGGCATGGGGTTGGAAGCCGACGTGCTGGCGAGGCTGTTCGATCCTCTGGTGGCCGCCAATTGGGGGATCGGCGTCGCCTACGGGTTCGGGCTGTACTTCGCCACCCAGCGCTGGAAGAGCTTTCTGCTGATGCCGGTGAGCTTCATCGCGGTAACCGGCCTGTGTCATCTCGGCCTGGCGGCTTCGGGCGTCACCCAGGGCGAGGCCGAGGCGGCGGGCCTCCTCTTCGCGGGCCTTTCGGAAGCGAACCTCTGGCCTCCGCTGACTCCGGACGATGCGGCAAGGATCGACTGGATGGCCGTCGCCGCGCAGGTTCCGAACATCCTCACCCTGGTGCTGGTGACCCTGCTCTGCGTGGTGATGTATGTCGGCGGCCTGGAAGTCGCCTCCAGCCGCGAGCTCGACTGGAACCGGGAATTCGGCGCCATCGGGCTCGCCGGTGCGGCGGCGGGCCTCGGCGGCGGCCCGCCGAGTTGCCCGGTGGTGCCAACCTCCCTGCGCAGCCTGATGTTCGGCGTCGACGTGCGCGCGACCGGGGTCGTCGCCGCGCTGGTCGTGGGCTCGCCCCTCCTGATCGGCGATGCCGTGCTGAATCTCGTTCCGGTGCCGCTGATGGGCGGCGTATTGCTGTTCACCGGCATTGCGCTGCTCGATCAGTGGCTGCTGAAAGTTCGCACCCGCGTGCCCCGAACCGACTACGCCATCATCCTGGCGGTGTTTGCCACCATCCTGGTATTCGGGTTCTTCGAAGGGGTCGCGCTGGGCATGATCGTCACCGTCGTTGTCTTTGTCTTCCGCATCGGCCGGGCCGGCGTCGTCGAATCGGCGTTCACGCTGCGCGAACAGCAGAGCAGCAGGTCACGGCCGGTACCGGACAGGGCCATCCTGCGGGCCGAGGGAGGCCGGGTCAGGGGTTACCGGCTGCAGGGCTACCTGTTCTTCGGCGGCGGCTACCCGCTGGCCGACCGGCTCAAGGCGAGCCTGGGCGAAGATCCCCGGCCCCTGTGCATTCTGCTGGACTTCAGCGCCGTGACCGGCCTGGACATCTCCACCGTCAATGCCATGTGCCGGTTCATTTTGGCGGCACGGGGCGCCGGTACGGAGGTGGTCATGGGCAACGCACCAGGCATGCTCGCCGGCGAGCTGCGACGCAACCTGCCGCCCGCCGCATACGGGAAACTGGTGTTCGCCCCGGATTCGGATTCCGCGCTGGCACATTGCGAGGACAGGCTGCTGGCGGCCTGGCAACCCGATGGCGACGGACCGGTGACGCGGTCTGCCCTGCTGGATGCGGTTGCTGGCGACATGGACCGGTTCCTGGATCGCCAGGAACTCTTTGAAGACCTGATCGATGCGCTCGCGGACTGGGTTGAACCCCGCGAGTACGGCGCCGGCGAGGCACTTCTGTCGGCCGGCGGGACGAGTGACGCCCTGCAACTGATAATCGCCGGCCGGGTCTCGGTCCTCGACGCCGAGGGCGTGCGAATCCGCCAGATCGGCCCCGGCGAGGCCGTCGAGCCCCACGCACCCTTCAACGCCCGGGTTGCCGCCGTCACGGCCGTCGCGGATTCGCCCTGCCGAACGGCAACGCTGAGTTCCCTGGCCCTGCACCTGCTCGAAGAGAGCGACCGTGAACTGGCGGTCAGGCTGTACCGGTACCTGCTGAGCCCCTCCGCAAAGGCGTCGAACGCCGATGCGCCCGCCTGACAAGGCGCGGGCAGCGAGAAAACCGGGCATGTTCTAGCAACGAGCGGAGTCTTCAGCCCGGAGAGCGCGAAGGGGCTCCCCTCGCACGAAGACCCAGCCAGGCGGGGTGCGGCGGCGTTCGATCGCGGGCGGGCTCTTGTCTCGGGCTGCTCGACCTCGCCAAGCCGGGTCACCGCCCCGCCAGCCACTTGCTCCGCATGCGCAATATCGAGTCCTCGCCGGTAAACGTCTCAAGCACATCAAGGCCGACCCAGGCCAAGTCGTGGGACTCCTCGCTTACCCTGTACGCATCGGATCGCGCGGTCAGGGCAAAGCGCAGGTCGTAGTGCCGATGTGCCGGTTCCTTCCCGCGGGGCGGAATCTCGTGGATGTCGATGTCCATGGGGCGAGCGGATCGGGCCACAAGTTCGAGCCCGGTTTCCTCGCGGGCCTCGCGAAGCGCCACCGCCAGGCTGTCCGGCTCTCCGTCGCTGTGGCCGCCGGGCTGCAGCCAGCGCCCGAGCTTTCGGTGGTGAGTCAACAAGACCCGGATACCGCGTCTGTCCACGATCCAGGCGCTTGCCGTAACGTGCCCGGGCAGGCAATGACGCTCGAAGCAGTCGGGGTGGCATTCCACGAATTCTCGAAACCGCAGTGCCTTTGTCGCCTCGCCGGGAAAGCGGGCCGCATAGGCATTGAGTTCGGCAATCAGTTTGCGCCTGTCCATGGAGTTGCTATTCTCGCCGCCTTTTGCGGAGCACCCCATGATAGCCGTGATAGCAAGACTCCACGTCGCCGAAGGCAAGGAAGCCGCCTTCGAGGCACACATGTCCAACCTCATCGACCAGGTTCGCGCCAATGAGCCCGGCAATCAGATGTATTCGATGTGCAGGGACGAAGACGGCAACTACCTGATGCTGGAACTGTACGACACGCAGGAAGACCTCGATGCCCACGGCAAGACCGAGCACTTCAGGGCCGCCGGGCCGGGCTTCGCCGGCTTGATGACCGCCGCGCCGGAGATTGAGCGACTGCAGGTAATCAAGCAGTAGAAGCCACCACATTGGCAAGCGGGAAACCCTTCGCCCGAGTGAGGGATTCGTTCCACGCGAGTCCTAAAACCGGCGCCCCAGGACGAGGATCCGCAAGGAACAACGCCGAATCTCGGGAAAGAGTTCGCATGCGGCGCTTCCCTTTC
>JAPPHD010000013.1 GCA_028821125.1 Gammaproteobacteria bacterium
CGAAAGCAATCCTTAGCTTTGCCCTCAAACTGTCCAAACGGACCCGACCACCTCATTCAATGTCATCCATATGCGTGGCTCGGGTGGTCTGGGGCAAACAGGCGACGGCGCAGTTGCCTACTATCTCGATGAGGTGCCGTTCGGCATTCTCAACTTTCAGTTCTCCCCGGTTTCCAACATGTTCGATCTCGCACGCATTGAATCTCTTCGGGGCCCCCAAGGCACAACCTGGGGACAAGGTTCGATGGGTGGAACGATTCGCTACATCGTTAACAGCCCTGATCTGTCCAAGTTCGACCTGAAGTTCCAAGGATCGTATGGCGACGTGGAGGGCGGTGATGCCAGTTACAAGCTGAATGCGGCCATCAACATCCCGGTAGTCGAGGACGTACTTGCGGTCCGGATAGCGGGCGGCCAGGAACGCCGCGGCGGGTACGCCGAAGCACCAGACGTGACCAGTGACAATCTCAACAAGGAAACGCTGGACAACTACCGGATTAAAGCCCTGTGGCAGGCTACCGATCGGTTGGATGTTTCTGCCCTTATCTGGCGCATGGAAACGGATATGGACTACAGCAACGCCCTTTCTACGGTCGATCCGCCGGTGCTGCCGCCAACAGGGGGAGAAATGGGTTTCATGGGCGGTGAGTCCGATGTTTACTCACTAACCTTTGACTATGCGGCTGGCAGCTTCGATGTTGTTGCGACGACCAGCTTTCTTGATCACGATGTACCGTTGCTGATCGCTTTCGTCAGTCCTTTCGCAGGTCCGATACGGGCGGACCAACGCTACGAAACTGAGACCCTCGCCCAGGAAATCAGATTGGTCTCAACCGGCGAAGGTCCTTTCAATTGGCTTGTTGGTGGATACTACTCCGACACTGATCAGACGCATCGCCAGGACCAAAGGTTTCAGAATCCCTTCATTCAGTCCTTCGTGGGTGTGGATGCGGTTTCAGACGTGAATTCAGAAGTGCTCGCGGTCTTCGGCGAGATTTCCTATGAATTGTTCGATGGAAAACTCGTGCCTCTATTCGGGCTACGCTACTTTGAAGATGATCGCGACCTTGTGAGCAATTCCATACGGGCCAGCGGGATTGGCCCTACGAGCCTGCCATTCGGCACTTGCAATCCGGCTGTACTTGCTCTTTTTGGCCTGACTTGTGAAGTAGCGCTTCCTGAGTTCGTCTTTGACGATACGTTCGATAGCTTCAATCCGCGGTTTAATCTGAGCTACTTTCCAAACGAAACTTCAATGTACTACGTAAACGTTGCGAAAGGATTTCGCAGTGGCACGATTCAGCCCTTGGCAGCCGTCCAAGCGGCTGCATTCATCGGCGTGAACACAACTCAAGCGCTGGACGATGATTCAGTCATCTCATACGAGATAGGTGCGAAGTGGGAGCTTCTCGACCGGCGCCTGGCTATTGAACTCGCGCTGTATCGCGCCAAGTACGAAGATGCGCAGGTGCTGTTTGGGACACCGGTGGGTGTGCCGGCGTCTGCTTCCGCGGGGGATTACGAGGCTGACGGGGTTGAGTTCTCCTTACGTTTTTCGCCCGTGCCAGGGTTGACGTTGGCGGCAGTGTTTAGCGGCGTGAGCAGCGAATGGACCAGTGTCGATCCAGAGGTTGCGCTTGCTGTGGCGGGCATTGGGGATGGTGATGACGTCCCCTACATACCAGAAAACGACTGGAACTTGTCGATCGACTACACGGGCGCCTTAGGTGATACAGGGCTCACACACTTTGAACACATCAGCTATGCGCGGCGCCAAGATCAATTCGACTACAGTTTGAATCAGTCCGACGATGTGGACGACTTGAACGTGCGTATCGGCGTTGCGGGCAGCCGATGGCAAGTATCGCTCTATGCCAACAACGTTACCGGAGAACGAAACATGGCGCTTAGTTTGGGTAGCACGGTTTACTCGCAGCGCCCTCGAGAGATCGGTATCAATTTTCAGTTTGAGCTTGACTAGGGAGTAGCACCAAATGTCCCGGGAAATTTCGGCGGAGAAACTCGGCGAGTTGATTCAGGAACCCAATGCGTTGGAAAAGCTGGTTGCCACTGTGCAGCCAGAGACGATCGCAGACATGCGCCAGATTATGTCGAGCATGTCTGAACTTGCGAATGCGGACCTGCCCGACGTCGGAGCCACCGTACTCGACGAGGTTGCCATCAACGACCACATGTGCGCCATGGTTGTCGTACCCGCGGGTGAGGGACCTTTCCCTGTGATCTGCTACATACATGGTGGTGGCTGGGTTTGCGGACATCCTCGCGATTATCAAAAGTTATTGCTGCGGTTTGCGGAAAGAGGTTTTCTATGCGTGGCCCCAGACTACCGGTTGGCGCCGGAGTTTCCGTTTCCCACGCCGTTTGACGATTGCCTGGAAGGGTATCGCTGGACGGTGGCACACTGTGATCGATGGGGTGGTGACCCGGCCCGGGCTGCCATTGCCGGTGACAGTGCGGGCGGGAATTTCTCTGCCGCTGTAGCTGCTGCGCTCCACGGCGAACCGGATGCGCCAAAAGCTTGCGGTTTGATTTATGGCGCGTTCGATTTTGCGCTGCTCGATGGAGCGCTTCCCACCGACGATGAAGGTGTCGTTGCCTCGGGTAACAGTCTCTCTACCCGCGCGTATCTGGGAGACGATTGGGAAAGGCTACTCACGGACCCTCGTGTCTCGCCGATACACGTCGCTGACAAGTTACCCCCCTGTCACATCGTGGTGGGCGGCGAAGATCTTCTCGTGAAGCAATGTGACGCGCTGGAAGTTGAGCTGAAGGCGCATGAAATACCGTACGAGTACTATATCGACGACGGTATGCCGCACGGCTACTTTCAACTCGAAGTGTTCCCGCAAGCGCTGGTGGGCATAGAAAGGCTCAGCAAATACCTGCACACCACGCTCTGAGGGCGCGTTCCATGCCGAAAGCGTCCCTGGGTGCCGTGGAGATAGAATACGAAACACAGGGTTCGGCTGGGTCTCCAGCGATCGTGTTGATCCGTGGCCTCGGAACTCAACTGGTCGAATGGCCTGTGTCGCTTATTGACGGCTTGGTAGCCGGAAGGCTTCGCGTGATCGTCTTCGACAACCGCGATGCTGGGTTGTCATCCCGTGTCGAAAGTCGCTACGAGTTGAGCGACATGGTGTCCGATCTCGTCGGCTTGATGGACACCTGCGGAATCGATCGAGCCCATGTGCTGGGCATGTCCATGGGAGGCATTATTGCTCAGCACGCTGCTGCGAGTTTCCCAAGTCGTGTTCGTACCCTTATCTCAATGATGTCGACGAGTGGCGCACCGGACCTGCCCCACCCTTCTGCCGAAGTCATTGAGCTGATGATGAGCCAACCCTCCAGTCCCGAGGAGGCGTTGGCGTTGGCTCTGGAAAAGAGAGCCCGCTTTATCGGTAGCGGACATGCAGAACCGGATGACATAGCCCGGTCGCGAGTTGAGGCGTTGATGGAGCGCAGCCATGATCCTGAAGGGGTCGCGCGACAGATGCGGGCGGTAACTGCCGCGGCTGGAGATTTATCACGCTTCGAGAAAATCTCGTGTCCGACGCTCGTATTGCACGGCGACGAGGATCAGCTGGTTCCCATTGAGCACGGTCGAGATACAGCTCGGCGAATTCAAGGCGCCGAATTCGAAGTCATCCAAGGCATGGGTCATGCCACGCCCGAAGGTGTTGGTGCTCAGATCTCTGCTGCGGTGTTGGGTTTCATTGGAAGGAACTCATGACTGGACTTGATACTAAGAAAATCCGTCCTGTACCCGTGCTACACCCATACCTCGGCAAAGACGTGCCTTGGCTGCTGGCGGGCCAGGCGGAGGCGCGCAGTGAGCAGGTGTTTTTGGTCTGGGAGGACTTTGGCCAACCACCCCAGCAGTGGACCTACGAGGCGTTCTGGCGGGCGGTGCGCGGACTTGCGGCCGGACTTTCCGAGCGGGGCGTCGGTGCGGGTGATCCGGTGCTGATTCATATGGACAACTGCCCCGAGTTTCTGGTCGGTTGGTTTGCCTGTTCGGTGATTGGTGCGATTGCGGTCACCACAAACACACGCTATGCGCCGGATGAACTCAACTACGCGATCGATCATGCGCGAACCCAGGTGGCATTGACCCAACCGCAATACCTTGACCTCGTTGGCAAGGCCGGCAGCGACCTCGACTTCATCGCCGTGACCGGCGATGCGAGCACCGGACAGGAAGAACGGGCCGTAGGCTGGTCGGAACTGGAACTGGATTCCGAGCCTCCAATCCGTGCGCCAGATCCCATGTTGCCGCTCTGCGTCCAGTACACTTCAGGGACGACGGCCCGGCCGAAAGGTGTGGTCTGGACACATGCCAACGGCCTGTGGTGCGGACAAATCAATACGCAGCACTTTCTTCTGACCGAAGCGGATATCGCGATGACGGTGTTTCCGCTATTCCACACCAACGCAATGGGCTATTCGGTACTCGGCACGCTGTGGTCGGGCGGCACCGTCGTTCTACAACCGAAGTTTTCTGCGAGCCGTTATTGGGATGTGGTCGTACGCAACCAGTGCACGTGGTCTTCGATCAATGGATTCGTCATGCAAGCGCTGTCGGAAATACCTGTACCATCTCACAAGCTGCGGTACTGGCCGATCGGTGTCGGAGACGTTGATTTTGTTGAAAAACACTTTGGCGTGAAACTCATTGGTATGTGGGGTATGACGGAAACGGTTGGCCACGGCATCATCTCTTATCCACAGGTTAAAGGCCGTGAGGGGGCGATCGGCATGGTGGCACCCGAGTATGAGATTGCCGTACGTGACGAGAGTGGCGCTGACCTCCAGCCCACCGATGGTGGCGTGACAGGCAGGCTCCTCATCCGAGGCGTGCCTGGACTCACCATCTTCAAGGAGTATCTACACGATCCAGAAGCCACAGCCAACTCATTCGACGACGATGGCTGGTTCGAAACTGGAGATCTGGTCACCATCTTTGCCGATGGATCCATCGTGTTCAGTGATCGCGAAAAGGACATGCTCAAGATCGGTGCCGAAAATGTCGCCGCTTCTGAAATTGAGCGGGTCGTGCAATCCGTGCCCGGTGTCGCTGAACTTGCGGTCGTGGGTCGCCCGGACAAGATGCTGGATGAGGTACCCGTCGTATTCGTTAGAGCACCTGAACAAGGCTTCGCTGATCTTGCCGAGGCCATCAAGGCCGCCTGTGAAGAGCAACTGGCCGATTTCAAACGTCCTCGTGAGGTGATTCGGGTAGATGACTTTCCGCGGTCGACCATCGACAAGATTTCCAAGAAGGAACTGCGAGCGAGGTTCCAAAAGGAATAGAGGGAATTGAATGGCACTCGATAGATCGTTCAAAGACCAAGTGGAATTTGCGGCCTATTGCAGGGAATGGTTGGCGAAAAACCGCCCTGAGCCAACACGGATCCCGCTTCCGCAAGCGGCCTATGAAGTGACGCTGCCTGAGCACCGCGAGTATCTCGAGGATTGGCAGAACAAGTGCTACAAAGCTGGTTTGATTGCCACCGATCTTCCAGTTGAGTATGGCGGACACGGATTCGAGGGATTCCAGCAAGTCGCAACATCGGAGGTACAAAAGGCCAACGTCCCGTATTTCATTAACTGGATAGGCCTCGGTATGGCCGCGCCTACTTTGTTGACCCATGGAACGGAATCACAGAAGCGAAATTTCCTACCCACGATATTTTCGGCGAAAGACATCTGGTGCCAGGGCTTCAGCGAACCAGGCGCGGGATCTGACCTCGCATCCTTGCAAGCGAAGGCAGAGCGCAAAGGAGATAGCTGGATTGTCAACGGCAGCAAAGTCTGGAACAGCCTCGGTGCCCTGGCGAGTTGGATGCTGCTGTTGGTTCGTACGGATCGAAACGACAAGTACGGTGGGCTGACTTACTTCGTTTGCGCCATGGATTCACCCGGGGTCTCGGTCAAGCCAATCCATAAAATGACAGGTGAATCTGGATTCAACGAAGTTCACCTCGAAGATGTTGTCATTCCTGACGACCAACGAGTCGACGAGGTTGGTGCCGGTTGGAAGGTTGCGATGTCTACGCTGACCAGCGAACGAGGGGCAGCAACGGGAGTTGGCGCAGTAGCTTCCAGCGATTCACCGATGAGTCATGTAGAACGACTTGTCGATCTGGCAAAAAGTACGACCAGAAACGGTCTCTCGTCATGGGATGATCCGGCCGTCCGGGATCGCATAACGCGCCTCTATGTACGTGTTTCTGCCCTGGTCGAAAACGGCAAAAGAGCTCAATCGAAACATCTCAGTGGCAGCGCGATGCGTCTGCCGCTTCAGTTCAAACTGGTGCACAGCGAGATCCTCCAGGAGATTCATCAAGTCGCCTTGAGCATTCTAGGGCCGTCATCCAGCCTTTATGTCGGTGACGCCGATGCGGTGGAGGAGGGCAAATGGGCATTGGGCTATATGAATACCTACACGAATACCATCTCCGGTGGAAGTAGCGAGATACAACGCAACATCCTCGGTGAACGTGTCCTCGGCCTTCCGAAGACCAAGTAAGAGACGCTCCATGGCAGTACCAAGAGACTACGCCTACGACGAAGAACAGGAGATGCTCAAGTCAGCAGTGAAGCGGTTTGTTAGCGATATTGAGCCATTATCGTCCCTTCGATCATCGCTCGCAGGAACTGAGGACCCCCATCTTGGTGATACTCGGCTCGGATACTTCGATTTGGACGCTTGGGCCAGGATGACCTCGCTCGGCTGGCAGGCACTCGCGCTGCCCGAGCAGGCTGGCGGTGCCGACATGGGACTGGTAAGTGCTGTGGCGGTGGTCGAAGAGATCGGTTTCGGAGCTATGCCTTCGCCACTGGGTGTGACGCTTGAAAGCTCTTTTCTGCTGCGGGAAATGAACTCGGAAGCCGCTCTTGAAGTGTCGAGGCGAATCGTAGACGGTGAGGCTGTCACCTGGGGTTTCATGACGAGCGAAGGATCGCTTGATGTCAGTGTAAACGGAGTTCAAGAGAACGAAGGTGTGCTCAAAGGCGCGGTGCACTTCGTTCAGGACCTTCAAAAGTGTAAGGCTCTTTTATTGCCTGCGACGAACTCAGGCAGGACGGCGTGGTTTGTCGTGGAGCTGGATTCGCCGGGCACGTCCATAAAGCGTGACCGGATTGTCGATCTAACTCGCGATCAAGGCTCGGTTCTGTTCGAGAACGTCCAAGCGACGCAACTATCCGACTATTTGCCGGACAATCAGGTCTACCAACGGGCGCGGCCGGCGCTACTCACACTGATCTCTGCCGACATAGCCGGTTCTGCCGAGTGGATGCTCCAAACAACCGTGGAGTACGCTAAGACGAGAATCCAGTTTGATCGCCCGATCGGTTTTTTTCAGGCGGTAAAACACCCTCTGGTAGACGTGATGGTACACATCGACGGGACGCGTTCGCTCGTGTACGCAGCGGCAGCCACGTTCGACCACGAGCGCGAGGGTGCGCTTCCAGCGGCTCTGTCGGCGAAAGCGAGCGCTTCCGAGACCGCAGAGTTTTCCGCAAACCGAGGAACTCAATTACACGGCGGCATCGGATTTACCTGGGAGTCAGATGTCCAGATCTATCACAAGCGCCTCATACACAGTCAGCACTTGCTGGGCGACGGCATGCACCATCGGCGGGAGCTTGCGGCCTTGCTATGAGTGAGAGAATCCCTACAGAGCAGGACCTGATAGCTAGCGCATGGGAATTGGTGCCGACCCTCGCAGAACGTGCGCAAGCCTGTGAAGAGATGCGTCGGGTACCATCGGAAACCGTCGCTGAATTTGAGCAGGCCGGCTTTTATCGCATCAGCCAACCCAAAGCGTACAGTGGATACCAAATGTCACCAGAAGTCATTTTCAACGTCGCGATGATCCTGGCTCGGGGGTGTCCTTCCAGTGCCTGGTGCATGGCGCTCGTCAGCGTGCACAACTGGGAACCCGGAGTGATGGACGCACGGGCCGCGGAAGACCTATGGGGTGAGGATCCGTCGATTCGTTATTCCTCCTCCTATGCACCTTTGGGAAAGCTCAGGGTTGTGGAAGGCGGGTACCGCTTGAGCGGACACTGGGAGTGGTCCAGCGGCAGTGAACACTGCACATGGGTGATGCTGGGGGCTTTGTTGCCCAAGCAGGACGATGCTGACCACGGGGGGCCGCGTGAACAGATAGCACTTCTGGTGCCCAAGGAAGATTGCACAATCATTGATACGTGGCATGTAGCGGGACTGAAGGGCACAGGTAGCAACGACGTTGTCGTCGAGGATGCCTTCGTTCCCGAACATCGCGTCCATCGAGTGAGCGCGCCAAGCCATGGAGCGTTTGGCGGCGGCGTATACGACCTGCCTTTTGCAAACGTATTTGGGCTATCACTAGTGTCCCAAGAATTAATCAAATAAATTCAATTGGTTAGGGTTTTGGTCC
>JAPPHD010000104.1 GCA_028821125.1 Gammaproteobacteria bacterium
GAACATGTAGCCGATCTGGCTCATGGTGGAATAGGCGAGGATGCGCTTGATGTCCCGCTGGGTAAGCGCGGTGAACGACGCGATGAACAGGGTCGCAAGCCCCACCAGGGCCACGGCGAACTGCGCTTCCGGAGAGAGCAGATAAAGATCGTGCATCCGGGCGACCAGGTAGACACCGGCAGTGACCATGGTGGCCGCATGGATCAGCGCGCTCACCGGCGTCGGGCCCGCCATGGCATCCGGCAGCCAGGTCTGCAGCGGCACCTGGGCGGACTTGCCCACCGCGCCGCCGAGCAGCAGGAGCGCGATGGCCGTGCACAATGTCGAACCTTCGGCCCAGTTGAACTGTGCGGCATTGAGCGTCGCCTGGATCTCCAGCGTGCCGAACTCGCGGAACAGCAGGAACAGCCCGATCGCCATGAGCGTATCGCCCACCCGGGTCACCACGAACGCCTTGCGCGCCGCGTAGCCGTTCTCCGGTTCCTTGTGGAAGAAACCGATCAGCAGGTAGCTGCACAGGCCCACCCCTTCCCAACCCAGGAACAGCACCAGCAGGTTGTCGCCCAGCACCAGCATCAACATGGCGAAGACGAACAGGTTCATGTAGGCGAAGAAGCGGCTGTATCCCTCTTCTTGCGCCATGTACCCGGTGGCGTAGAGGTGAATGAGAAAGCCCACGCCGGTAATCACGCCCAGCATCACCAGCGACAGGCCGTCTAGGTAAAGGCGGAAGGCCGGGGTGAACCCGCCGGCATCCACCCAGGTCCAGAGCCGCTGGGCGAAGGGCGCGCCGCCGCTGTCGATGAAATCCAAGGCGACGATGCCGGCCACCAGGGCGGAAAGGCCCACGGATCCCGCCCCGATCAGCGCGACGGCAACCTTCCCCAGGCGGCCCTCGGTGACGAAGAGCACCAGGAAACCCAGCAAGGGCAACAGCGGAATCAGCCACAACAGTTCCATGACGTCGCCCTAACCCGCCAGCTCGCTGGCGGCATCGATATCGAGATTGCGGAACCGGCGTTCCAGTTGCAGAACGAGCCCGAGCCCCACGGCCACCTCGGCGGCGGCGAGCGACAGGATCAGCATGAACATGATCTGCCCGTCCGCTTCCGCCCAGCGCGCCCCGGCGGCCACGAAGGCCAGCCCGCAGGCGTTCATCATGATCTCCAGCGACATGAGCAGGAAGATCACGTTGCGCCGCACGAGCACGCCGGCGAGGCCGATGGCGAAGAGCACCCCGGCCAGCACCAGCACATGCTCGATGGGAATGCTCACGGCGGTCATTCGACTTCCTCGCGCCGGGCGCGCATGTAGCGTCGCCCGAGATGATAGGCGCCCACGAGCCCCGCGAGCAGCAGTATCGAAGCGAGTTCCACGGCGAGCAGATAGGGCCCGAACAGTTCGATGCCCACCGCTTTCGGACCCACCGGCACCCCCGGGGTGGTCACATCGGAACCGGCGATCAGGTAGACCAGTTCGAGAAACAGTATGCTGGCAAGTACGCCGGGGCCGATCCAGGTGCGCGGCGCCAGCCAGCGCCGCTCCTGTTCCCGGGTGTCCGGCCCCAGGTTCAGCATCATCACCACGAACAGGAAGAACACCATGATCGCGCCGGCATAGATCACCACTTCCAGGGCGGCCGCGAAGGGCGCGCCGAGCAGGAAGAAGATCACCGCCACCGCCAGCAGCGAGACGATGAGGTAGATCAGTGCGTGGGAGGCGTAGGTGCGGGTGACGGTCAGCGCGGTGGCGGCCACGGCGACGAAAGCGGACAGGTAGAACAGTGCCAGTTCAACGGTCATGGCGAAGTCCCCGCACACCCCTGCGAAAAGCACGTGGCCGCGTTGAACAGCAGCATCCCGACGCTCACGGCAAGAGGTCCTTGACATCCACGGGTGGTTTCTCGTTGGCGGCCTCGCCCTTGTCCTTGCCGGCGATGGTCTTGCCCGCCACCTGCCAGAACGAGTAGTCCGGATACTTGCCCACACCGTCGATCAGCAGGTGCTCCTTCTCGTAGACCATGTTGTCCCGGTTGAACTCGCACAGCTCGAAATCCGGCGTGAGTTGAATGGCGTAGGTGGGGCAGGCCTCCTCGCACATGCCGCACATGATGCAGCGAGAGAAATTGATGCGGAAAAACTCCGGGTACCAGCGACCGTCGTCGGCCTGGGTCTTCTGCAGGGCGATGCAGTCCACCGGGCAGGCCACGGCACACAGGTTGCAGGCCACGCAGCGCTCTTCGCCGTCCGGGTCCCGGGTGAGCACGATGCGACCCCGGTAGCGTGGCGCCAGGTACGGCATCTCCTCCGGATACTGCACGGTCTCGTTGCGCGAGAAGGTGTGCTTGAGCACTTCCCACAAGGTGCGCAGGTGGCTCAGCATCGGACTAGACCCCCTCCCTCAGCAGCACGATGGCGCCGGTCGCCAGCAGGTTCAGCAGGGTCACCGGCAGCAGGATCTTCCAGCCCAGTGACATGAGCTGGTCGTAGCGGGGCCGTGGAATGGCGGCGCGCAGCAGGATGAACCCGCACACGAAGAACGCCGTCTTGATGGAGAACCAGACGATGGGCGGCAGGAAGGCCGGCCCCAGCCAGCCGCCGAAGAAGAGCGTGACGATCATCGCCGAGGACAGGATCACGCCCAGGTACTCGCCCACCATGATCAGGCCGAACTTCATCGCCGAGTACTCGGTGTGGAAACCCGCCGCCAGTTCGTGTTCCGCTTCCGGCAGGTCGAACGGCAGCCTGTGCGTTTCGGCGAGCCCGGCGATGAAAAAGACGATGAAGCCGAGTACCTGGGGCACCACGAACCACATCGCCTCCTGGGCGTGGACGATCTGCACCAGGCTGAACGAGCCGGTGTGCAGCACCACGCCCATGAGCGAGAGGCCCATGAACACTTCGTAGGTGACCATCTGGGCGCCGCTGCGCAGGCCGCCGAGCAGCGAATACTTGTTGTTGCTGGCGAGCCCCCCGAGCAGCACGCCGTACACGGAGAGCGAGGTCATGGCCAGGAAGAACAGCACGCCGATGTTGAGGTCGATGACCGCGAGTTCGGCCCCGAACGGCACCACCACGAAGCCCATCAGCATGGCGCCGGCAATGATCGCCGGGGCCAGCATGAACAGCACCCGGTCGGCGAACGGCGGCAGCCAGTCGTCCTTGGTGAAGAGCTTCACCACGTCGGCGACGATCTGCAGCAGCCCGAAGGGGCCGACCCGGTTCGGGCCGAGGCGGTCCTGCCAGAAGCCGAGCAGGCGGCGCTCCCACCAGATCAGGAGCGCCGAGGCCGCCAGCGCGCCGCCGAGCACCGGCAGGATCATGATGTATCCCCAGTCGATACTAGCCAGCATGTTGCACCGATCCACTCACGCCGGTGCCGAATGCCGTTCCCACGTCAACCGCCGTCATCTTTACTACCCAGGAGCCTACCCAGGAGCCTACCCACGAGCGATCAGCTCCGGCTTCGGTGCGAAATCCGGATCCGGGGTCAGGTTGCCGAACGCCGGAAGCTGCCAGCCGGCGTTCTTCAACCCCACCACGACCCCGGCGCATCCTCTCGGTATCCCGGCATCCAGGCGAACCGCGAAGGAGCCGAGACGTTCGCACCGGGCTCCCTTTCCCGCCTCGATGGAAAGCTCCGCCGCATCGTCCGGATGCACCAGCACCTCCGGCCCGGCGCCCCGTTCCTCGATCGGCGGCGAGAAGGCGCTCAACTCGTCGGACCCGAATACCCGGTGCAGGGGCAACAGGCGCAGCCCGTCGCCCGCCGGAGCCTGCCGAGGCGCCTGGCGGAACCGGGCGGACAGATCCGAGGGTTCGTCCTGCTCGATGAGATGCACCCCGGCCTCGCCGTCTCCGAGGGGCCCGGCCACCTCCTGCTGAAACTTGAACACCGACTGGTTGGAGTTCCAGCCCGGCGACCAGACGTAAGGCACCAGGCCGCCCGGCTGGCCGGCGTTCAATCCCTCCATGGAATAGGAGAAAGGCGTTTGCTCGTCCACCGTGGGTTTCGGTTCGTGCACGTTGACATGGGCGTCCTTGGCGGTGCGGCCGCTGGCCCTGTGGGTCATGCGCGGAATGCGCATGCCGGCGGTGGTGCGGTAATCGGCGGACGGCGTCACATCGGCGATACCGGCAAGGCCGGGCACTTCCGAACAGGCCCGGGTGACTTCGTCCACATGCCTCCAGCGGAGGTCATTGCGCCCCGCGGCAATGGCCGCATCGGCCAGCCACCGCCAGGCCGGACGGACCGGGTCTTCCGGCTCGAACACCTGGTAGAACCGCTGGGCCCGGCCCTCGTAGTTGACCAGGGTGCCGGTGCTTTCGGTGATGGCGGCGGCCGGCAATGCCAGGGACGCCCGTTCGGCGGTGGGCGATTCCAGAACATCCAGAACCACCGCGTGCTCGGCCTTGTCAAGGGCATCGGCCACCACATCCGCCTCGGCGCGGCGGAAGAGGTCGTTCTCCAGCACGATGACACTCCGGGCTTCGCCCGCCGCAAGCCGGCCCAACGCGCCCTCCAGGGAGATTCCGCCGCCGAGCAGGGTCACGCCCATGCTGTCGGCTTCGGCGCCGGCGAGCAGCAGGGCGCAGCCCTTGCCCTTGCCGGCCAGGGCCCAGGCGATGTTGGCGGCCGCTTCCAGCACCTCGCGGGATGCGCATCCCGAGCCGGATACGATCAGGGGCTTTTCGGCTCCCTGAAGGGCTGTCAGAGCCTGCTCCACAAAGTGCGCGTCAAATTCCGCACCGCCGGTTTCGGCGGCAAAACCGGCATTGAGGCCATGCGCAATT
This sequence comes from Gammaproteobacteria bacterium, assembly GCA_028821125.1. Classification (GTDB taxonomy): domain Bacteria; phylum Pseudomonadota; class Gammaproteobacteria; order Pseudomonadales; family Azotimanducaceae; genus Azophilus. The sequence goes on from JAPPHD010000104.1 coordinate 4,794, forward strand.
GCGAAACCCGCCGCCGCAATGCACTCGGGCGCCGCAGTCCAGGTTGCCGAAGCGATATCGTCGATGCGCGTCGGCGCCGGGCTCGCGATCAGCAGCGGATTCCTGGCGTGCTGGGCATGACCGCGGACGCCAGCGTCCTGCCAGGTGGGAATCCCGGCACCCGTCGCCATGTCCATGGACAGGTTGCGTACCGCCTGGCGTAACGCCAGGGCGACCCGGGGGGCGGTGTTGAGAACGTCCTCGCCGAGCACGAGCACCGTATCGGCGGCTTCAACGTCGGCGATCGAGGCGATGCGGGCGCCCCCCGCCCGGTGGATAGAAAGCATCAACTCGTCGAGTTCCGCCTGGGCAGCGGAGACGCCGGTGGAGAAATTCTCGTCACCGACCAGACGCTTCAGGGCCAGGTTGTTCTCCAGCGAAGCCCGCGGGGAGCCGATGCCGATCACGGCGCCGCCGCTCAGCACCTCGGCCAGGCGCGCTGCGGCCGTCTCGGCGGCGATCTCCTCGAATACGCCGTCGGCGGCCCGGGCCCCAGCCCGCCGCAGGCGTTCCTCGGCGTTGACGTAACCGCTGCCGAAACGGCCTCGGTCACAGAGAAAGTAGCCGTTCAGTTCCGGGTGGTAACGGTTGTGCACCCGTTTCAGCACACCGTACCGCTCTCCGGGCAGCGTATTGCAGCCCACCGCGCAACCCGCGCAAATGGACGGCGCCGATTGCAGGTCCCATTTGCGCGTATAGGTCCGGCTGAAGGGCTTGTCGGTAAAGACCCCCGTCGGGCAGACTTCCACCAGGTTGCCCGCAAACTCGTTTTCCAGCACGCCGTCTTCGGCGCGGCCGAAGAACATCCGGTCACGGGAGCCGAACGCCTGCAGGTCGTCCCCTCCCGCGTAGTCCTGGTAGAAGCGTACGCAGCGGTAACAGGTGATGCAGCGGTTCATCTCGTGGCCGATGAACGGCCCGAGATACTGGTTGCGGAACGTGCGTTTCCCGCCCCGGTAGCGGCGGCTCGTGTGCCCGGTCATGACGGTCATGTCCTGCAGGTGGCACTCGCCTCCCTCCTCGCACACCGGGCAGTCGTGAGGATGGTTCTCCATCAGCCACTCGATGACCGAGGCGCGGAACTCCTGCGCATGGTCCGCCTCGATCGAAAGCCGCGCCCCATCGGCGACGGGCGTCATGCAGGCCATGACCAGCCTGCCCCGCTCGTCGTTTTCGTCCTGATACTGGATCACCGCGCATTGCCGGCAGGCGCCCACCGAGCCCATGGCCGGGTGCCAGCAGAAATACGGCAGGTCGAGCTTGTGCGACAGGCAGGCGTGCAGCAGGTTCTGGCCCTGCTCGACCTCGAATTCCCGGCCGTCCACCTCGATGACGGGCATGGTCACGCCTCCCTGTACGGGCAGCGCCCGGTCGAAATATGGGCTTCGAAATCGTCCCGGAAATACTTCAGCGCGCTCATCAGGGGTTCGATGGCGCCGGTGGCGTGCAGGCAGAAGGTGTTGCCAGGCGCGCCGATGAAGTCGGCGTTCCGGTCGAGCACCTCCAGGTCGCCCGGCTGCCCGCGCCCCTCCTCGATGTCGAGCAGGAGCTGTTCCACCCAGGGCAGCCCTTCCCGGCAGGGCGTGCAGAATCCGCAGGATTCCTGGGCGAAGAAATGCTGAAGATTGCGGGACATGTCCACGGGACAGATGGAGTCGTCCATCAGGATCATGGTGCCGGTGCCCATGCGCGAACCGGCCGCCTGGATGGTGGCGTATTCCATGGGCAGGTCGAAGTGCTCTTCCACCAGGAATTCCGTCGACGCGCCGCCCGGCAGGATGCCGCGCAGCCTGTAGCCTTTCTGCATGCCGCCGGCATGGTCATCGATGATCTCGCGGATGGGCGTGCCCATGGGCAGTTCCCACAGGCCCGGATTGTTGACGCGGCCCGATACGCCGAACACCTTGGTGCCGGCATCCTCACCCCGGCCCAGCTCCAGGAACCAGTCGGCGCCGTTCGTGACGATGGCGGGAACGTTGCACAGCGTTTCCACATTGTTCACGATGGTCGGTCGCCCCCAGGCGCCGCTGGCCGGCGGGAAGGGAGGCTTGGTGCGGGGTTGTGCGCGCTTGCCCTCCAGGGCGTTCAGGAGCGCCGTCTCCTCGCCGCAGATGTAGCGCCCGCCCGAGCGGTGCACCGCCAGTTCCAGGTTGAATCCGGTGCCGAAGATGCCCTCCCCCAGGTAGCCCCTGGACCGGGCCTGCGCAATGGCGTCCTGCAATTGCCGGTAGGGCTCGTGATACTCGCCGCGCAGGAACACGTAGGCCTTGTCCGCCTCAATGGCCCAGGCCCCGATGATCATGCCCTCGATGAGCATGTGCGGGTCCTTCTCCATCAGGTAGCGGTCCTTGAAGGTGCCCGGTTCCATTTCGTCGGCATTGCACACCAGGTACTTGTGCCCTTCGGCAGCGGCGCCGTCCATCGGGACGAAGCCCCATTTCACGCCGGTGGGGAAACCCGCCCCGCCCCGGCCGCGCAGGTTGGCGTCCTTGACCAGTTCCCGGATCTCCGCCGGAGTCATCCCCGTTACCGCCTGCCGGGCGGCCTGGTAGCCGCCGGAGGCCTCGTAAGCCTCCAGGTCCACTACGCCTTTACCCGCCGCATCCGCGTCGAGAAGGCGGCCGGTCAGCGGCATGGTCGACAGATCGTGCATCAGTCGAACCCTCCGAAGATGCCGTCCAGGTCATCCGCTGCGACGGGGCCGAAGAGTTCCTTGCCCACCTGCATGGCCGGCGCCCGGTCGCAGGCGCCGAGGCAGACGATGGGCAGGAGCGTGAAACGGCCGTCCTCCGTGGTTCCCCCGGGCTTGACCCCGAGCTTCTCCTCCACCGCCCCGCGCAGGCGGTCGCAGCCCATCACGTAGCAGCTCACGCTGTCGCAGACCATGACCACGTGCCGACCGACGGGCCGCCGGTAAATCAGGTTGTAGAAGGTGGCGATGCTGTCCAGGTCAGCCGTGGACATGCCGAGCAGCCCGGCGATGGCCGCGAGGCTCTCGTCCGAGATCCAGCCGCGCTTTTCCTGCACGATCAGCAGCGCATCGATGGCCGCGGACGCCCGGTCGGGCAGGTGTGCGATCTCCGCCTCGATGGCCTCCACCTCCTCGGCGCTCAGCGGGCTGATAAGTTGCGCTTCGCTCATCGGTCCACGTCCGCCATGACGAAATCGATGCTCGCGATGATGGCGATCAGGTCCGCCACCATGAAGCCCCGGGAGATCAGCGGAATCATCTGCAGGTGCGGAAACGAGGGCGTGCGGATGCGCGTGCGGTATGAGGTGGTGCCGCCGTCGGAGACCAGGTAGTAGGAGTTCCAGCCCTTGGTGGCCTCGATGTTGACGCAGCACTCGGACGGCGGGATCACCGGGCCCCAGCTCACGTTCAGGAAGTGCTGGATGAGGGTCTCGATGTGTTCCATCGTCTCCGCCCGGGGCGGGGGCGTGGCCTGGGGATGGTCCGCCTTGTGCGGGCCCGGCGGCATGTTATCCAGGCACTGGCGGATGATGCGCAGGCTCTGGCGGATTTCCTCCACGCGCACCA
>JAPPHD010000050.1 GCA_028821125.1 Gammaproteobacteria bacterium
ATGTCAAATAGATTATCTATTGAAATCAATGAGTTGAAAATTGTTCCATGCGAGCCAGAGGCTTCACGCTGCTTGAGATGCTGATCGCCCTGACCGTTATCGCGGTCGTGGGGCTCGCCCTGTCGTCGGCCATCGGCAACGTGGTGAGCCAGACCTACACGCTTGAACAGCGGCTGGTCGCCCATTGGGTGGCCGAAAACCACCTGGCCCGCGTTCGCCTGGCGCGCATCGGCAACACCGACGCCCTGCCCACGGGCCGGCAAACGGAGCGGGTGCGGATGTCCGGACGCTCCTGGCGCATTGAACGCCAGACCAGTCAAACCACCCACCCCTGGCTGCGCCGGGTCGAGATCGAAGTCTTCGAAGTGATCGACGGCGACGATGTCGGCCCGCTGGACACCCTGGTCGGTTTCGTCGGCCGGTACTGATGCGCAAACCGTCCCTCGCCAACGGATTCACGCTCATGGAGATGCTGGTGGCGCTCACCGTATTCGCCGTCATCGGGCTGCTTTGCGCGCAACTGATGGGCCGGACGCTCGGCAACCACGAAGTCGTCAGTGAGCGCTCCGACCGGCTCACCGAGGTACAGCGGGCAATGCTCGTACTCCAGCGGGACATCATGCAGATGACCGACCGCCCCGTCCGCGACCTGCTCGGCGACAGCAGGGGAGCGGTACTGATCGGCAGCGACGGCCTGATGGAGTTCTCCAGGCTCGGTTGGCGCAACCCGTTGCGCGCGCAACGCGCCGAAGTGCAACGCATCGCCTACATCGTCGAGGGCGGCGACCTCTACAGGGCCTGGTGGGGCGTTCTCGACCGCGCGCAGGACTCGGAACCCACGCTGCAACGCCTGGTGGCGGACGTCGACCAGGTGGAGTTCTTCGCGCTGGACACCGCCGGCCAGGAACACACCTACTGGCCGCTGCTCGGGGAAGAGGCGGGCACTTCGAATCGCCGCCTCGGCGCCATCGTCATGCGGCTGGAATTCGAGCCATTCGGTATCGTGGAACGCATATGGCCCGTAGCCGGGTTCCGCCAATGACGCCGCGACCCATGCGAATTCGGCTCGCGGCCCGGTTCATCGGGCGCCGAACGGGGTTCCATGCGCCCCAGCAGGGCGTCGCACTGATCAGTGTGCTGTTGATCGTGGCGGTACTGACCGCCGTGGTCTACCAGCTTCTCGGCCGCCACAGCCTGAGCGTCGCACAGAGTCAGAACACCCTCGGGTTCGACCAGGCCCTGTCCTATGCCCTGGGCGCGGAAACGCTTGCCCGGCAGGCGCTCTATGAAGACTTCTCGGAGTCCGGGCCGGGCATCGACACCCTCGAGGAGCCCTGGGCCCAGGCCATTGCGCCATTCGAGATCGAGAAGGAAGGATTCCTGGAAATAAGGGCGCGGGACCTGAACGGCTGTTTCAACCTGAATGCGCTCGCCGGTGAAGAGGGACGGGAGCAGCACCTCAGCCGCTTCAAGACGCTGCTCACCATCCTCGGAATTCCCGAGACCCTTGCCGATGCGTTGCGCGACTGGGTGGACAAGGACGAGGCCGTCCACGGGTTCGGTGCGGAAGATTCGGAATATCTCCTGAAGGAACCGCCCCATCGAACGCCGAACGGCCCGCTCGCGCACCTCTCCGAGATGCGGCTGTTGCGTGGCATGGAACCGGAGTATCTGGACATCCTGGCGGAACACGTCTGCGTATTGCCGGTGCAGAGCCTGAAAATCAACGTCAACACGGCTCCACTGCCCCTGTTCGCGGCCCTGGCCGCCAATCCAAACCCCGATCCTGTCGCGATCGAGCAACTGGCCGACTCGGTCCGCGAGTTTGCGGACGTCGACAGGTTCCTGGCGGAGTATCCCGACTTCGCACCCGCCGCCGACGTTTTCGACGTCACGAGTTCCTGGTTCGAGGTGCAGGTCCGGGCACAGGTGGGAGACAGCACCGCCGTGTTAACATCGCTTCTGCACCGGAACCCGGAAACCGGGTCCATCAGCCTGGTATCCCGGGACCTGGGCAAGGATTTCAGATCCCTGTTCGAAGTAACCGTCGAAGACGCCTGACCCGTGCCCACCCTGTTCATCAGAACGCTGTCGATTCCGCGCCCGCGCGATGCGGGCATCGAGTTCAGTTGCGAGTGGCTGGTGGTCGATGCGGACGGCCGTCAACACTCCCGCGGTTCCGGCGAATTCCTGTGCGAACCGGAGGAACAGCCGGATTTCACCCCGTTCTGGCAACGTTCCGGGTCCTCCGACGGCACGGTGAACGGGTCCGACTCCGGCGAGGAGTGGGCCAGGAATCCCGCCAACGTCGTACTCCTCGCTCCCGGCCAGCACGTGCTGACGGTCACCTGCGAGGTTCCGGGCCGCAATGCCGGCCAGATCCGGCGCGCTCTGCCCTACGCCGTCGAAGAGTTCATAGCCGGGAACCTCGAAAGCGCCCACATCGCGAGCGGCCCCGTGCGGCGCGGACAGCCGATTCGCTGCTGCATCGTCGACGACGGGTTGCTCCGCGACTGGCTGGCCTGTCTGCGCGCACTGGGAATCCGCCCGGGATTTCTGGTATCCGAAGCGGAACTGCTGCCCGCCGAACCGCGCACGGCCAGCGTGCTGTTCGAAAACGGCCATGCGTTGCTGCGCACGGAAGACCAGGCCGCGACCATCGACCGCGGCAGTCTCCTGCCGGCGCTCGCTTCCCTCGATCTCGACAGGCTGGCCCTCATCAACGGCGGCCTGACCGATATCGAAGCCAGCCAACTCGACATCGAAGTCAGCAGGGCAAACCCGGTTCTTCTGGCGGGGGAGGCCGACATACTCGGCTATTTCGCGGAACGCTGGCGAGCGCAGCCTGCGCTCAACCTGCTGCAGGGCGAATACGCGCCCGAGCTGCCGCGCAATGCCCGCGCCACAGGGTGGCGCATCGTTGCGTTGCTGGCCACCGCCTGGCTGTTGCTCGGTTTCGTCGCCAAGGCCACCACGGGGATCTGGTCCGCTGTAGAGGCGGATACCCTGGAAAGCGAGTCCATGGCGATCTATGCGGGCATTTTCCCACGGGACCGGACGGCCACCGTGCAGAACATTCGGCGGCGCATGCAGGCGCGGCTGGGGGAGCGTCCGGACGTCACCGGCAAGTCGATGGTCCGCTTTGCCGGCGATCTGGCTGCCGTCATGGACAAGTCGATGACCCTGATGGGCATGGACTACAACGAGGCGCGGGGAGAGTTCGCGACCGAACTGCTGGTCAGCCGCTACGACGATGTCGACCGGGTGCGCGAGGCACTGGAGGCGCGTGGCGTACAGGCCGAGATCGCCTCCGCCGAACAGGTCGAGCGCGGCGTGCAGGCACGCCTGCGCATGAGGGGCGGTTGACGTGCTCGCCCGGGTGATGGAAAGCCTGCGCACCTCGGCCGCAGCCCGGTGGTTCAATTCGAAGGAACCCGGGGAACGGCTGGTATTCGGCACACTGGCGGCTGCGGCGGCGCTCGTCTTCCTTTGGGCGGGCTTGTGGAAGCCGATGTCCGACTGGCAAGCCACCCAGGCCAATCGCCACGCCAATGCCAGGATACTGCTCGAGTGGCTGAGGGCAAACGAAACCCGGGTGCGGGCCGCCGCCGAACAGGCGCCGGAAGAGACGGGGCGCTCGATATTGCCGCTGGTTACCCGGGCAGCGGAGGCCAGGGGCCTGAAGGTCGGGCGGCTGCAGCCGGAGTCCGACGGCGTCGTCAGCGTGACGCTGCAGGGTCAGCCCTTCAACGATGTGATCGCCTGGATCGCGGCACTGGAGAACGACGAGGGCATCGCGGTCATTCGGGCCTCGATCGATGCCCAGGAAGCGGCGGGACGGGTGAACGCCCAGTTGCGCTTGCAGTAACGCTTTCCCCACCCCGGGTATCAGGTCACCTCGCGCAGCCGGCCGGTCTCCACCTCGTAGACAAAACCGCGGATACTGTCCTTGAGCGGAATGAACGGGCAGGCCTCGATGCGACGGATGGATTGCAGTACGTTCTTTTCGAGGTCAGCAAATGCCTCCAAGGCGAATGGCGGCCGCAGACCCGTTTCGGTTTCAATGGCGTCCTTAATGCCATCGTCCCGGAAAGTCATCATCCCGCAGCCGGTGTGCTGCACCAGGACGATCTCCCTCGTGCCCAGCAGCCGCTGGGAGATCAGGAGCGAGCGGAGCACGTCGTCGGTGACGACGCCCCCGGCGTTGCGAATCACGTGAGCGTCGCCTTCTTCGAGACCGAGCAGCCGCGCGGTGTCCAAGCGGGCGTCCATGCAGGCAACGACCGCAGCCTTGCGTGCGGGTGGAGCCGGCAGGTCGCCCTTGTCGAATGTGGCGGCATAGCGTGCGTTCCTGTCGATGCACGAATCCGCGAACGTCTTGTCTGTCATGCTGATTTCCCCGGATGCCTGCCTGGACGGACTCCAGCGCCGGAACCCATTGACCATTCGGAATCAGCGCACGTGCCGGTGTGCGCTTGCGAACGCGCCCTTCGGGTGTCCGGGGGCACCTCCCGGGCGTCAACGGATCCGCTTCCGATCATTCGTCAAGCAAGGCGCGCGCGGCTTCGCGGGCTTCGTCCGGTGACGCGGCCAGGGAAGCCGCGGGCACCTTCTGGAGAATGCCGAGGGCATCGAGGACCTCGCGGATTTCGTCGGGAAGGGTGGAAATGACATAGCGGGTGTTTTCTTCCTCGGCGATTTCCAGGAGACGGTCCACAAGCATCGCCGCGCTGTCGTCGAGGCTTGTGGCGTCAGAAAAGTCGAAGATTACGACTTCGTGATCCTTGATGTCCGCGCCGATCGCCGTCACCAGCTTGTGTGCCGACGCCACGGTAAAACGACCCATGAGTTTCACCAGGCCGACCTGCGCCGAGTAGGGATCGTCCCCGACGAAATCCTCGCGGTCGGCCAGGAATATCCGGTCGAGCAACGGCACGGATACCACGCTGTCGAGTTCCAGGCCCTCGAGCTGCCGGGCATGCGCCATTCCCGCGACGATGAGGCCTATGGCCACCGCGGTGATCAGGTCGACCAGCACCGTGAGCGCCAGCGTGGTCAGCATGACGACCAGGTGTTCGGGCGCGATGCGCCTGATGCGCCGGAGCAGGCGCCAGTCGACGATGTCCCAGCCGATCTTGATGAGTATGCCGGCCAGCACCGCATGGGGAACGGGTTCCACGAAACGCCCGAGGCCGAGCAACAGCGCCAGCACCAGTGCGGCAAAGACTGCGCTGGAAACCGGAGATCGTCCGCCGGCGTGTATGTTTGTCATGGTCAGGAGCGGGGACCCGGCCCCCGGGAGCCCTCCGATCAACCCGGCCGCCACGTTGCCGACCCCCTGGCCCACCAGTTCGCGGTTCGGGTTGTGCCGGGTACCGGTCAGCGAATCGGCCACCAGGGATATGAGCAGGCTGTCCACCGACCCCAGCAGCGCAAGAATGATCGCCGGTTCCAGGGCGCGTGCGAGGAACTCTGCCGTCGGCATTTCGAAATGCAGTTGCGGCAGGCCCATCGGAACATGCCCGATAACCGGCGCATCGTTCAACCAGAACACACCGAGCAGCGTGCCGGCCAGCAGCGCCACCAGTGGGCCGGGCAGGCGCCGTGCCAGCCCGCGCGGCCAGAACACGCCCACCGCGAGGGTGAACGCACCCAGGGCGAAGGCGCTGGTATTGACGTTCATGGCAAGATCCGGCCAGGCGCCGATTGCGCCCAGCGCACCGCCCGGCGCGGCGGGCATCCCCAGAAACGGAAGCGTCTGCATCAACATGACGATGATGCCGATGCCCGACATGAATCCGGACACCACCACATGCGGTGTGTACGCCACGAAACGCCCGATTCTCGAGATGCCGAGCAGCACCTGCAGCAGGCCGCCCATGATCACCACCGTCAGCGCCTCGGCAAGCGTGGATGCATAGCTGGTCACGATCACCGCCATGGCTACCGTCATGGGAGCCGTGGGGCCGGAGATCTGGGAACGGGTACCGCCGAACATGGGGGCGAAGAAACCGACGGCAATCGCGCCGTAGAGGCCCGCGGCGGCACCGAGCCCGGAAGCCACGCCGAATGCCAGCGCTACCGGCAGCGCCACGACCGTGGCGGTGATGCCGCCGAAAAGGTCGCCCCGAAGCGACTGAATGTTGTAGCTCACCTGTTCTTCTTTTCCCGCTCCCAGACATCTGCCGTTCCTGCCGGCGGCGGCAACAGGCTCGCCGTCAAGGGGCCGGTTGCGCTATCGGCCACCCCACCCCATGTCTGAATCAATCGGCTGGATCCGCAGGCCGGACAATCTTAACCGTTCGGGCGGATATCGACACCCGGAAATTGCGGACCTCGGAAATCGACGGCATCGCCTTCGAAGGCGCTGGTGCGAATCATCGAAATACTTGTGCTCCTTCAGTGAAGAATACCGCTGAATTCACCGTTTCAGGAGTTGGCTGGACGCCTCCCGCGCCTCTTCGAGCGTTTCCACGAGGCGCTCGTCGGGTATCCGTTGCCGAACGCCCAGCGTGTGCAGAATGTGAGCCACGCCGCTGGAGAGGCCCATCACGATGACCTCGGTCCGTTCGTCGGCGGCGATTTCCATGAGCCTGTCGATGACCATCGCCGCACTGTCGTCGAGGTGCGTGGCGCCCGAGAAATCGAAGATGACCACTTCGTGGTCCTTGATGTCCGCGCCGATCACGGCAATCAGCTTGTGCGAGGACGCAACGGTAAACCTCCCTTTCAGCCGCACCAGGCCGACCCGCGCGGCATATGGGTCCGCCGCCGCGTCTTCGGCCCGGGCGAGAAAGACCCGGTCGACCAGCGGTACCGAAATTACGCTGTCGAGTTCCAGCCCCTCCAACTGCCGCGCGTGCGCCATGCCGGCGGCGATGAGCCCGATTGCGACCCCGGTGATGAGATCGACGAACACGGTCAACACCAGGGTCGCCAGCATCACGACGGCATACTCGCGCTGAATGCGGTGAATGCGGGTGAGCAGGCGCCAGTCGATATTGTCCCACCCGATCTTGATGAGAATGCCCGCGAGCACCGCATGGGGGATCACCTCGACGAAGCGGCCGAGCCCGAACGCCAATACCAGCAGCAGCAGCGCGTACACCACGCCCGAGATTCGTGTGCGCCCGCCGGCGCGTATGTTGGTCATGGTCAGCATGGTCGAGCCGGCCCCCGGCAGCCCTCCGATCGCGCCCGCGGCCAGGGTACCGACTCCCTGGCCCACCAGTTCCCGGTTCGGATCGTGCCGGGAACCGGTGAGCGAATCGGCCACCAGCGAGATGAGCAGGCTGTTCACGGAACCGATCAGCGCAAAGATCAGGGCCGGTTCCACGGCTCTCAGCAGAAACAGCAGGGAAGGCGCCTCCAGTTGCAGTTCGGGCAGGGCTGCGGGAACCGGCCCGATCACCGGAACGTCGTTCAACCACAGAAGGCTCAGCGCCGTGCCGGCCAGCAGAGCGATCAGCGGGGCCGGAGCCTGTCTGGCCAGGCCCCGGGGCCAGGCCGACGCGACGCCAAGCGTGAACGCGGCAACGGCCAGGGCGCTGGTGTTGACGTTACCCGCGGCGTCCGGATAGGCCCGGATCGCGCCCAGGACGCCGCCGGGCGCAGACGGGATACCGAGGACCGGCAGGGTCTGCATGACTATGACGATGATGCCGATGCCGGACATGAATCCGGAGACGACCACGTGGGGCGTATAGGCCACAAAGCGGCCGATGCGCGACAGGCCCAGCAATACCTGGAACAGGCCCCCCAAGATCACAATCGTGAGCGCCTCGCTCATGGTGGATGCATAACTGGTGACGATTACGGCCATGGCGACGGTGGTTGCGGTCGTCGGGCCCGGGATACGGGATTGCGCGCTGCCGAAAACCGAGGCGAACAGGCCGACCGCGACGGCTCCGTAGATGCCGGCCGCGGCGCCCATGCCGGACGCCACGCCGAATGCGAGGGCAACCGGCAAGACTACGACCGTCGTGGTGACACCGCCGAAAAAGTCGCCACGGAATGACTTCAGACTGTAATTCAAGGAACGAACTCCCCATCAATATGATAGCCCGGCGATCGGACGTCGACATCAACCGGGTCGAGATTCTTGCGGCTCGGCCCGTGATGTCGTAGCGTCCGGCCGGAAACCGCAGGGTCGATTCCGGTCGCTGCAATGATTGCGGGTGAAAGCCCTTGCGTGGAACAATTTCTCAAGCATTTGAATTAAATACCATTTTTGGAATAAGCGTGGCAAAAGATTGCTTCGATCGGGCACCGAGAGCAGGTATGCGGTACGGGTATCCGGC
>JAPPHD010000069.1 GCA_028821125.1 Gammaproteobacteria bacterium
CGAAGCAAGGTCGCAGCATAGCGGAATTGACCTAAAGTGAACAGTATTGGGGCTAACCCTCGGCCGCAGCGACACGGTAGGCCCGCCGAATCACCACCGGCTCCTCCAGAATCTGGCCTTGCAGCATTTCCATGGCTGTCGGGGCATCGCTCGGCAACCGTTGAATCCGTTCCAGCACGCGCATTCCCCGCAGCACGCGGCCGAAGGTGGCATAACCGTGCCCGTCGCGGCCCTCGGCAGTGTAACCGGTATCGAGCACAGGATTGTCCTGCACGTTGAAAAAGAACTCGGAGTTCGCGGTACCGGGGTCGAGGCGCGCGAATGCGATGCTGCCGCGTTCGTTCGGGATGCCCGTCCGGTCAGTCGTCTCGTGCGCCACCGGAGGAAAGGCCGATTCCGCCTCCGAGTATGCCTCGAGCCCTTCGCTGTCCGCACCCATGACATGAGCCAGCAAGCCGCCCTGCACCACCTCGATCGAACTCCCCCGCGACCGCCGGGTCGCCCGGTAGAAGCTCGCGCCGTCGTAATGCCCGGCGTCCACATGGGCGAGAAACTGCGCCGTCGACAGCGGCGCGCGTTCCGGGTAGAGGGCAACTTCGAGCTCGCCCAACGAAGTCTCCAGCACCACCTGCACGGTCCGGTCGACGGGATTGGCCGCCAGCCACCACTCGCGCAGGCCATCGTTGCGATAAGGCCGCACATCGCCGGAATACCTGGCGTATTCGCCTGCTGGAAAACCGTTGTCGATACCGCGCAGGTGCCTGTCGAAAAAGCCGCGCACGAAGTCGTTCTGAATCCCGATGATGGCGCCGGCGTCTATGCTGCCGAAGAGCGGCCTTCGCCAGGGCATGCGCATGAACAGCGAAAAGTCGGATACGCCCAGGTGAGTGACCCCGTCAACCATCAGGCGATGGACATCCGATCTCAGCCCCGCCGTTTCGTGGCGCTCGTAGGAAAAGTCGTTGAATCCGTGCCCGGTGGCATCCGGGTCTCCGGAAACCACGGCGGCGAGCTCATCCAGATCCGAATAAACCATGAGGAACGGAGCCGGGACGTTGCGATTGAAGGGCTGAAAGTCATAGTCGCCGCCGTCGAGATTGACGCCGGCCGCGCAGCGGGGATCGACCATGCACACGCCACCGGTGGTGGAGCCGCCGAAGGACATGCCGATTTCCCCCACCGAGCCAAGGTCGCCCGCGGCGACGATGTCGACAACCTCGCCGGGTACCTCACCCGCTTCGAGCCGGTCGTGGACGAAGATGCGGTCCGCCCGCCATACGGCCGCGCTGACCGATGGGATGCGCTGCCCGTCCCGCATCGATCGTTCATAGCTCGCCCTGGTGCCCCGGCGCCGCTCGTCGAATGTCGCGCCGACGAAGCTCAGCCGCTGGTCTTCCGACATCTCCGTTGCCAACTTCTCCATTTCCGCGAACAGTGCCGGGTCCAGGCCCGCCACGTCGCCGTTCGGGAACACCACCGGCGAGGAGTCGTAGGTGTGCTGCACGGAAAAGACGATGTAGCCGTGACTGGCGAGTTCTTCCAGGAGCGCGGTGTTCTGCCCCGGAAAGGACGTGTACCCGTGGCTGTAGATCACCACGGGCTGGCTCGCAGCGCCGTCCAGTAGCGGCGCGTTCTCGTAGGAATTGGTGGCACTGTGCTTGAGGTACTGAAAGAAGAACGGCATCCCCATGACGCTGCCCAGGCCGGAGGCGGTGGTCTCGGCCTCGATCTCGTTGAAATAGGGCCGGGGACTGAGCCCTGCCACGTCGCCGGCCGGGTACCAGACGCGCACCAGCAGGCGCCTCGGTTCGTCGTCTCCTGCGGCCAGCACGCCCTTGCGGGATTCGTCGGAGAGCTCGAAGTCCCGCACCCCTACCGGGTGTTCGCCCGAGGGCGCCGGAAGCCCGGTGATCACGAAAACGTAAAGCAGCCCGAACGCGACAACGCCCAGCAGCGCGAACAGGGCGCCGCTCACATAGGGCACGCGCAACGGTTTCCTGTCTTCGCGGAGTTTGCCCGCCAGTGCCGAAACGAGCAGCAGAACGGCAACTGCCACGCCCCCCGCCGCCTGCCAGCGATGGTCCAAGACCGCCACGACTCCGGTCACGAGCGCGACGAGTGACGCCAGTGCGACAATGCGGCGGCGCGCCTCCAGGCCCGTCATCCACCAGGCGCCAACGGCGACGGCCAACGCTGCACAGAGCAGCCAGTCAATGGTCAGCATGAGGGTTTTCCTTCAATTCCAAGTCGTTAGCCCGACCCATTCATGAATGAACGTAGCGAGGCCGGCAAGAGTTCAGACGCGGCTCGCCTTCGGAAACCTCAGCACGGGATTCATGGCGCATCCAGATCCGAGGCTTTGAAACACCCGTGGCAGAGGGAGACCCCTCAACCGACACTCGACTGCGGTTCACCCTCGCCTGACGCGTCTGAACCTCCAGTTCGCGATAAACCGGAAACCAGGAAAACGCCATGGCACGCAGCACCCGACCCCTGAATCAGGACGACATACTCCAGGCGAGATACGTTGTTGGAGGCACTCTCTCGCCGGACGGCGCCAGTGCCGTCTACGTGCTGTCCGAGACCCTGGGCAGCGGTGAGGAAGAACGCCAGTCCACCTCCCTCTGGCAGGTCTCGACCCGGGGCGGCCGGTCGCGGCGGCTGACCGGCGAGGCAGGCGACGATTCGAACCCCCGGTTCGCCCCCGACGGACGGTCGGTCTATTTCCTTTCCACCCGCTCGAACGTGCTGCAGGTCTACCGCATTGCGCTGGACGGCGGCGAGGCCGAGCAGCTTACCGACCTGCCCCAGGGCGTCGGCGCTTTCGACCTGTCGCCCGACGGCAGGACCCTGGCTTTCAGCGCGCTGGCGGCGCCCCCCGCCCCGCCCGGGCCCAACGACCACAAGCGCATCACCCGGGCCTGGTTCCGCATGGACGGCCTGGGCTACCTGCAGGATCTCGGGCAGGCCCTCTACCTGATGCCGAGCCGCGGCGGCAAGGCGAAAGCGGTCACCGAACACGACGGGATGATCCTCGGCCTCGCCTGGTCGCCGAACGGCGCCCGCATCGCCTGCCTGGTGACCGGCAGGGCGCACCACGAATTCATGCAGAGCGGCTTCAGGATCGTCGAGGTCACCAGCGGGCAACAGGAGACCCTGGCCGACGGGCAGGTCATCATGAGCTTCTTCTGGTGCGACGACGAGCGGCTCGCCTACCTGGCGCCGCCCGAGGGCGACATGTCGCGCCAGTCGCAGCTATTCGCCGTCAGCGTCAAGGGCAAGCGCGCCCGGTCCCGCACCGCCGGTACCGGCCTGGCGGTCGGCGCACTGTTCCAGGTCAACTCACCCGCTGCCCTGATGCACGTCAGGCCGGTCGTTGCCGGGGACGGGTCGGCGGTGTGCATGCCCGTTGCCGTCGGCGGCGAGTCACGCATCTATCGGATTTCGCTCGCCGGCCCGCGCCGGCACGACGAGGTGATCGGCGGCGAGCGCATCGTCACACCGCTTGACGGCAACGACCGGCAGCTTCTGATTGCCGTCCAGACTCCGGACGCGCCCCCAAAGCTTGCCCTGTACGACCTCGAAACCGGCGCGGAGCGGCCGCTTACCAGCCACAACCGCCGCTGGCGGGCGCGCTTGTTGTGGCCGGAGATCGAACGGGTAACGGCCCAGGCCGGCCGGGGCATCGAGATCGAGGGGTGGGTGCTGAAGCCAGCGGGCGTACAACCGCCCTACAAGACCATCCTCTATATTCACGGCGGCCCCCATGCCGGCTTCGGGCTCAGCTTCAACGCCGATTTCCAGGAACTCGTCGGCGCCGGCTATGCCCTGGCCTTCTGCAATCCCCGGGGATCGACCGGCTACGGCGATGCGTTCTCCAGCGCCATCGTCGGCCGCTGGGGCAAGCTGGAGCAGAAGGACTTCGATGCCTTTCTCGATGCCCTGGTCAAGGCGGGCATCGCCGACCCGGACCGGCTCGGCGTCACCGGCGTTTCCGGCGGCGGCCACCTGTCCGCCTGGCTGATCGGCAACTCCAGGCGCTTCAAGGCCGCCGTGCCGGAACAGGGCGTCTACAACATGTTCAGCATGTGGGGCGTCTCCGATGCGGGCCGCCACCTGATCACCCTGGAGATGGACGGCGAACCGCACCGGATTCCCGAGCGCTACTGGGAACTCTCACCCCTCGCCCACGCCCACAAGTGCCGCACGCCCACCCTGCTCATCCAGGGCGAAAACGATCTGCGCTGTCCCATGCAGCAGGCCGAGGAACTGTACACGGCGCTCGAGCACGCGGGCTGCAAGGTGGAACTGCTGCGCCTGAACAACTGCCCGCACGGCATGGAACTGGTCGGCCCGCCGCCGCTGCGGCGATTCCGGATGAACGCCATCCGCGAGTGGTTCGACGCCCATATCAAGTGAATCGGCCCCTGCCTCGCTGTCGTTCGGGCAGCGAGCTTCGCCGGAGCGGCGCACCGAGGGAGCATGGCCACGTCGGGCGTGCGTATCGGCGTCCGTAGCAGGAAGCTGATGACGGATGCGGGCGATCTGCATGGTGACGATAGTCAATCGATTCTGCGATCATGGCCGCCGGCCGGTGTGCCGCTGATCGGCGCGCGGGCGAGGGCAAGTCAAGGACGGCGCAATGGGCATCGAAATCCGACCTGCGACACCCGAGGAGTTCGGCCAGCTCGGGGAACTCACCAGCTACGCGTACGCGGGCCAGTTCGGCGACGGCCCCGAAAATACCGTCACGGAGTCGAACCGCCCGGAGTGGTCGCTGTGCGCCTTCGACGGAGCGCGCCTGGTGTCGACGTACTCGACCATCCCCTTCACCATGCGCGCCAACGGCAACGCCGTGCCCATGGGCGGCGTATCGACCGTGGGTACCCTGCCCGAGTATCGACGGCGCGGTCTGATGAGCCGTATCACCCTCCAGGCGTTCGCCGACATGCGCGAGCGCGGCCAGGCCGTCGCCTCGCTGTGGGCTTCCCAGGCCGCCATCTACCAGCGCTACGGCTACGGCATGGTGACCGTGATGCGCAACTACCAGGTGGACATCACGGACATCGACTTCCACGACGGGGACGGCGGCGCGAGCGAGGTGGAACGCCTCGGCATCGCCTCCGGCTACGACCTCGTCAAGCGGGTCTACATCGAGTTTATCGCGCAGCGCATGTGCTACCTGCACCGGGGGCGGCCGCTGTGGCACAACAACGCTTTCGAGGATATCGACGCCGAGGGCCCGGTCCACATCGCCCTGTCCCGGGATGGCGACGGGGTGCCGGACGGCTACATGGTCTACACGTTGCGCCACGACAGGCACGATCACCCCAGCCGTTCCCAGGAGATCAGGATACGCGACCTCGCGTGGCTGACGCCGAGCGCCTACTGTTCCCTGTGGAGCTTCGTGAAGCGCCACGACCTCGTCGGCAGCGTGCGCTGGAACAACGCCCCCGCGGACGACCCCGCACTCGAGTTCTTCCTCGAGCCGCGGCTCCTGAACGCCCGGGACGATGAGGGCATGTGGCTGCGCATCGTCGATGTGCCCACGGCGCTCGCGGGACGCGGCTGGGATGCCGACGGCGAGCTCACCCTCAGCATTGCGGAAGACCGCATCGCCCCCTGGAACGTGGGCACCTGGCGGCTAGGCGTCTCCGGGGGGACCGCCGAAGCCGGCCCGGCCGGGGGCGACGCCGACATCGTGCTGCCGGTCAAGGCCCTCGCCCTGCTCTATGCCGGGCGCCGTTCAGCCCGCGAACTCGCCGCCCTTGGCATGCTCGAAGGCGGGCCCGAAGCCCTTCGCCGTACCGATGCGCTGTTCGCGACGCGCCACGCACCGCACTGCCCGGACCGGTTCTGAGCCCGCCGCAAACTCCATAACGGTTTCAATCGCACAGAAGATCCGCATTTCCGATATCCCGAAACTCTGTTAATCTGCCAGCCGGAAATTCCAGCGAAGGACACGGATATGGCGGAAACGCTGATCGTCTCCAACCGCGGCCAGATCACCCTGCCTGCCGCGACCCGCAAGCGCCTGGGCATCAAGGGCGGCGACGTCCTCATTCTGGAGGACCGGGGCAACGAGTTCGTACTGAAGCCGGGTGTCGTGCTCGAGGTCGATGTGTACTCCGACGAGCAGATTGCCCAATGGGACGCCGCCGACAGGCTCGATGACGGCGAGCGCCGGCGCATTGTCGATGCCATCACGCGGCGGCAGTGAAACTGTTCCTTGACGCCAACGTGCTGTTCACCGCGGCGCACAACCCAAACGGAAAGGCGGCATTGGTCATCGAACTGCAGGCGGAAGCCCTCTGGACGCTTGCGACCAGCGCATACGCCCGCGAAGAAGCGCAGCGCAACATCCGGATAAAGGCGCCGGACGCACGGAAACGTCTGGCTGCGATCCTGGAGGAGATTGAGGTCGTCGAGCACCGTCCCAACCTCGACTGTCCCGAGCGGCTCGTGGAAAAGGACCGGCCCATATTCCAGGCCGCCCTGGGATGTGGCGCGAGTCACCTGCTGACCGGCGACCTCAAGCACTTCGGCCCATTCATGAATCGGCCGGATGAAACATTCGGGGTTCATGTACAGACGATTGCGGGCTTTCTGGAGTCGCTGGGCAACTGAGTCACCACCGCGGTCGATCTTCATTGCCGCACGGGCGTTCGCGAGCGCGCGAAATCTCTTTGCCTGCCATGCACTATCAAAGCAACGTCCGTATCGGAAGAATGATCCTGGAAGCGGTATCGGAGCCGGTCCACACCGAGATTACCGGCGGCGGGTCGTAAGGGATGGTCAAGTTCGAATGCGCGTCCGCCCCGGTAATGACGATGCGCAACCTGTGGCCTTGCTGGAACCTTGCCGCGGTGGGATACATGGTGAACTTCAGCACGGACGGTTCGTTTTCGCTCAGGGGGGGCGTGCTGTCCACCGCGGTCCGTGAACCGTCCAGCCAGGGCAGCCCCATCTTGTCGTACGGGGGTTGTCCCAGCTTGCGATGGGACGAACGGATGATGCCGTCGGTGAGGTAGAACGGCTCGCCACGCTCGTCAATCTCCTGCATGTACACATTGATTTCGATGTCCCCTTCCGAGGACGTCAGGAACAGTTCGACAATGGGATGCCCGACGACCACGTAGTCCCGGTCGAACGGGGCGGTTTCGAACACCAGGGACTGTTCGGCGTGTTCGTTCAGGCGTTCATATCGCATCGGACCCATGCCGATCGAATCGTGGTAGCGGGTGGATTCACCCATCGTCACGTCGTAGTCCACCTGGTATCGGGACTTGCCGCCAGACTCCGGTTTCGCGGTGGAAAGGCCGTTGGCTGCCGCATCGAAGTAGAACGAGACCGGCAAAGTGTCCTCGGGCGGCCAGTCGGGCGCGGACTGCCAGGTCCACTCCAGGGGTTCGTCCATGATCGCGTAATGCACCGGGGCATCGTCCATGACGCCGTTTTCGAACCCTTTCAACCAGTAGTCGAACCAGCGCAGTTCCTCGACGTTGAGCAAGGGCCTGTGGGAGTCTTCCCGCGGGTTGTTCTCCTCGTTGGGATCATGGGTCCATGGTCCCATCGTCAGTTTTTTCTGGTTGCGGTTGTTGACGTGCCACAAGGTCGTATCCTGGGCGGCGAAATCGAACCATCCGCCCCAGTTGTACGTGGCGATCCTGGAACGGTTGATGGCCGGCATCAGGTTGGAAAGGGTATTGGGTCCCACCGGCTGGGCGGCGGCGAGCATGGGAGAGGCATCGCGATAGAAATGAAAACGCCTCAGCCGGTCCGCCAATCCGGGGTGTCGGCCGAGCAGGTCGCCGAGCGCTTGTGTCGAGTACAGCAGTTCGATCATTTCGGTGATGCCGATTCCGCCGGCGGCTTCCCGCAGCACATCCAGCATCTGTGCCGACTCGGGCGACTGCACGGTAAAGTAGCGCAGGGGATCGGTACCGGTTCCGGACTGGCGTTCCCGGCGCGCGGCTTCCCGCATGCTGCCGTCGACATCGGCGTCCACGCGCGCCACCATCTTCGTTTTCGGCCGCAGGGGGTTGACGCTGGAACCGGCGGTTCCCTCCAGCACGTCGTCGCGCTGGGCTTCGCGGGCAAGCCAGGAAAGGCCGTACTTGCGCAGGATGCCGGTGCCCGCCCAACTGGAATCGTATTCGTCGAAGGGCGCGACACCGGGGAAGATGGCGATCAGGTGGGGCGGCGCGGCACTGGCCGTCAGGTGCTGGGCCATGCCCGGATAGGACAGGCCACGCATGCCGACTTTTCCGTCGCACCAGGGCTGCCGGGCGATCCATTCCACGATGTCATGTCCGTCCCTGGCCTCCAGACCCGTCATGTCGCTTACCCGCGTGCCGTAGGACGCGCCCGCCCCCCTGGAGGTGGCGCGCACATAGACGTAGCCGTGGCGCAGCAGGTTCGGCACGTTGCTCCGGGCGCTGGCGTTGGCGGCGTCGATGGGAGCGGAACTGGCGCCCTTCGGCAATACGCCGAGCGCGGTGGATATCGACCCGTCCGGATTCTCGGTGGCGCGCCAGTAACGGGCGTAGCTGAAGATCACGGGCAGAGGTTCCGCCACCGGCTCCCCGTTTTTCGCGGGCCGGTAAACATCCACCGCGAGCCTCGTCCCGTCCCGCGTTGCCACATAACGGGATGCTCTATGAAACTCGGCATATACGGGTTCGCTATAGCCCGAATAGCAGCCGAACCGCGACACCGGCGCCTTGACCTGCTCCCCTGCCGGCATTGGGCAGAACTCAGCCCCGACGGGTTCGGCGTACCCGGACGAGCTGCTCGAAATCAGCATCAGCCATACAATCGCGTAGAGAAGATAAGACATCGGCAACCTGTTAAATCGTCCAGCGAGGCATTCCCTCATGCAAGTCGGGAACCCGGCGCCCCGGGACGAGGACGCGCAAGGAACAACGCCGAATCTCGGGAAAGAGTTCGCATGCGGGGCTTGCCTTTCGGCGCGTTAAGCTCGTCCAATGACCTTGCGTACGGCAGGATGATGTGGCCGTGCGCCGAAAGGGAAGCCCCGTATGCGAACTCGCTAGTGAGACTGACGATATTATGTTAAATCTAAATTTCTTTAAAATCAAAGACTTGTGATTTGTTCCATGAAAGCGGAAAGGCAGTCGTCGGCCAGACCGTTGATTCATCTGTAATCCCTATTCACGAACTGGAACTCCGCACAATCTACTCGTCCAGGTGATTGAGATACCACTCGGCCGAAACGCGAATGTCCTTCTCGCGAATGCGCCTCGCCAGCCCGGCATCGCCTTTCCTGAAGGCTTCTATCAACTCGTCATTGATGAACTCGGTGCCGAGTTCCTCATGAAACCGGTCCGCGCTGGCGAACAGCGACTGCAGATACGGGCCGCTTTGCAGCCACAGCGAGTCGATGACCTGGAGCAGCATGGGAGATGCCGCGATTTCGTACACGGCAAAGTGAAACGCCCTGTTTGCCAGCAGTTTGTCATCCACGTCCCCGTGCTTGATGGCCCGCATGAGTTTCCTGTTCAGAACTTCCAGTTCGAGTATGTCGTCCTCGCCGATGCGCCCGGCGGCGAGATATACCGCCTCCGGTTCAATGATCGAGCGCACCCGGATCAGATCCTCGATTTTCTCCCGGGTCAGCATCGCGATACGCATGGAACGGCTGCCCTGCATTTCGATGGCGCGCTCGGAAATGAGGCGGTGTATCGCCTCGCGCACCGGCATGACGCTGGTGCCCAGTTCGGTAGCCAGGCGGCGGATGGTGACGACTTCACCCGGCGCGAAATGGCCGCGGATGATCGCGTTTCTCAATTCCTGGTAGACGCGTGCATGCAGCGTCTGGTTTTCCACCTTGCGCAGTACGTTCATGTCCCGGAATTACGCGATCGTGTTATCACATATCAATTATTACAACGTAGCATAAACCGGGCGGGACACGTAAACGCGACCTGTGGACGAGGGGCGGCACGGGCCCCTGATATGTGATCACATATCTTGTTCTTTCCGGAAAACGGTCTATCATTTGCCGGGTGACGGATACAGATTGAGGGGGAGAGAATCGTGGCCCGCAAGTTCAGCTCGATCCGGGAAAACACAGGTCAAATCCTGGCAAAGTCCGCCGCCTGTCTGAGTGCATCGGCGCTCGTCCTTTTCGGCGGGGTCCATGGCGCTGTGGCCCAGGACGAAAACGAATCCGCACTGGTGGAAGAAATCATCGTCACCGCCACGAAACGGCAGACCGCCATCCAGGACGTTCCCATCAGCATGGCGGCGTTCACGGCGGAAGACATCATCGAGATGGGCGCCGTGGAGTTCGCCGACTACGCCACCGCCGTGCCCAATCTTTCCTTCGGCTTTTCCGGGGAGGGGCGGCAGACCTCGCGCCAGTTCCAGGTGAGGGGCATTTTCGGCGCCAGCACGTCGGCCCTGTACATCAACGACACGCCGGTGCCGATCACCATGGACCCCCGGGTGCTGGACGTCGAACGCATCGAGGTGTTGCGCGGGCCCCAGGGTTCGCTGTTCGGTTCCCGTTCCATGGGCGGGCTGGTGCGCCTGGTGACCAGGAAACCCGACCCGGAGCAGGCGGACGGTTCCCTGCATACCCGGGTCGGCACGGTGAAAGGAGGCGGTGAGGACTATCTGGTGGACGGTTCTTTCAATATTCCGCTGGGGGACGGCAAGGCCGCACTGCGCGGGTCGGCCTATTACGTCGCCGACGCGGGCTTCATCGACCGCCTCGTGGACCCCGACAATTCGATCGTGGGCGGCGGAGACTCCAGCGGGGACGAGTACACCTCCAAGGAAATCAACGAGGACGAGACGACCGGTTTCCAGCTCTCCCTGGGAATGCAGGCGGCCGACAACATCTACATCAATCCGGGCATCATCTACCAGAAATTCAAATCCGACGGCCCCGCCTTTGTCGACAACGAAATAGACAATTTCGTGAAGGTTCGCCAGCACAACCTCGATGAAGAGGGAGAGGACGAATACTACCTGCTGAGCCTGGACCTCGAGATCGGGCTGGATTCCGGCTCCATCCTGTCGTCCACCACCTTCTTCAACCGGGAAACGGAAGACCTGGAAGACGGTACGCAGGCGATCGCGTTCCTGGGGCTTTCAACCGTGCCGGTGCGTACCATCGAAGCCGGTGACGAAGACCGGATCACGCAGGAACTCCGCTTCGTTTCGGACTTCAGCGGGCCCTTTCAACTGGTGGCGGGCGCCTTTTACCAGAACGTCGACCGGGAAGGCGGATTTCCGCCGGAATCGTTCGTGGAACCCGGCACGGCCATGGACCTGTTTTTCGGTTTCGGCGGCCGATCCTTCTTTTCGCTGGAATTCCTCAGCGAAAGCGAAGAGATCGGCGTATTCGGAGAAGCCAGCTATGACATCAGCGACCAGTTGAGGTTCATTGCCGGCGGCCGCTGGTTCGACATAGACATAGAGTCATCGCGCCGGGACGGCGGGGCGCTGTTCGACCTGTACGGCACCGGGGAAATCGCCGGCGCGGAACTCAGCCTGTCGGAAAACGGGTTCAACCCGCGGGTCGGGCTGCAGTGGTATCCCAACGAAGACCTGAATTTCTATGCCAATGCCGCCAAGGGTTACCGGCCCGGCGGCATCAATTCCGCAGCCACCGCATGCGAGATACTTGGCGTCACAAACGTGCCGTCTTCCTACAAGTCCGATGACCTCTGGAGTTTCGAACTCGGCGCCAAGACGAACCTGGCGGACAATCGGGTGGTGCTGAACGTCGCCGCTTTCTACATGGACTGGAACGACTTCCGGTCGCCGACAATCAACTGCGGCCTGGGTTTCGGAGCCTCGGAGAACACCGGCGAAGCCGAGAGCAAGGGTTTTGAACTGGATCTCGTCCTCATGCCGGCCGACGGTCTCTCGATCTCCGCCGGGATCGGCTACACCGATGCCGAGATCACCGATGCCGGAGCGGCCACCAGCATCGCCAAGGGCGACCCGCTGCCGAACGTGCCCGAGTGGACCGGGGTCGTGGCCATCAACCATGATTTCGAGCTGACCAACGGCCTGGACCTGTTCTGGCGGGCGGACTTCCGCTTTATCGACAGCAGCATCAGCCGCAGCGGCCTGCACCGGCCCTCCTACGAGCTGCTGAACCTGCGCGGCGGGGTGCGCCTGAACCGGCTGGAAGCCGCCGTATACCTCGACAACGTCACCAACGAACACGCCAACCTGGCGGACCCGAACGAACTGTCCGACGGGCTGGACCTGCTGGCGGTCAACCGCCCGTTCACCGCTGGCGTTGACCTGAGGTACCGTTTTTGAGTTGACCGAACGCCCTGGCCAGCTCCGCGGGCCCGCCGGCGGGCCCGGGGTGCCGCCTTCCGATTCCTCCACCGCACGCCGCTGCGCAAGCCGGTAGGCGTGCCGGTTCATCTCGTGGGCGGCAACCCTGGACCGCCAGACCGGGTCGGCGATTCTGCCTCCGTCATGGCCCAGGGCGGACCTCGCCTCGTCCACCAGGCGTTCCTCGACTACTTCCCCGGTGAAGCGTCCGTGATCGGCGCGGCAGCATGTTTTTGTCACGATCGGCTGGGAGGCGCACCGCCATGTCCGCGATGTCCGCCATGTTGGTCGCTCGGGTTGCGGCCTTGAGCTTTTCCTACTCAAACAAGCTCGGCAATGCGAGGGAGAGTTGCGGAAAGGCGGTTACCAGCAGCAGCACGCAAATCATTGCGATGTAGAAAGGCCAGATGGAGCGCAGGCTCCGCTCGATCGGAATGCCGCCCACGGCACAGCCGACAAACAGCACCGAGCCCACCGGCGGCGTCACCAGCCCGATGCCGAGGTTCAGTATCATCACTACCCCGAACTGCACCGGGTCCATGCCGAGTTGGGTGGTGACGGGCAGGAAGATGGGGGTGGTGATGATGATCAGCGGCGCCATGTCCATGAACGTGCCGAGAATCAGCAGGATGACGTTGACGATCAGCAGGAGCAGCAGCGGGTTCTCGGTGATGCCCAGCAGTGCTTCGGACATCCTGAGCGGCACCTCCGCAACCGCCATCAGCCAGCCGAAGGCGGACGCCGTGGAAATGATCAGCATCACGATGGCAGTGGTCCTTACCGCATTGCGGGTGGCGGCGAGGAACTTCGTCCAATTGAGGCTGCGGTAGACGAAGGTTGCGACCAGGATGGTGTAGACGACGGCGATCGCCGAGGATTCGGTGGCCGTGAACACGCCGGAAAGGATGCCCCCCACGATGATGACCGCCGACAGCAGGCCGGGCACCGCGCTTATGAATGCGGCAAGGAGCGGCCGCCAGCCCGGGAAGCTGCCGCCCGGATAGCCGCGCCGCATGGCAAGGGCGTAGGTCGCGGCCATGAGCGCCAGGCCCACCAGGATGCCCGGCACGATGCCGGCAAGAAACAGGGACAGGATCGAGACGCTGCCGCCCGCGGCAATGGAGTAGATGATCATGTTGTGCGAGGGAGGAATCAGCAGCCCGGTGGTCGCGCCGGTGGCGGTGACGTTGACGGCGAAATCGTCGTCGTAGCCCGTCTCGCGCATGATCGGGGTCAGCGCCGAGCCCATGGCGGAGGTGGCGGCCACGGCCGAACCGGATACCGCCCCGAACATCATGCAGGAAAGCACGCTCACCTGCCCCAGCCCGCCCCGGACCCGGCCGAGCATGGACTCCGCCAGGCGCACCAGTTTCGCGGCGATGCCGGACTGGTTCATCAGTTCGCCCGCATAGACGAAGAACGGGATGGCGAGCAGGGCGAAGACATCGACCCCGGCGGCCATGCGCTGAAAGGCGACGATGAGCGGAATGTCCAGGTAGAAAAGCGTGGCGAGCGCGGAAAGGCCCAGGCAGAAGGCTACCGGCACGCCGAGCGCCAGCAGGACCGCGAAGCAGCCGAACAGGACCACTAGCTCCATGGATCGATCTCCCGGTTCCGCACGAGGCTCAGGCAGTGCACCAGCGCGAACAGCATGATGAGCCCGCCGCAGATCACGAACGGCCAGTAGGCCGCGGCTCGTGACAGGTTGAGCGTCGGGATGACGTGCGAGGACGTGTAGTCGACCAGGGCCATGCCGTTCCAGGCCATGGCGGCGCCGAATCCCATGATCAGCACCTGGCCGAACAGGAACAGGTTGCGCCCTGGCTGAAGCGGCAGCCTGGACACCAGCCACCGGAAACCCAGGTGAAACTTCTCGTAAACGCCGACCGCCGCCGCGAGCAGCACGAAGTGGAACATGACGACCAGCGCGGCCGCCTCCGACCATTGCGGGCTGGCGTTCAGCACGTAGCGGGCGAACACCTGCCAGGCGATCACCAGCGTCATGATCACGAGCCCCGCTGCGGCGATCATCAGGACAAGACCGGCGAGCCGTTCGGTGGCGCGTTCGACGCCTGGCCTAGTTGACGGCACGTATTCTCTCCACCAGGCCACGCAGGGCGGGATCCTGCAGATACCGGTCATAGAGCGGCTGCATGGCGGCCATGAACGGTTGCTTGTCGATGTCGGATACGATGTTCGTTCCCGCCGCCACCATGGCATCGCGGGACACCTTCACCCGCGCATCCCACAGATTGCGCATGAGGGGCACGGAGTCCCGGGCGGCCTCGCGCAGCAATGCCTGGTCTCCGGCCGACAGCTTCCGCCATCGGTAGCGCGACATCACCACCACCTCGGGCACCATCACATGCTCGGTAACGCTGTACTGGGACGCGACTTCGAAATGGCGGGATGACTCAAACGTCGGCCAGTTGTTTTCGGCGCCGTCTATGGTGCCCAGGGCGAGCGATTCATACACCTGGGCGAACCCCATGGGCGTGGCGTTGCCGCCAAGCGTCGAGATCATGTCGACAAACACGCGCGAGTTCATGACCCGGATTTTCATGCCCTGCATGTCAGCGGGGCTATGAATCGGGCGCACCCGGTTGTACATGTTGCGCGCCCCGGCATCGTAGTAGGCCAGCCCGATGAGCCCGTGAGGCTCCAGGCCGGCAAGGATTTCATCGCCGATGGGGCCGTCGAGCACCAGGCGCATGTGCTCGGTGGAGCGGAACAGGAAGGGCAGCGAGAAAACCCCCGTTTCGGGGACAATCGAGTTGAGCGGGCCCATGCTGGTCCGGCTGATGTCGATGCCGCCGAAGATCGTCATCTCCAGCATGTCCCGTTCGTCGCCCAGTTGGGCGCCCGGGTAGATTTTCAGGTGAATGCGTCCCTGCGTCGCCAGGTCAAGCCGATCTGCCATGGATTGCAGTCCTCGCACGGTGGGATAGCCGGCGTCATGGACATCGGACGCGCGCAGGTGGATGCTTTCCCAGGCCAGGGCTGGCAGACCGGCGAGCGAGAGCAATGCGGCCAGCATCGCTGCCGGCACCCCCGGCTTGACGAATGAACCGGGCTTTACAAGATGCACAGGGACAACGCACGAAGCGGTCATCCGGACATTAACGGCTTACGCGGCATGTGATGCAAGCCAGTGCCCGGTTGAGCGAAGTGCAATGGGCCGGTTCAGCCGATTGTCCGGGTAACCGGCAGCCAGTAAGATTCCACACGTCTTGATCATCCGGAAGACGGTCGTGGTCGCCAGGTTCATCTTCGCCTTGTCCAGAGGCAATGCGCGCTAAGGGTCGCGGGCATTGCCAGGGCGCCGTGAAGTTCTGAAAGGGGGGCTCGCTTCCATCGCGGCAGCGTCCGGCATGTCCCGAAACGCCCTGGCCTCACCGGCAACGCCGCCTGAGCGGGCGGAAAGCTACTTCACCTCGCTTCAGCAGGCGCTGCAGAAGGCCGGGTTCTTCCGGCCCACCCTGGTAATCGACAGGTCGAGGCTTCTCGCCAATCTCGACGAGGTGCTTGGACACCTGCCGGAAAGCCTGCAATACCGGACAGTCACCAAGTCCCTGCCGGCCGTGGGACTGGTCGATGCGGTCATGCGGCACTCGTCAAGTAACCGTCTCATGGTCTTTCACCAGCCCTTCATGACGGTCGCGGCAAACCGGTGGCCGGATTGCCGCATGCTGTTGGGCAAGCCGATGCCGGCCGGCGCCCTGACCGCCTTCTACGGCAGCCTGTCCGGTGAGCGCTTCGATGCCGGGGCACAGGTGGAATGGCTCATCGATTCCATCCATCGGCTGGTGCAGTACGAGCGGTTCGCGCGTTCGAAGGGTGTGGTCCTGCAGGTCAATCTGGAGATCGACGTGGGATTTCACCGGGGAGGCTTCGGGTCTCCGGAAGCCGTTTTGCCGGCACTGCAACACATTCGTTCCTCACCCAATCTCCGCATTTCCGGCTTCATGGGTTACGACGCCCATATCTCCATGTTTCCAGACCATGTCGGGCCCCCTGAAAGCGCATTGCCGGAAACCACCCGGCGCTACCGGCAATTCCTGGCCATGGCACGAGAGGTGTACCGCGAGGACTTTTCGCCAGGCAAACTGACCCTGAACACCGGCGGCAGTACCACCTACCGGCACTACGGCAGCGAGACGGTCACTCCGGCCAACGAGTTCGCCTTGGGGTCGGGGCTCCTGAAACCCACCTTCTGCGATCGCGCCCTGCCCATGCACATTCCCGCCGCCTTTATCGCCACGCCGGTTCTGAAGCGCCTCGACGGAGTGTCGGTGCCGGGACTGGAAAGCGACCCCACTGGCGGCGCCCGCGATGCCGTAAGGCGCGACGTCACCTACTTCATCTACGGCGGGCGCTGGATGGCCGACCCGGTCTGGCCGCCGAAACTCTCTACGCATCCGGTATACGGCCGCTCCAGCAACCAGGACATGTTCACCAGCCCCTCCTCCACCGTGCTCAATGTTGACGACTATGTCTTCTTCCGCCCGCGGCAGACCGAAGCGGTGCTGCTTCAGTTCGGAGACATCGCCGTATTCGAGGAAGGGCGAATCGTGGACACTTGGCAGACCTTCCAATCCGTCTGACGTGACACGGGCCAATCGGCCCTTTCCGTTCAGAGCCGTCTCCACGCTTGATTGGGGCCGATCGCCCTTATTCCAGGTTCAGTTCCGCCGCCGTTCCTGCATCGCCAAAGAGGTTTTTCACCACAACCCGAAACCGCCCGCCCGGCTGAGTTCCGGCCAGTGAAAAGTTCCTGTCCAGAATGCCTGCTGCCGACACCCGACGATACGTATCCTCGCCAGGTTTGGAATAGTAGACCTCGTAAAGGACCAGAGGGCCGGGCCGGTCGCCTTGCCAACTCAGGTAGGTGACAGGAACGCCCTCCAGACCCGAATAGGTAAACTCCGCCAGCCCTGCAACGGCACCCGGCTGCATCCGGGCGTCATCCGCAGTCAGCACAATCGCCTCGACCGAAGGCGCTTCCATTCTCAAGTGAACCTGAATCCCGTTGTTCCGGATTGCAACTGGCTCCGAGTGAACGATGACCGGATCCTGGGCCGATTGCAGGGCGTTGAACTGTGCGGCCGTGATATCTTCCGGACTCCCCATCTCGCGCCAGCTTGCCACCGGGTTACCGTGCCTGTCGTCGATGCGGAACCGCGTCAGCAGGCCTTCCGAAAAACCCGGCCCCCGCACATCGATCGAAAGGTCGGCAACCGATTGCTCGACGATCCTGAGCTGGGACGGCGCCGGCTCGGCGCCGTCCCCATCCCTGCCGACCGCCAGGTTCATCGCGGGCGCGTTGTAGCAGATGAGCACGATCACCCGGTCCTGCCGGCGCGTCGCAATACAGCCCAGGTGCGGCGCCTCCGACCGGTAGGTGTCCACCTGTTGCACGAGCGGTGGAAAGCCGCGTACCACGAAACGCTTGTCGCCCAACAGCGCCGCCAGGCTCATCGCCGTGAAGGCGGGCTTCTTGACGAGGTAGAACCGCTCGGTGACCGGGCGGTCGTCATGCACCCTGTCCCAGGGTTTCCACCCGCCGGGGTCGGAGCTTCCCCACTGCTCGATGTAATTGTCTCCGGGCAGAAAGCGAGCCACGAGCGTGCGCTTGTCCCATGCCCCCATGAACGCATTGTCGCCGGCCGCGATGCTGAGATCCGCCCCGAGCCTGTCGATGACGATCCGGTTGTGGAGGTCGATCGACTGCATCACGAAGGCGGCGTGCCAGGGCCCGGGCCGCCACCAGCGGGGGATGCCCCAACCGCCGATGGGATCGGCCTCGTTGTTCATCAGGGGCACATCCTTCAGGCGCGGATGGTAGCGCCGGATATAGTCGACGACATGCTCCTCGTAACGCACCATTTCGAGGGGCCGCGACTTGACGTGAAACGATATGAAATCGAGCCTCACGCCGCGTTCACCGGTCAGGAAATTGGTGCCGGTATCGCAGTGCTCCAGCAGGGCCTTCAGGGTCGGTGACAGGAATCGGCCGACTCCGGGCCCACCGAACTTCAGCCGCGGGTTGGCGGCGCTGAGCCCTTCGGAACTCGCATCGTAGTAGTTGAGAAAACCGCTGTGGGTCTGTGGCCAGAAGGGGTGAATGTCGGGCTCGTTGCTCGTCTCGAAATACCACTGCTCGACCGTTTCCCTGCCATAGCGGTCCATCAGGTGATTGGCCAGCGATTCGATGAAGTCCCGCCAGGCCCAGACCTGCCGCGACTCCCGAAAGTCGTCGAACCGGCCGGAGGGGTTTCCCATCAGTTCGAAGATCATAAGGATGCCCGCTTCGTGCACCGGGTCCAATGCCCGGTCCAGCAGGCTCCAGTCCGGGACCGGATCGCCCTTGTCCGTATACTCGAGCTTCACCAGGTCAAGCAGATAGTGGGGCCGCAGGTAGCGGATGGCGGGGCCATGCGAGTCCCCGATCATCTTCAGTGTCATTTGCATGTCGCGCGTCAACAGCATGTCTGCGGGCGACATGCCGGTGCTTTGCCAGAAGCGCGGCTGTGGGCGTGGTTCTTCGGCAAGATCCACGCTCAGGTCGAACCGGTCCACGGCATGGGAGACAGCCGGGAACAGCAGGCCGACCGCGACCAGCCATGGCGTCAGGCGTCTGTCGCGTATCGCCGCGGTGAACTCATTCGATTTCATGCGTGACGTTCTCCAGGTTTTCAATTCGAACCAATCGACCAATTGCACACATCGCGCCATCCCCCCCATCCCAATCTGCCGGAATCGCTTCATCCATGGCAATGCTCCTGGCCAGGCGCGCTTCGAGCCGG
The DNA here is from genome assembly GCA_028821125.1 of Gammaproteobacteria bacterium. GTDB lineage: Bacteria > Pseudomonadota > Gammaproteobacteria > Pseudomonadales > Azotimanducaceae > Azophilus. Next base: position 19,134 of record JAPPHD010000069.1, read on the forward strand.
TACAAGGCCCCGCGGAATACCGCCTCGACCTGGCTTCTTTCGCGTTCGGTATGGTAATTGGCCTCGCCTTGCGCCCAGGACAGCGCCCGCCGGGCGCTTCGAATCATGTCGCGCACGGCCCGCGGGCGCGCGAGTTTCCTGTCGGCGACCTCGATGTATACGGGACTGGTGTGTGCCATCACCGGGATCCCCTCCGGAGTCAGGTCTGTCCACACCTGGTAGGGCAACAGGGTCCGGCCCCAGGCTCTCGCGGCGATCCAGTCGGGTTTTTCGATCGGTATTTCCGCCTGCAATCGATGTGGCCCGTCGCCGCCTGGAATGTCAAGGCTCGCACGTATCTTTCCGCCCACGACGATTTCCAGCCTTTCCAGGGGCACACGGGAACGCGCGGTTGCCACCGCGGTGACGGGTTCGGGCGAGTCCATGGAAATGACATCGCCAATCCCGGCGCCATCCACATCGAGCGAGAGCACCGGGCCGGTGGTGACCTGGGTCCTTCCGGAGCGGATCGCCTCGAGCCAGGCGCCATAGCCTGGCTCTCCTTCCAGCCGGGCATAGCTCCTTACGGACCCGACCACCTGCGTGTTGAGCATTTTGTCAGTGCCCGCCAGAGCGGGAACCCGGAAACCGGCATTGAGCAACCGGTACCAGAGCTCGGCGGCGCCGGGCCTGTCGCCGGCCCGGGCAAACGCGTCTCCCCACGTGAGCAGATCCACCGCGGCTATGCAGCCGAGCGCCGTATCGATGGCAAGTTCCCCCACGTGCAATGGCAGGTGCGCCCAACTCACCAAAGCCCCCTGATCCAGTGCCCGGCGCGCGACCAGGGACATGGGCGGAAAGTCGAATCCTCCCGGAACGCCCTCGCCAGGCCCTCCCCAGGCGAACGGGGGTATGGGTTGCTTCAGCCCAAGCAATATCGTGTGCCCCAGGAAACCGTGTCGGGACTCCTGGTTGACATATACCCAATGCCCGGATTCCGAAAGCCTGCTGGGGGCGCCGGTGAAGTGTTCGAAGCCGGTGAGCCGATGCCCCCACTTCGTGGCCAGCACGTTGACGATGTTGAGGTCTTCCCCCTGCGCTTCCAGCAGAGCCGTATGAGGGTCCAGAAAGTGCACATGGGTGTCCGCCGAAAGCCAGCCCTCCGCGCGCATGTGAATCCAGCGCTCCAGCCTGGCTTCAATCGATCCCTCCTGGCCGGCGACAACCTCGAAATCAACGCGCGTCGGCGCCCATTCCATGCCGCGCTCGGCATACAGGCTGTAACGCCCCGGGGGCAGCAGGGCGCGAAATCGTCCCGGCACATAGGCATGGGTTCGTCCGCCGACCACGACATCGCCACCGACAGCCTCGCCCCAGCCAAGCGGAACCTGCTCGCGATGACCGAGTGGGGGCCAATAGCGTCCATCGCTGTCCTCGATCGAGACCCTGAGCGCGGGAACGCCCTCTCCGCTACCACTCGTTACACGGAAAGCCACCTCCTGCAGTTGCAGGTACTCTCGCGCATTCTCGCGCCGCAACCGGGCGGCCAGTTCCGGCTCGTAGCTGATTCGGGCGATCAGCCAAGCGCCCCCTGCGCTGACCAAATGCAGGATTGCCGGAAGTTGAGCGACCTCGCCACTGCCCACCCCGATTACGATGGGCCCGAGCCGCACACCGTTTCCGTCGGCCACGGTGCGCACACGCTCGAGATGCACCGTCAGATCGGTTTCGGCGCGGGCGACGACTTCATTGAGGAACTGGCCTGCGTTCAGCATTCTGGGGCCCGCCATCCCTCCACCCGGAGCGGTGAAATCGGAATGCAGGTGGGGCTTGAGGATGTCGGGGTCCCGATTGAGGAGCGCAAGCGCAAAATCCGCTGCAATCCCTTCCAGATCGTCGAGGCGATCGGTCCCGGAATGTGCCAGTACCGGGCGCATTCCTGCGCTTGACAGGGCCAGGGCCAGCGCGAAACCGCAGGCGAATAGACCCGGCAACGGCCCTCGGTGCCGGAACGCGCCGAAACCGGTAAGGCGCCTCACCGCCCCTCTTCCACATGGTCGCGGACCTGGCGCCGCAACCTGTCCATGCCCTGCCGATACACATCGAGCACGGCCTGCCTTGCGGCCTCATCGGCGAATACACCCTTGGCCGAAAGGACGTTCATGCTCTCACTCATCTCCTGAACGAGTCCGCGGGCCGTGTTGACGTCAAAGCGGCGCTCGCCGTCGACTTCAATATAGATGGGGCTCGTGTGAGCCCGGAGCACCTCTCCCAGCCTGTTGGTGTTGTTGTGCCAGGGAATGCGAACGGCCATCCAGCCGGGCCCGGTGATCTCCAGGGGAAAATCGATCCCGGCATGGAACGCCGGTCCCTGTTTTCGCGTTGCCGAAGCGTGGATGACCCTGCCGTTGTAGACGATTTCCAGCCTCTTGAAGTCTGCCCTGCCGACAGCCCGCGCGACCACGCGCACCGCATCGCCAATCCGCCCTTCGATGGTGTCGCCGATGGCATGGTTGTCCGCATTCATGTCCGCATTCGTGTCCGCATTCAGGTAGAGAAGCGGACCGTTGGTGATGAAGCTGCGCCCGGCTCTCAGTTCCCGCAGCCAGGATTCGATGGTCAGCTCGCCACCCACCTGCACGTAGACGCGCATCAGATCGGTCATGAACCAGTCGGTACCCGTGGAAAAGGGTATCTTCAACCCGAGATCGAGGTAGCGGTAGAAACTGGCGTCGTAGTGGGTGTCATCGCCGCCGTCGAAAACATTCTGCGCGTGCACCCGTTGCGCGACCCAGTTGGGAATGTCTTCCAGACCGAAGTCGTTGTGCGCCCAGATCACGGTAGCGCCCGATTCGTGCGCCCGCTCGATGGCGGCGGCAACGGGCACGCCGTCGTGGCTTCCCGCCCCTCGCAGGCTGACACCCGTACTCACCGGTTGGATCAGTTCATCGAGGTCCAACAGCAGCACATGGCCGTACCCCTCCCCGTAGGCGCCGAAATTGTGGCGGGTTTCCTGACCCCAGCCGAATCGCAATGCCGCGGGTCCCCCGTTGAGTTCGATGAGGTCGCCCGGCCGGTATCGATTGGAAATGTAGTGTTGGTCATCTCCGGCACGTTCGAGGTAGGACACGAACACTACGCGGACTTCATCGGCCAGGGGGACCGTGCGCAGGTATCGGTTGGCATAGGCCCGATCGGTCTGCTGCAGGTGCAGATGGGTGTTGCCGCTTACCCAGTTTTCCTTCGCGATGTCGTGAATTCTCGACAGCTCCAGGCGAACCCGATGCTGTCCGCCCGGACTCAGGCCGAGTTCGGTTTCCGCGACGCTCCACTCGATGCCCCGGAAGGCCTCGATGCGCACCTGCCCGGCGGGCAGTTCCAGTTCATCCGTTGCGTCCAGCGTGTACCATTCGGGTGTCCGATAGAGGCCCGTGGCGGTCCTCGGGTCGTTGGGCCTGAACACCTCGCCGCTGTCCTTGAGGAAGACGCGAACGTTGGCGGGAGCGAGTTGTCCGGTGGCCGCGTCACGAACCTCGACCCTCAGGGTTGCCGTCCGCGGCGTGCGCGCGGCATCTCCAGGGTCCGTGCCGGGCCGGGCTGGCTGCATCTTTTCGAAGGCGGCTGCGCGCGAAAACTCGTGAGCTTGGGCCGGCACGGCAAGGCTTGCGAAACAGGCAGCGTAAACCAACCCACGGGAAAGCCGCCATGCGCGCGGCCGGCATCCACGCTTTTCACTCCTGCGGTCGGTACTCAAGCTCTTCCCTGAAACCGTCCGGCCGGTCGTCCGACCCCGGGTCCGCCCGGCCTGTTGATCGAATCGCCTGACTTCCCCAGCCACAAAGCCGATTGCCCCGGGTTTTCGACAAACCCGGTTCGCAGTTCCCTTGTTCGTTTCATGCTCCCCTTCCAATCTGTACTACTCCGGCTCGTCCGGGGTCGTGGCGGCGAGTTCCTTCAATTGCGAAAAGAGCGCCTGCCGCTCCAGCCAGCGTCCGTTCACCATGACGCCTTCGAGTTTCCAGAGGTTTTCGATGTCATCGAGCGGATTCGCGCCGAGCAATACGAGATCGGCCGCCATCCCGGGCAGAACCCTGCCGCGACGGTCCTCCTCGCCCAGGTAGCGCGCCGGCCCCGTCGTGGCCGCCTGCAAGGCCTCGTACGGCGACAGCCCGGCTTCCACGAAGGCGCCGAGTTCATCGATCAGCGTGAATCCCGGCACAAGCGACGGAAACGTATCCGTACCACTCATCACCCCGGCTCCGGCATCGTGCAGTTTCCGCAGGAACTTCAGCATCTGCGGCCGGGCCTGCCTCAACATGTCCCGGGATTCCGAAGAGAACAGTTCTTCCAGGCCCGACTCGCGAAACCGGGCGATGTAATCGGCGGGCAGGTAGGCGGCCATCGGGTGGTCCGCATAGGCTTCGAGCCGGTCGGCATCGATCAGCATTGAATTGACGACGAAGGTCGGGCAATTCCAGGTGCCCGCCGACACCGTCGCCCGGACCAGTTCGTCCATTCGCGCCTCCGACATCTTGAGCCAGGAGGCGAAGCGTTCGGCGCTGCGCCCGCCGTCTTTCTCGAGAGCCTCCAGCGACAGGCCGTCGATGTCGTAACCGCGAAAGTGCTCGATCGAGGCCTGGCCGTCGGCAAGAACCTCCTCCACGCCCACTTCGAACGGCACGTGCCCGAAATACGGAATGCCAAGGTCTCCGGCCTCGTCCACCACTGCCTTGTAGGATTCCCGGGAAAGGGTGTGATAGATCTTGATCGACCCGTAGCCGTCCGCCGCAAACTGGCGCACGGCGGCCCGGGCTTCCTCCGCCGTCAGCACCTTGGTCGCAAAACCCCAGACGGCGTTCTCCCCTTCAAGCAGCGGACTGGCGTTTTCCATGCGCGGGCCAGCCAGGTCCCCGTTCCCGATCGCCCGCGCGAGGGCGAGCGTCGCCGGCGAACCGACGGCATTGCGAAGCGTGGTGACACCGGTCGCCAGGTAAAGCAACAGGTCGGCACGTTCTCCCGCCTGGTCCGGCTGATAGTCGAATCCCACATGCGCATGCATGTCCGCAAGCCCGGGCAGAAGGAACATTCCCGATCCGTCGATGCGTACGGTCCCGGCCGGAACGGTCACCTCGTCCTCCGGGTCGACCGACAGAATACGGTCGCCCCGGACCAGGACCGTTCGATGCGGCGCCGGAACGGGGCTGTCCATGGAGAGGAGGGTGACATCGACAAACGCGTAATCCGCATGTTCCATCGGCGAATCGGGCTCCGAGGCGGCAGTGGCGGTGAGCAGGGTCAGTGCAACGAACATTGCAATGTGCATGGCATCATTCTCCGATCCGGTCTCCGATCAGGTCTCCATTCCGGTCCGCTTCACCCACAGTCCCTCCGAACCATGCCACGAAACCGATGCCCAGGCACAGGCTCGATTCGCCCAAAAAAGCGTCCGCCAGACTTCGAGCCAAGCAAAAAAATGCCAGTTCGTTCGATAATGGCTCTTTTCATAACTATTTCACCTTTTCGCAATAGATAGACCGCCACGTCTACCCTAAGATCGAATCGGGCAAAGCGCCCCGGAGGACGAATACTCACCGGCAAGTCGGCGTCCGGAACCAGCGCCGCGACCCATTGTTGGAGGCTCTCATGAAAACCGTTCAAGCCGCCGGCAGCAGACTGCACTTCAGCGCAGTGCTGCTCCTGTCGATCGCATGCGTTTGCGCGCCCCTGAAGGCGCAGGACAATGCGCAACCGGTTCTCGAGGAAATCCTGGTCACCGCCTCGAAACGCACCGAAAACGTGCAGGACCTGCCATTCAGTGTCGTCGCCATCGGCGAACAGACGATCAACGACAGTCAACTGGCTACCGCCCAGGATCTGGCCCAGATGACGCCGGGGCTGAATTTCATCGAGACCATCGGCCGCGCAACCGGCACGCCCGTAATCCGCGGCATCTCCCCCACCGCCTTCCAGGACCCTACGGTGCTTGTCTATACCGATGGCTTCACGCTCGGGCTGACCGGCGAGTCGAACAACGCCTACCTGTTCGACCTCGAGCGCATCGAGGTGCTCAAGGGCCCCTACCCCACCCTGTACGGGCGCAACGCCCTGGGCGGCGTGATCAACTACATCGTCAAGAAACCGGGAGACGAGTTCGAGGGCTACGCCCGGGCCGAGTGGGGCAGCATCAAGGGTGGGGCCGGCGTCCTGGACACCGCGTTCAGCGCCGGAGGGCCATTGGTGGAAAACCGGCTCTACGCCAAGGTCGCCGTCGGCTACCGGGATGACGGCGGCTACCTCGACAACCTGTTCGACGGCGGCTCCAATGTCAACGATCAGGAAGACCTGAACGTGGGCGGCATCCTGCGCGCCACGCCGTCGGACAACCTGGAACTGACGCTTACCTCCACCTATGCGGAGGCCGACGATGCCTGCGGCGACTGCTCCAACGTTCCGCAACCCTGGGGCCTCGGCACCTTTTTCGACTACGTGATGCTGGGCCAGGGCACGCCGGACATCAACGATGCGGACCGTTCCGTGAACCAGGACCTGCTCGGGTTCTTCGACAAGGAGGAGCAGCGGCACGTGCTCAACGTCAGCTACGACTTCGGCGCCGTGAACCTGACCAACATCTTCGGTTACGGCGAACTCGACATCCACACCAAGGCCGACATCGACCGGCTGCCGGGCTTTACGCTGACGGGTTCGATCGCCTTCGACAACTTCGTCGACATGCAGGGGTGGAGCAACGAACTGCGCCTGTCATCGACCGGCGACGGTGCCTTTCGCTGGCTGCTCGGCTTCTACTATTTCGACCTCGAAAGAGACCAGGTGATCACGCTCGATACCCTGTTCGGCACCTTCCCGGTCGAGGACAGCGCCCGGGATATCGAAAACTACGCGTTCTACGTCAACGCCGACTACGACATCACCGAGCGTTTCACCATCGGCTTCGGGCTGCGCTACGACGATGAACAGACCGGCATCGAAGACCTGCTGACCGGCATCTCCCGTGAAGGCGATGCCGACGAGATCCTGCCCAAGTTCACCGCCAGCTACCGCCCCTCCGACGACCTCACGCTCTACGCCACGGTTTCGAAGGGCTATCACGCCGGCGGCCTGAACTCGCCAACCGCCCCGTCGCCCACCTACGACCCCGAATTCCTCTGGAACTATGAGGTCGGCGCCAAGGGGACCTCCCCCGGAGGAAGGATGCGCTACGACGTTGCCGCGTTCTACATGGACTGGACCGACCAGCAGTTGGAGACCACGTTCTTCAACGGCTTCTTCAATGAGGCTTATGTGATCAATGCCGGCAAATCGCGGGTGTACGGCATCGACGGCTCGATGCAGTTGGAACTTGGCGACGGGCTTTCCATCTCGGCCGCTCTCGCCTGGCTGAACGCCGAGTACAAGGAGGCTACCGACAGCCTCACCGCCCCGGGGCTGGGTCTCGACCCCGATATTTCGGGCAACGACATGATCAACACGCCGGACATCACGGCGACGGTGAGCGCCCAGTACCTCAGGCCCGTCGGCAGCGGCCGCTGGAACATGCGACTGCGCTTCGACGGCACCTACAACGGCGAGTTCGCCGTCGACTCCTCGAACGTGGGAGTCGTGGACGCCTACTTCATGGCCAATGCCTATGCGGGCATACAGAACGAGCACATCGAAATCGGCCTCTTCGCGCGCAACCTGTTCGACGAGGAATACCTGACCGGCGGTTTCGTTCCCGGATTCAATCCGTTCCTCGCCTTCCCGCCGCTGGCATCCATCGGCAGGCCGCGAACCGTTGGAGTGCGCCTGCGCTTGGCCTATTGATGAGGTGGCCGGGCGTTCAGGGCTCGCCGACCGTGGGCCGGCAGGCGGCAGCAGTCTGCGCCGCGCCTCTCGATGCGGCGGCGAAGCGTTCCGGGCCGTGCGGCTGGGTGCTGCTCGCGGCGGCCGCGGCCGGTTGCGAGGCCCCTCCACCCGCAGTGGACGGCGATATCGCCTTCGTGAACGTCAACGTCGTCTCGATGCTCTCGGACCAGGTGACCCCAACGCAGACGGTCATCGTCGAGGACGGGATCGTGACCCGCATCGTACCCGAGGGCAGCGTCACGCTCGCCGACGGCGTCCTTGCCATCGACGGCGCCGGCCGCTACCTCATGCCGGCCCTGGCCGACATGCACACCCACGTATCCGATACCGAGTCGCTGCAACTGAACGTCGCCTACGGCGTGACGGCGCTGCGCAACCTGTGGGGCAACGAAGAGGTCCTGGCCTGGCGCGATGCGGTCGCGGCGGGCGACCTGTTCGGCCCCGAGATCCTCACCGCCTCGCCCATCATCGACCACGACCCGCCGTCCATTCCCGGCTCGGCCCTGCTGACCCGGCCGGAGGATGCGGATGCCATGGTGAAATCCTTCAAGGAACAGGGTTACGACTTCCTGAAGCCCTACCGACTGCTGAAAGAAGACGTCTATGTCGCGATGATGGAAGCTTCCGAGAAGTACGGGATTCCGGTGGAAGGCCACATGCCCGAGGCCATAGATGTGGCCCAGGCGATCGAACTCGGCCATGACGTCATCGAGCACGCCACCGGCTTCAGCGCCGCCATCGTCGCCGAAGGCATCCCCTGGAATCCGGCTTTCCGTTCCCGCGAAATGGTCGAGACCGTCGGCAGGATCAATGCAGGGGAACTCGAATACGAGCAGGTCTTCCGCCGCGACCGGCTGCGCGAACTCTCGCGCTTCGCCGCCCGGAGCGGCACCGCCGTCAGCGTCACCTTTCAGGCGGTAGGGCTGCGGGCGCTGTCCGGGGCGGACCGGCAGGCGCTGCGGGAGCATCCGCTGATCGGATACGTGGCGCCGGAACTCCGCGACTTCTGGTTTGCCGACGATTTCGACAGCGTTCTGCCCGGCGACGACGCGTTCACCGATGGCGAGATCGACTCCCTGGAAGGATTCGTCACCGGGGAATTCGGGGCCTGGATCGGCATCATGCACGAAGAGGGCGTGCTGTTGCTCGGTGGCACCGATGCCGCCAATCCGGGCCTCTTTCACGGCTGGTCGCTGCACGACGAGCTTGCGAACCTGGTGCGCTGGGCGGACCTCTCGCCCCATCAGGCCATCGAGACGGTGACGGTCAACGCCGCAAAGTATTGGCAAAAGGAGGGTGAGCGCGGCATTGTGGCGGCCGGAGCCGAGGCGGACCTGCTGTTGCTTGGCGCCAATCCGCTTGCAGACATCACGAATACACGGACCATCGAAGGACTGGCGATCGACGGCACGTGGCTGGACCGGGCGCAATTGGACGACCTGCTCGACTCGGTAGCCGATTCCTATGCGGCGAGACTCGGCGCCGCCAGCTCGACAGGTTCGCGTTGATGGGCGGCGCACCCCAGTCGGCCGCCAGGCGGGTTCCATGAACCGGAAGCTGACCCTCGAGGAACCGCGATCCGATATCACCGTGGCGCAGGCGCCCATCGACTTGAACAGCACCTCATTGCAGATCGATGCCGTCGCACGCGCTGCCTCTCCCGCCATCGGGCACCAGTCCGAAGGCGCCGGCCCCACACCCGGGCCCTCGAGCCGCAAGGCACTCACACGCAATTTCGACGAACTCCGGTACAGCGTCAGAAGCTACATTCCCCAGGACGAGGGCGAAGGCTACTGGGACCTGTATCGGGTCAGCCAGGACATCTTCGTGACGATCGCCAACTGCCTGTACCACGAAGTCAAGCGGGTCGACGTACCGGGAGAGCGTTGCCTGAAGATACGCTTCCTGCGATCCGGCGTGCTCGTCGGGCAGAACGGCCAGCACTACCTCGCCGGTGCGAACGCGATGCTCTCGCTCTATCCCGGCGAATCCGGGGATGGCTATTTCATTCCCGCGAGGACGCGCTGCAGCCTGGTCATCGTGCAATGCTCCAGCCGGGCACTGTGGAACGAACTCGATATCGACCCCCGGCAGGCGCCCATGCCCCTGAAGATACTCGCCGGCGACGAAGATCAGCCGCCCCATGCCCAGACATTCGAACCGGCGGCAACAGTCACCCGTGCCTTTGCGGACATACTCGACTCCAGGGATCTCTTCGAGGCGAACCTGCGCGGCTGGTTCGTCGAGGCCAAGGCCAGGGAGATCATCGCCTCCCTCGTTCAGGTCCTGCTGCAGAAGCCGGACCTGAAGGTCGGCGGCAACCGTCTCAGCCGGCGCGACCGGCACCGGATCCTGGAGGCGAAGGAGATCATCCTCGCCAACATCGAAGACGTACCGGCAATTCCGGAACTTGCCCACATGGTCGGCATGAACCAGACCAAACTGAAAGCGGGTTTCAAGGAAATCGTCGGCTCGACCGTCGGGCGATTCATATCCAGGAGCCAGATGAACCTGGCGGCAAGGATGCTGACGTCGACCGATCTCGACATCTGCCGCATCAGCCAGTCTTTCGGGTTTCGCCACCCGGGCAATTTCACACAGGCGTTCAAACGTCACTTCGGGCGTACGCCGCGGGCCTATCGGCGCCACGCCACCGTGCTGTCGGAAAACGCGCCCGTGCAGAGGAGTCATTGAGAGTGCGAGCAGCCGTTGTATACGAACATGGCGACCGGGACGTCATCCGGCTCGTCGACGACTATCCCCGGCCCGGGGCAGCACCGGGCTGGGTCGTCCTGCGGGTCGGCGCGACGTCCGTGAACTACCACGACATCTTCACGCGCCGGGGCATGCCCGGCATCCGCATACCGCTGCCGATCGTCATCGGTTCCGACGTGGCCGGCGAAATTGCTGAGATCGGGAAAGGTGTCGAGGGATGGTCGGTCGGTGAGCGCGTGCTGGTCGATCCCCTGCCCTGCGAAGCCACGAACGGGCTCTTTCTCGGCGAGAAGCTCGATGGCGGCCGCGCCGAGTTCTGCGCCGTCCACTCGGAGCAACTGGTGCGGATAGCCGACTCCGTCAGTTACGAACAGGCCGCCTCGCTGCCGATCGCCTATGGCACCTCCTACCGGATGCTGTTCACCAGGGGCGGCCTCCGGGCCGGTGAAACAGTGCTGATCCTCGGTGCCAGCGGCGGCGTCGGCACAAGCTGCGTGCTGCTCGCGAAGATGGCCGGCGCCGAGGTGATCGCCTGCGCATCCTCGGACGGGAAACTCGCGCAGCTCGGCGAGATCGGCGCCGACCACCTGGTCAACTACCGGCGCGACGACATGCGCGAGGCGGTCTACGACATCGTCGGCAAGCCACGGGTCGCCGGAACCGGCGGTGTCGATGTGGCGGTCAACTACACCGGCGGCAAGACCTGGAAGGAGACCCTGCGCTGCGTCCGGCTCGGCGGCCGCATGCTCACCTGCGGGGCAACGGCGGGCTTCGATGAAGAGGTGGACTGCCGATACGTGTGGACCTTCGAGCATACGATCATCGGTTCCGACGGCTGGCGTCGGCAGGAGATCGTCGACATGCTCTCGCAGGTGGAGGCCGGCAAGCTCGAGCCGGTGATCCACAAGGTGCTTCCACTCGATGAAATCCGGGAGGCCGACCGGCTGCTCGAAGACCGCGAAGCCTTCGGCAAGGTCATCGTTACGCCCCGAACGGTCGACGCCACAGGCCCGGCGTGAACAAGTCCGGCCGGTACAAACTTGACGGGTTTCGCACTTTCCATACGAGAACAAAGAGGCAGCGCAGAAGCATGGCGGATTTCGACACCACCGAGCAGATCCAGGAAAGCCTGGATTCATCGCCGTTCAGCGCCTTCTGCGGGTTCCGCATCGAGGAAGTGCACAAGGACGACGGCCGGATCGTCATGCGCATGCCGATGCGCCCGGAAATGGAACGCCTGGCCGGTTCCGGGCAGATGCACGGGGGACCCATCGCCTGCCTTGTGGACACCGCAGCCTGCTATGCCTGCATGCTCGTCCTCGATCATGGCGTGCCCACGATCAACTTCCGCATCGACTATCTGCGGCCGGTCATCGATTCGGACCTGAAAGCCGTCGCCCGGGTACGTCGCGCCGGGCGAACCGTCGCGGTGGCGGATGTGGACATCTTCAACGACGGCGGCAAGCTGGTCGCAACGGGCCGCGGAACCTTCAGCGCGAGTGCCGGATGACCGGTCAGGGCAAACCGGAATGACGGACAGCCCCCGGAATCTGGGTGATGTCATGGGCGACCGACGGTTGTCCGACGAGGTCGCTATCGTCAGCGTCGACGCCGACGAGGGCGTCCGCGAATGGCGGTGCCACGAAATCGAGGCGGGAACGCTCGCATACGCCGACCTGCTGCAGCGCCGCGGCATCGAACCCGGTTCCACGGTCGGCCTGTTTTCGAAGAACTCGGTACACAACCTGATGGCCTACCAGGGCATCATGCGCGCCGGCTGCGTCTGCGTACCCGTCAACATCCGCCAGCCTGCCGGCATTATCCGCTACATTTGCGACGATGCGCAGATCCGCTTCGCCTTCACGGACGGGACGGCTCGTTCGCCCATCCGCGAAGGCATCGAGCAGGTTCGGCTCGGATCCTTGGAAGCCGAAGCGGACGCGCCCCCGCTGCCCCGGGTGGACGAGCAATCCACCGCTCTCATTCTCTACACCTCCGGCTCCACCGGCCGCCCCAAGGGCGTGGTCCTCTCCCACTTCAGCCAGCTATCCATGATCGACGCCGTTACCGGCGGTACCGAGAGCCGTTTGTTCGCCGGCCAGCGCGGCATCGTGGTGGCGCCGATGTTCCACATGAACGCGCTGGTGTTCATCGCTTCGTTTCTCAAGGGCGGCGGCTCCCTCGTGCTGATGCCGAAGTTCGATGCGGCGCGATTCGCCGACGCCATCGGCACCTACGGCGTCAACGTCATCACCGGCGTACCGACCATGATCGCGATGCTGCACGCGGCCTGGCGCGACATCGGCAAACCGGTCTTCGCTGAGGTCAATACCGTCTACATCGGCTCGGCGCCGGTGACCCGGGCCATCGTCGAACAGTCTCTGGAGATGATGCCAAACGCACAGGTGCTAAACTCCTACGGCACCACCGAAACCGGCGGCGGCCTGTTCGGGCCCCACCCGGACGGGCTTGAGCGCCCGCCGACCTCGGTGGGTTATCCGGGAGTACATGTGGAGTTGCTCCTGGACGGCGACGGAGCTCTGGTCGTCAGGGCCCCCAGCATGATGTCCCGCTATCTGAACCTGCCGGACCTCACGGCCAGCCGGCTCAGGGACGGCTGGTTCAACACCGGCGACCTGTTCGAGCGCGACGAAAACGGTTTTTTCTTCTTCAAGGGCCGGGCCGACGACATGTTCGTGTGCTCCGGCGAGAACATCTATCCCGGCGAGGTCGAACAGGCCATCGAGTCTTCAACCAAGGTCGTGCAGGCCGCCGTGGTGCCCGTGCCGGATGCCATCCGGGGCCAGATGCCCGTGGCGTTCGTGGTGGCGGCCGACGGCAAGGTGAGCGAACGCGACGTACAGGATCACGTCAGGTCGAACGCGGCGCCCTACCTGTATCCGAGACGGGTCTGGTTCGTGGATGCCCTGCCCTTGGCGAGCACCACCAAGATCGACCGCAGGGAACTGATGCACCGGGCCGAGGCACTGGTCGCAGCGGACGGCAACCCCTCAAAAAAACGCGGAGACACCCGATGACAGACTACCCTTCAACGACATCGCGTATGGCAGCGATTGCGCGATGCGCACTCGCCCTGGCATTCGGTAGCGTCCTGCCGGCCTGCGATCAAGCCGTTGAGCAGCCCATCGCGCCCGTGGACGAGCCGGTTCCCGTCTATGCGTTCACGAAGGTCAACGTCGTGCCGATGACCGCAGACCGGATCGACAGTGACCAGACCGTCATCGTAACCGAAGGCCGGATCACCGCGGCCGGCGATTCCCGGGGCGTTGAAATCCCGCCGGGCGCCCAAATCGTCGACGGCAGTGGCAAGTACCTGGCGCCCGGCCTCACCGACATGCATGCCCACCCCATGACAACAGCAGACCTCGATGCCTACCTGGCCAACGGCGTCACCCTGATCCGCGCCCTGTGGGGTGAGCCCGCCGTACTGGACCTGCGCGAGGGAGTCGCCTCGGGCACCATCGCGGGACCTCGAATCGTCACCGGAGGACGCATCGTCGACGGCGAACCCGTCATTCACTACGGCACCGAGTCCGTGCTGAACGCAGCCGATGCCGAGGAAGTGGTCGCGCGGCACAAGGCCGCGGGCTACGACTTCATCAAGGTCTATTCGAACCTGAGCATCGAGGCATTCGATGCCATTGCCGAAGCCGCCGCGGCGCACGACATCCCCTTTGCCGGCCATATACCCGATGCGGTACCGGCGGCGCATGCCTTCCGGTCCGGCATGCAGACCGCGGAACACCTGATCGGCATCGGCCCCGCGTCGCTCCGGGAGGGCGCCGAGTACTACACGCGCTTTCATCCTGAGTTCCCGGGCTACGCTGCCAGAATCGGGACAGGCGAGATCGCGCTGGACGAGGTCTACGACGATGCGAAACTGAAGGAACTGGCGGAACTCGCGAGGGAAACCGGCATATGGACCGTTCCCACGCTGACCACCATCCGCGGCACCGCGGCCTCGCCGGAGGAAATGGCGGCGTTCTCCGAGCGCGAAGCGACAGGGTACGTCGACTACACCGTCCAGTCGTTCTGGCAGATGTCGGCGGCTTTCCGGGCCGCCTGGACGCCGGACACCTATCGCGGCGCGCGGCTTCAGCTCGAACAGGACCTCAGACAGCTCAAGGCGTTTCACGATGCCGGCGCCCGCATACTGGCGGGCACGGACGCACCCAATCCCTGGGCCTACGTCGGCTTCGGCGTGGTCGATGAACTGGAACTCTACGTCGAAGCCGGCCTCCCGCCCTTCGCCGCTCTGCAGACCGCAACCACCGCACCGGCGGAATTCATGAACGAGGCCGGTCGCGGCGGCATCGTTGCCGAAGGCGCCCGGGCCGACCTGGTGCTGCTGGGTGGCAATCCGCTCGAGAACGTCGCCGCCTACCGTGATATCGCCGGTGTCATGGCCGCGGGCCAATGGTTCGACCGCCATGAACTGGACTCGCGGCTGGCGGCAATCAAGACCGCCAGCGACCGCAAGGCGGCGGTGTTCCGCGATGCGCCCGCCTGGCCCACGCAAGGGGCCGAGCTGGTGCCCATCAGCGCCGAGTTCGTGCTGGAGCGGGGCGAGGCAAGCCCGGGCGCGGAGCGTATCGCAACCGTGGCGACAGAGAACGGCGCGACCGCCTTCCTGGGCCAGTTTCTGGCGCCGGACGGGTCCGTACGCAACTCACGGGTCGAAACCGGGGACGGGGGTTTCGCTCGGAAAATCAGCGTCGAACAGGTGTCCGGTGACGGTACATTGCAAAAGCGGGTCTACGAACTGCAGGACATCGGCGCACACATTCTCACCGGCACCGCACTCGACTGGATCGTGCTCGGCCCGTCCTTCGCGGCCATGCAGGACGGCGAATCGCGCGACTTTGCGGTACGGCGCCTGAAAGACGGCGGCCCCGCCGATGCCGGAACCATGACCGTGACTCGGCAGCCCAGCGAGGTCATCGTGGGGCATTTCTATTTTACCGGCGCCAACCGGCACGACATCTCGATCGCCGATGCGGGGGGAACCCGGGAACTGAGTGTCTGGATGGGCGGCGGGTTCTACTCGGGCTGGCCCGTCAGGATCGTTGAGCGATCTGCCGGTACGGACAGTCCGGCCCTTGAATACAGGAGAATTCTGTAATGGCTTGCGAAACGCCCGATCCGTCGGCAATCGGAACACCGGATTCGTCGGCAACCGGAACACCCGATCCGTCGGCAACCGGAACGCTGAAATAGTGGCAACCGACACGCCCAAGCGGCCGCCGGCCTATCCCCTCGGGGACGCCATACCGCCGGCCGTCCTCAAGCGGCAGGCCGAAGGCCTCGCCCGCGCCCGCCAACGCGGCCTGATCGGGGGACTCCCCACCTACGTGAGACTCGGCGGCCCCGGTTTCATCGGCGCCGCCTTGACGCTCGGCGCCGGCACCATGACCTCCTCCATGCTGGCCGGCGCCGAATTCGGCTACCGGACGCTGTGGATCTTCTGGGTGGCCGCCGGTTCGGGCATGTTCATGATGGCGGCCATGGCCCGGTTCACCTGCCAGGGCGGCTTCAACCTGATCGAGAAGCAGGCGGAACTGCACGGCTGGTTCCTGGCCCGGGTGCTGACCGCCGCCGTCGGCATGGTGACCGTCGCCGTCGCCTTCAATTTCGGACAGGTGGCGCTCGGCACGCACTTGATCGACAGCCTCGCGCAGATCGACGGCCCGGGCTTCGCCCAGGAGGTCAACTGGCCCCTGTACATCCTCCTCACAAGCTGGATCGCGCTGAGCTACGGCCGCGGCAGTTCGGGCGGCACGAAGCTCCTGGAAGCCTTCATGAAGTGGAGCCTGGCAGCGATGATCCTCTGCTTCGCTGCCTGCCTGGCCATCGTCGGCATCGACTGGCCGGCGGCCCTGCGCGGCACCTTCGTTCCCTGGCTGCCGAGCGGTGTGGCGGGCATCGACCTGTTCATCGCCTCCACCGCAGCGGCCATCGGCGTCGCCGACTGGGTGCTCTACCACTTCACGGCACACGTGAAGGGCTGGAAGCGCGAACACGAGGGGCTCGCCCGGGTCGACCTGATCGCCGGTTTCTTCGTTCCTTTCTTCGTGGTGAACTTCCTGATCGTCTCGGTATTCGCCGGCACCCTGTACGCCAGCGGCGACGTTCCGCGCAGCGCCGCCGAACTGGCCCGGGCCCTGGTGCCGCTGCTCGGCGAGACCGGCGCGAGCTACGCCTTCATGATCGGCTTCCTCGCCGTCCCGGTGACCTCCACCATCGGCCTCTGCCTGCTGTCGGCCATGGGCATCCACGAGGTCATGGGCTGGAAACCCGACGTGCGTTCCTGGCGCTGGAAGGTCTGCCTGCTGCTGCCGCAGATCGGCTTTCTCGCGGCCTGGTACCCGAGCCCCGTCATGCTGATCATCATCATCGCCGCGGCGCTGTCGCTGACCAACAACATCGTCGGCTGGTCGTTCTACATGATGCTCAACGACCGGAAACTGATGGGCGCCGCCCGCCCGAAGTCGCGCATCTGGAACCTGGGCATCATGATCCAGATCACGCTGTTGAACTGCGTCGCGATCACCTACGTGTTCAACCGTCTCGGCTGGTGGCAGTCGTGAGCCGCTTCGATATCGACCGGCGGGTTGGGCCGATGCGCCTGCGGGCCTGGTTCCTGATCGCCAATTTCCTCTTCAACGCCATGGCCCTGTACGGCCTCTCCCGCCTCATGGTTGCCGGCGAGGGAGTCGGCTTACTGGTCCTCGGCATCCTGGGTACGCTGGGTTGCCTGGCAGTGTTGTCGCAACCCAATCGGCCGGACGTGAAATGACCTGGACAAAATGAGTAGCTGGCAAGCCCTCAGAGTTCGGCTTCGTGCCGCGCCGTCTGAACCCCGAAGGCCTGGCGCGCGTGTTGCCTCAGAACTGCCGTCGGGTTGCAGCGCGAGTGTCGTCAGGAAGCATTCGTTCCCGGTGGGATAAGATGGCGCCGCCCAAAAGCTAATACACGACGTGACACACTATGTTCCGTAGCGTTTCCCTGGCTGCCGCTATCCTTTTCGGAGCCGCCTGCACGCCCGAGCCATCGCCCGTACAGGGAGAGGTTGCCTTCGTCGGCGCCCACGTCATCGATGTCGCGGCGGGCGAGGTCAGGAACGACTGGACGGTCGTCGTGGACAACGGATGGATTGTCCGGATCGGCCCGAGCGCCGAACTCGCGCTGTCCGAGGACGTCCCGGTCATCGACGGCACCGGGCGGTTCCTCGCGCCCGGCCTGGCCGACATGCACGCGCATGTTTTCAACGAGCACACCCTGATCCTGTACCTCGCCAACGGCATCACCACGATTCGTAACATGTGGGGAGATCCCGAAGCACTGGCGCTGCGGCAGGCCGTCGAGGACGGCCGCGTTCCGGGCCCCCGGCTGGTGACCGCCGGCCAACTGCTCGACGGCGCACCGAAAATCTGGGCGGGGTCGACGGAAGTCTCCGACACCGGGGCGGCCGCTGCACTGGTCGCACAGCAGGCCGCCGACGGATACGACTTCGTCAAGGTCTACTCGCGCCTGACGCCCGAGGTGTTCGACGCCATGCTGGCCGCGGCGGCGGAACACGGCATCGAGGCATCGGGCCACGTGCCGCAGGCGGTGCCCTTCATGCACGCCGTGCGCTCGGGAATGCGCACCGCGGAGCACATGATCGGCATGCTGTCTTCGGTGTTCGCCGACGAAAGCTGGCCGAATCCGGACCTCGCGGCCTACGACGAGCGTGCCGCGGCGTTCGTGGGGAAGATCGGGCGCGGTGAGATCGACCCGGACGATCTCGTCGACCCGGAAAAAGTGGCGCGCGTGGCGGCGGAACTCAGGGAACGCGACTTCTGGTTCGTGCCGACCATCGATGTCATGAAGAACTTCACCAGCCTGTCCCGGCGCAGGCACCCGGATGCCGTCCGCTACCTGACGCCGGTCGACCGGCAACTTGTCGCGCTGCTTGAAAGCACGGATTTCGCCGCCGCGCCGCCGGACGTGAAGGCCGGCGAGGACATCCTCTACGCGGTGCGCGCCCGCGTGCTGCGCGACCTGCGCCGGCAGGGCGCGAAGGTGCTGGTCGGTACCGACGATTCCATGCTCTCGGGTTTCGTCGTCGTCGACGAGATGCAATCCCTGGTCGATGCCGGCTTGACGCGCGCGGACGTGCTGCGCTCGGCGACGCTGGAGGCGGCGAACTATCTGGGTGAACCCGGCCGGTTCGGAGAAATCAGGGAGGGTGCGGCAGCGGACCTGATTCTCGTTGACGGCAATCCGCTGGAAGACCTGGAGGCGCTGCGGTTTCCCCGGGGCGTGATGCGGGCGGGCCTGTGGTACACGCGGGCGGAACTCGACGGCGTGCTCGAGGAACTCGCCGCGAAGACCGAGGCGGTAGAGGCCGAATTCGCCGCGGCGCCGCCGATGCCTCCGGGAGCGGGCGCACGCTCCGACTTCCTCAGCGACGCCGGCGGCGCGGCGAGCATCGCGTCAAGCCGGTCCGGCGACGGGACGGTGGTGACCGCCGCTATTCGGGACGACGCCGACTGGCGAACGTTCCGGATATCGTCCACAGTCGGGGTTTTCACGGTGGAAGAGGACGGATCGAGCGTGCTTCGGGCCGAGTCGGGCGACCGGGGCTGGCGCCTGACCGTCGGCTCCGAGGCGGCCGGCGAAGCGCTTCCCGGCGACGCCGCAGCCGTACTGACCGGGACGGCCGCCGACATCCTGATCCTCGATGCCGCTGTCGGCCTGCTGCCCGAAGGCAAGTCCCGAAACCTCGTCGCCTGGCGGTGCGGTCCCCGGTTCGATTGCAGCGAAAGCGCGCCGGAACGCCTGACCGTCACCGGACTCGGTACTCACCTCATCCGCGGCCACCGGATCTGGGAGTCGACGAACGTCTACGACCTCGTCCCGCCGGGCGGCGGCCCGGGCTCGATCCGTTACTGGATGGCGCCGCCCGGCCTCTTCAGCGGCGGCCCGGCCCGCCTCGAAACGGACGGCGTTCAGCACTGGCGACGAATACGGTGACGGAGGCGGCGATGCCGGCATGTCCCCGGACGTGTAAAATCACGCCGCTCGCGTCTCTCCCCCAGTCGCATTGTTGATCGCAGCGATGCTTTGGACCGCTTCGTCAAAGGGCAGCGAGACGCTCCGCTGTTCGCCCCACAATCTGTACAGTGAATTGGCCGGTGCAATGAAAACACGGCAAAGGCCTTCCCGACTATCAACGGTGCCAGATACTCCATAGCCGGTGACTGGTGTCGAGTCGAGAGGGACGGCAGCATTACCCTGTTGGGCCGGGTCAACAACTGCATTAACTCCGGTGCTGAGAAAACCTATCCAGAGGAAGTCGAGGAAGCGCTGTTCGGGCTCATCCGCATCGCCTGCATGGCTCTGGGGGACGACCGGCATCTTCGTCGATGGCGTGGCGATGGCCGCTTCCGACAAACACCAGCAGACGAAGACCGCCCGCACCGGCCCGGGCAGGCGCCTGCCCATCGAGACCAACCGTAGGGGAAAGAAGGTGAACGAAACCGCTTTCGCTCCATGTTACAGCGCTCGCTACAATGCTTGGCAGTGAGTATCGCCATCGGAAATGAGCCTTTATGAAAATACTGAGAACCCCCGAGTCACGTTTCGCGAATCTGGCGGACTACCCATTCGAACCCAACTACACGGCGGTTCGCACTGACGACGGCAGCGACTTGCGCATTCACCACGTGGACGACGGCCCCAAGGATGGCCCGCTGGTGCTGTGCATGCATGGGCAGCCGGTCTGGAGCTACCTTTACCGAAAGATGATCCCGTTGCTGGTCCGGGAGGGAATGCGGGTGATCGCGCCGGACCTGCCCGGCTACGGCAAGTCCGACAAGCCGGCCGCCCGGGAGGACTACAGCTACCAGCGGCAGGTCGAGTGGATGGGGCGTTGGCTCGAGCAGAACGACTTCTCCGGCATCACTTTCTTTGGCCAGGACTGGGGCGGGCTCATCGGGCTGCGCCTCGTGGTGGACCACGCGGACCGATTCGATCGCGTCGTGATCTCCAATACCGGTTTGCCCTACAACCCGCACCTGCCTGACGACGTGGTCAAGGAGGTGGAGAAGTTCCGCGCCGATGCGCCCACGCCGACCTTGGTTCAGATGCAGAAGGCGTTGAGTGAGATGCCCGGAAACCCGGCGACCCAATTCGCCTACTGGCAGAAGTTCTGTTGGGAGACGGAGGACATGCCCATCGGCTTCATGATGTCGATGATGATGGAAAGGCGGTCCAATCTTTCACGGGCGGCGCGGTTCCTGCTGCACAACTTGGGGCTGCGGTCGCCCTTCCCATCGGATCTGGCGAGGGCCTACGACGCGCCTTTCCCGGATCCCAGCTACAAGATGGGGCCGCGGGCCATGCCGAGCCAGGTGCCTACCCTCCCAACGGACCCCTCGTTGGAGGCCCAGCGCAAGGCCTGGGCGTTCTTCTCCGGTTTCGACAAGCCCTTCCTGTGCGCGTTTGCGGACAATGACCCGGTCACGAGGGGTGGGGAGGCCCAGTTCAAGGAACGGGTGCCGGGGGCGCAGGGGCTGCCCCACACCACCATTGAGGGCGGTGGGCACTTCGTGCAGGAGAGCTGTCCGGATCAGGTGTCGAAAGCCATCGTCGATCTCGTTCGCAGCACCTGACCGACGGTACGCGCCGGCCGACGACGAGCATCGGGCCCACTTCCCTTTCGAACCGCCTTTTGTCTGCGGGCTGCCGCATGCTGCGAATCTCGTAGGGAATCCCGCGCACCCGGAAGTAGTTCTCCATTTTCCCGGTAAAGCAGGACATGCTGGAGCCGTGCAGGATCACGTTTTCCGGGGGGCTGGGCCCAGTCATCGATCATTTGGTGCGGTAGCGACGAAACCGACACGGGTCCGGAACGAATCGAACTTCCTGCCGTCGTAGAACTCGGCTGAGCCTCACGACCACGGTCGCAGCGCGCGCCATTCGTCGTCCGTGCCCAGGGCCGCCGCGTCCGCATCGTAGCTGTACAACCAGTGCTGTTGCGGCGAGAAACCGCCGTCCAGTTTCTCGTTGTTGCGCCGGAACCGCTCGTTGCGGGCGGCCATTTCGCCCGGATCGTCGAGGTGGTACCAGCCCTCCGCATTGCGCGACTGCTGCACGATCAGGTTCGCCCGGCCCATGCGCAACGACTGGTAGCGCAAGAGGTCCGCCGCCACGTCACCGTCCGACGCACCGAGCAGGCGCGCGAGCACCCAGGCGTCTTCCAGGGACTGCACCGCTCCCTGGGCGTGATAGGGCAGCATGGCATGGGCCGCATCGCCCATCAGCGCGATGCGGCCCCGCACCCATGCGCGCAGCGGATTGCGATCGTAAAGCGCGGTGACGAACGTCTCGTCCGTCGCTTCGATCACGCGCCTCGGCCGGTCGTACCAACCATCGAAAGCGGCGATGACCTCGTCGAAGCGCGCCGTCTGCGACCAGGACTCCCGCTTCGGGTCGTCGGTCTGGCCGAGCGCCAGCCAGTTCAGGCGGCTGCCGCCGGAGACGTAGTAGTAGACGAAGGAGAGGCGCGGGCCCATGTCGACGTGCGCCGACACCTCGATGCCGAGATCGCCGATCTTCCGCCTGCTCACCACACCCCGCCAGGTCACGTAGCCGGAGGCGCGGGGCGGGTCCGGCGAAAAGACCTGTTCGCGCACCACGGAATGAATGCCGTCGGCGCCGATCAGCAGGTCGCCGGCTATCCGCTCGCCGGACTCGGACTCCGCCCAGGCCCCCGAGCCGTCCTGCCCGACCGCAACTATCCTGGCATTCAACCGCAGTCGCAGCGGATCCAGGGCCCGGGTGAGCGCCGCGATCAGGTCGGCGCGGTGGGCGTGGTAGTAGGCAAATCCGTACTCCCGCCGAACGCGCGGCTTGAGGGGCGTGCGCAGTATGGTCTCACCCGTGTCCCACAGGCTGTACTTGTGAAAGTCCGGTTCCGTGCAGAACCCGACAAGCTCATCGCCAAGGCCCAGGCACTCCAGCACGCGCACTCCGTTCGGGCTGAGCTGGATCCCGGCGCCAACTTCGGTGAAAGCCGGCGCCTGCTCGAGGAGCACGTAGTCGACGCCGAGCCTGGCCAGCGCAAGCGCCAGCGCGCTGCCACCGATGCCCGCTCCGACGACGACGACCTTCATCGGTTTACGCCAGCCCGCTTTTTGGAATTCCGCCGCCGGGCTCACCCATGCAAATCTACCGTTGAACCCGCCCTGCCTTCATGACGAACGTAACCTCTCGAAGTGCGCCGATGTCCGCAAGCGGATCGCCCCGCACCGCGATCACGTCCGCCAGCCGGCCGGGCTCGAGAGAACCGGCGTCGTCTGCAAGGCCCAGCAACTCCGCGGCTTCCGTAGTGGCCGCGCGAATTGCGTCGGCGTTGGTCATGCCCACCTTCACCAGCCATTCGAGTTCACGTGCGTTCTGCCCGTGGGGTACCACGCCGGCATCCGTTCCCAGGGCGATCCTGACACCGGCCCGGTAAGCGCTGCCGACGTTTTCCGGGTGGTGCCGGAGAAAGTCCCGCATCCGCGACCGCATCGGGCCTTCGGCGCCTCCGACCTCCTTCGCGATGACATCCTGCACCGAAAGGGTGGGCACAAGGAATGCGCCCCGGTCCAGGAACAGCGCTATCGACGCCTCGTCCAGAAAGGAGCCGTGTTCGATCGAGTCGGCGCCCGCCTCCAGGGCGGCATTGATTCCCGCCGTGCCGTGGGCGTGCGCGGCTACCTTCAGCCGTAGGCTCCGTGCGGTTTCGACCAGCGCCAAGAGTTCGTCGCTCAGGAAGGCGGGCGGATCGTCCTTGCCGCCGTTGCGCTCGCCGCCGCCCCCGGTGGCGTTGATCTTGACCAGGTCCGCCCCTTGCCGGAACTGTCCGCGCACGGCTTTTCGACAGGCTGCGACACCGTCGCAGACGCCCGGGGTATCGAGCCTGGAAGCGATCTTTTCCGGACGGCCAAGGATGTCGGCATGGCCGCCGGTCGCGGAAATCGAGCCGCCGGCGACAAGCATGCGGGGCCCGTCGATGCGGCCCTCGGCAATGGCATCCCTGAGCACGATGATCGGCCAGGAGTACGGCCGGGCGCCGAGGTCGCGGACCGTGGTGAATCCCGCCCGCAAGGTACGGCCTGCGTTGACGATTCCCTCGATCAGCATCTCCTCGCCGGTCGTCTCGAATCGGTTCGCCTCCCGTTCGGGACTGAGCGTGAGATGCACGTGCGCATCGATCAGCCCCGGCATGACGAAGCGGTCGAGCAGCTCGATCGTCTCGGTGTTTTCCGGGGCGAGGCCCAGTTCCTCCGGCGCTAGAATCCCATCGCTGACGGATTTGATTCGGGTCCCTTCGATACGGAGCGTCTGCCGTGTCCTTGGCGGAGCGGCGGCGTTAATGAGGAGGGTGCCGGCGTGTATGAGCGTGACCTGTTCCGGCAAAGGCGGGCTTTGTGAATCGGATTCGTGGGCAAACGCGCTCACGGCCATCAATGCGCAACCGCAAGTCGCAAGAAACCTCAAGGCGCCACTACCATCACGACAGGGAAGAGGTGGCCTGGGCCTCCTCCTTCTCCGCCCAGAACTCGTCAGGAAAGTCCGCGCAGACCTTGCGCACGCTGTCGCGAATCAGGCGATGCTCGTCGGTGTCGGAAAAACCCATCGTCGGCTGCACTCCGGCAAACGGGGAATTCTAACGCCAATGGCGGGCGGGGGCCGCAGCCTGCGCATCGAGGTCGGATGGGCGCGCGACGCGTCTGCACCGGCTGCAATCAGGTGAGGTCGTTACGGATAAAGGCGCCGCCCTTCATGACCATGGGCATCTCCTGGCGGTAGCGCTCGAAGATGCTGACGTCGTCCAGCGGATTCCGGTTCAGGACCAGCAGATCGGCGAAATACCCGGGCGCCACACGACCGAGGTCATCGCCGCGCTGGGCGATCTCGGCGTTCACCGAGGTGGCCGAGCGCAGGATGTCGATAGGCTTGTCGACGGCGGAGCGGAAGCGCATCTCGCTGGCCTGCATGTCGTGGAACTCGGTGCCGAACAGGTCCGTGCCCATGCCGATCTTCACGCCGGCGCGGCGGCAGGCCTCGATGGATTCGAGGACCGTATCGAGCATGCCGCCCACCTTGTCGATGCTCTCCTGGGGCATGCCGGCCTGCGCCCCGCTTTCCAGGATCTCGTGCACCACCGCAAGAGTCGGCACCGTGTAGGCGCCGGCCTCCGCGATCAGGCGGGCGGTCTCGTCGGTGACGTGGCTCGCGTGGTCGATGGACCGGATACCCGTCTCCACGCAGCGTCGGGCGCCGTCGTCGGTGTGGCAGTGGGCGATCACGTACTTGCGCCGGGTGGCGGCCTCCTCGACGGCGGCGCGCAGTTCGCCGTTGGTGAACTGGGGCATCCAGATGGGGTCGCTCGGCGAGGCCACGCCGCCGGAGATGAACACCTTGACGTGGTCGGCGCCCTTGCGCAGTTCGTCGCGCGCCACCTTGCGCACCTCGTCCACCCCGTCCACCACCTGGCAGATCACGCCGGAATAGGCGCAGTTGCAGGGTTCCTCCTGCACGCCCGGGCGCATGTCGCCGTGCCCGCCGGTCTGGGAAAGCGCCTTGCCGCCGTAGAGAAACCTGGGACCGCGCACCAGGCCCTGCTCCACGGCCAGCGACAGCCCCACATCGCCGCCTCCCGGGTCGCGCACCGTGGTGAAGCCACGTTGCACAGCGTCTTCGAGATGCTTGATGGCATAACTGACGAGCAGCGGCTTGGGCATGCGGTCGAGCGCCTGCATGTCGAAGGTGGGCGAGTAGGCGTGGAAGTGCAGGTCGAGCAGCCCCGGCATCAGGAACCGGCCGCCGCAGTCGATGACCCTTGCTGCATCCAGCGCAATGGGCCTGTCGGAGACTTCGCGAATGCGGTCGCCCTCCACGGCGACGTGCATGCCGCCCTGCACGGCCTCGCTCACGCCGTCGAACAGTTCACAGTTGGCCAGTACGTACAGAGTCATGAATTCCTCCATCTTGTTACCGGGGGCGCATTTCAGATTCGACGCAATATGCCACGGCAGACCGCAGTCTTGGGGAAAGGAGGAGGGCCGCGCGTCTCATGCGCTACGTGAACGCAGGAGTCCGGGATCGATTTCGCCCGTTGCCCGGGGAGCCGCAGGGACATGCCAGAAACGGAGAAATTCAATCCGGTTCCATTCCTGTCAGCATTGTGTCTGGCGTTGACCGGCTGCGAACCCGCAGGCAACCCGGCCGATCCGCCCTCCGAAACCCCGGCAGGCGCGTCCTCCGGTTACGCTGTGGAAAGCCCCACGACCGCCGCCGCAAGCAATGCGGCCGGCGACGCGCCTGTCACCGCCCTGGTCGGCGGGATCCTGATCGACGGCACCGGCGCCGCGCCCCTCGCCGATGCCGTGGTGCTCATCGACGGATCGGAAATCGCTTCCGTCGGCGCCCGCGGGGAAGTGGCGTTGCCGGAGGGTACCCGCGTTGTCGAAATCGGCGGAAAGTGGCTTGTCCCCGGGCTGATCGATGCCCATGTCCACTTCATGGAGTCCGGGCGCATCTATACCAAGCCGGGGCAGATCGACCTGACCCACCTGGTGCCCTACGACGAGGAAGTGGCCTGGATGCAGCAGCGGGTGCCGGTCACGCTCAAGTCGTACCTGTGTGCCGGGGTGACCGGCGCGGTGTCCGTCGGCGGCCCGCGGTTCGAGTACGAGGTGCGCGAGCAGGCGAGGGCGCGCCACGACGCGCCCGATGTCTATGTCGCCCACGGCCCGGTTACCCTGGTGCCCGCGGCGACTCTCTTTCCGCCGTTCGACGGCGATGTGTCGGTGCGCTCGGTCACCGACCCGGGCAGTGCCGCGGAGACGATCCGGCAGGGCGCCCAATGGGAAGCCGACCTGGTCAAGACCGGCTATCTCGGTGGACCTTTCGCAGACCAAGAAAAGGACTATGCCGCCATGCACGAGGCAATCGTCGCCGAGTCCGCGGTACACGGATTCAAGGTCACCACCCACGTCACGGAACTGGAGCCGGCGCGAACCCTGGTCGAACTGGGCGTCGACAGCCTGCAGCACCTGCCGCTGGACGCTTCGCTCGATGCAGCTTTTCTGGAGCTCGCGAAATCGAGCGGAGTCGTGGTGGTGCCGACGCTCGCGGTATGGCGCCGGAATTTCGTCGATGTCTACGACCGGAGCTTCGACCTCCTGCCAATCGAAGAGCAGTGCGGCGACCCCCAGGTGATCGCTTCCTGGCACGAAGTCGGCGAACTGCCGGCGCCGCCTCCTGAAGTCATGGAGATGTACGGAGGCGTCATGGCCGTTGCGGCCGGGAACACGAAACGGCTCCTCGATGCCGGAGTACCGCTCGCGGCGGGCTCCGATACCGGCAACCTGGGTCTGCTGCACGGCCCTTCCCTGCACTACGAATTGAAGCTCCTGGGCGAAGCGGGAGTGCCGCCGGCCGAACTCATCGTCGCCGCCACGCTGCATGCCGCCATGGTCGCCGGACAGGCGGACCGCGTCGGCTCCATCGAACCCGGCAAGCAGGCGGATCTGTTGGTGATCGAAGCCGACCCGCTTGCCGACATCGGCAATCTGCAGGCGATCGGCCAGGTCATCAAAAGCGGTGTCGTATTCGATCCGGCAACGTTTTTGCCGCCCGCCGAATAGCGCGGCGGAATGTGCGGCCAGGCTGGCCGGGCCGCCCCAAGGCCGCCTGGGATGCGGGACTCCTGGCGAGGCAGTCCCAGGGCGCGCCAGGAAAGACGGCAAGGCCAGGTTTGAATCGGGCGTGAGTGAACGATGGCTCACATCCGGAGGAGTCAATTTCTTTGCGCGCCAACTGTCCGATTGCGCGATAATGCCGCTCACGATTCCCATGCAGTCAAGGAGCCGGCATGATTGAGAGCAGTTGGATCGAGGTTGCAATTGTGGTGGCGACGATTCTGGGGTCACACTGGGTTCTGCACCGAGATATCGCGTCGCTACGGGAGCGCATGGCGCGTATCGAGGGTATGTTCGAAGGATTCACCGGCAGGCGCCAGGAGGGTCAGTGAAGCGGCCGAACGGTTGCGGCCGTTGGCGCTTAAGCCGTATCAAGACCAAGCGTGCCCTGATCAATCGAGTGTTGCCCGAGTTCGTAGCGCACCGCCAGCGGCTCGATCCGGGGGAACTCGAAGGCGCCAGTCTGCCGGGCCCGGATTACGATCACAAGGCGCCACGGGCAGCGGGCGGCTGCTGAACTGATCGCGTCAACCCCTCGATTCCCTAGCCGCGCAAGGGCCACGATTCATCTCGCCGCGGGCCATCCGGCAATGTACCTTTAGCGGTGCCGCAGCCTGGAGTGGCGCCAATGCAGGAATGGCTGGCCGTCCATGAACCGGAAATCCGGTTCGGGGCTTTCCTGTCGGTTCTCATTGCCATGATGCTCTGGGAAGTCGCGTTCCCGCGGCGTCGACGTTCCCTGGCCCGGCGCGGCCGTTGGGCCACCAACCTGTCGATGGTCGCCATCAATACCGGTCTCTCGAGATTCGTCATCCCGATGCTGGCGGTGGGTACGGCGGAAATTACATCAACCCATGGCTGGGGATTGCTCAATGCATGGTCAATCCCCGCATGGCTGGCCGTCCCCATCGCGGTGCTGGCGCTCGATTGCCTGATCTACGGCCAGCACGTGCTGTTTCACGCCTTCCCGCCACTCTGGCGTTGCCACATGGTGCACCACAGCGACCCCGACTTCGACACGACGACGGGCGTTCGCTTTCATCCCATCGAAATCCTCATCTCGCTGGGCGTCAAGATGACGGCGGTGCTGGCGCTTGGGGCGTCGCCCGAGGCTGTCATCCTGTTCGAAGTGCTGTTGAACGGCACGTCGCTGTTCAACCATGGGAACGTGCGGCTGCCCGGCACCGCCGACCGGGTACTGCGCCTGTTCCTGGTAACACCGGACATGCACCGCGTCCATCACTCCATCCACAGGGCGGAGACGAACAGAAATTTCGGATTCAACTTTCCCTGGTGGGACCGGCTGTTCGGCACCTATCGCGCCCGGCCCGCCGCAGGGCACACGGAAATGACCATCGGGCTGGAGCAATTTCGGGAACCCGCACGGCTGGGTGTGCGCCGCCTGCTGCTGATGCCGTTCATCGACCGGGCCGGAGACTACGCGATGGCGCAATCGAAAGCGGGGCACCAGTAGCGCGCCGGTGCAGCACCCGGTTCCGCTCAACCGGGTCAGGCCACCGGGTTGTGCCAGGCGAGGCCCGAAAAGCGGGCGAAGTCGCTGTCGTTCGAGTGCAATCGGGCCTGGTGCTCGATGGCCAGCGCCGCCAGGTGCGCATCCGTGACCAGGTTGGAACTGACGTGCGAAACGAGCAGGCCGGCCAGCAGTTCCATGTGCGCAGGGCCCGGCTGGACGACACGGGTGTGTGGCTGCTCAAGCCATGAGCGACAATGGCCGATGGCCTCCGGCGCGCTCATGGGCTGCACCAGAACCCTGCGGTTCGACATCAGCCTGACGAAGCCCAGTACCACGGCCCAGGCCAGCGCCACGGGCTCCGTACCGGACAGGCAGTCCTCCCACCAGTCTTTCGCCCTGGCGTGGTGCGGCGCGTCCTCGTTGTAGGCGTAGACGAGGAGATTGATGTCCGGGAGTATCAACTCACTCCGCCGGTTGGTGGCGACTCTCCAGAAACGCCTCGGTTTGCAGTTCGTCGACCAGCTGGTTGAGCTTCAAGGGGTCCAGCCCCGGCATGAATCCGCGGGGCGCCGAGGCGACGCGGTAGCGGGGCCTGGGTTCGAGCGGCTTCGCACCGGTGGCGAGGCCATTGCGCAACGCTGCGTTGACGACGTACTTGAAGGGCTTGCCGCTGTCGTGGGCAATTTTTTTCAGCGCTGCCAGAAGGTCGTCGTCGATGGTGAGTGTCGTGCGCATTGAAGCATCATAGTGCGACTTATCTAAGGCATCAAGATGTCAACCCGTCGTTCACAGGATGTAGTCGAGAAAACAGATTTCCATGCCGCTCGACATCAGTCCCATCTCGCGGCGCATGCAGCTAACGCCGATCACCGGTTTGCCCTTCGCTGAGCTAATATCTTCGGACATACGGGCAGGGAATGTGCGGTGAGATGAACGACATTGCAAGACTGACGCTTGCGGGATTGATATGCGCGGCGTTGCTCGCCGCCTGTGCGCGTCCCGGCGAGGCGCCTGGCAAAAGCCGCCAGACCGCACAGGAGCCGGCCGCCGCAGAGACAACATCGAGCCGGCTCGAGGAGAACAGTTCCGCCGAATGAAAGCCTCCTACAACACGGTGGCGGGCGAGGACGACCCCATGACCATCCCTGGATTGGACATGGGCGATTTCATGTCAACCGAGATTCGCCCGTCGGGCCGCGCCACCCTGGTGCCCGGCTTCATGAAAGGCGTGGAGGCGGGGCATGCGCGCTTCGGCAAGGTGCCCTTCGCAGACCTGTTCGACGCTTCCATCCGTATCGCGGAGGAAGGCATGCCGTTCAATGCGGGCTTGGTGCAGAACGTGGCCTTCCGGTCCAACGTCCTCTCCCGCCGCCCCGAGACCCGGGCGATCTTCTTCCGGGAAGACGGCGCCCCTCACGAACTCGGCGACAATTTCCGGCAGCCGGCGCTGGCGGCGACGCTGCGCCGGGTGGCCGCTGACGGCAACGTGGATTACCTGTACAGCGGCGAGTGGGCGGAAAAACTGGTCGCCGCGGTGCAGGAGGAAGGCGGCCGGATGACCATGGAAGACCTTGCCGCCTACGATGTCATCTGGAGCGACCCGGTCGTGGCGGACTATGCCGGACACCAGGTATTCTCCCACGGGCTTCCGGCCACCGGAGGCGTCAACACCACCGAGGCCCTGAATATCCTGGAGGCCGCCGACATCAAGTCGATGGGGCACTACACGGAATCGCCCGAAGCCCTGTTCTGGCTGACGCAGCTCACACGATTGTCCATGGCCGGCTACCTGTTCCCGCATCTCGCCGACGAAGTACAGGGCGTGGACATGTCGCTGCAAGGGCGGCTCGGCAAGGGCCTGCACCAGAAGACCATCCAGATGCTGCACTCCATCCTGGATTTCGGCTACAGCCCCGACGAAGCCGCGGGCGCCCCGGCCTTCGGCTCCCCGGAATTCACGTCGACCGGCCTAACCGAGCGGACCAGCATCGTCGAGGGCGAATTCGATCCCGAGGTGGTGGCCGCCGCCAACGCCCTGGGTGCCAACCTCTACGAAGACGACCTGCTGCAGGGCGGCTGGTCCGGGGCCATGATCGATCCCGAAACCGGCAAGCGCACCGGCGGCGTATCCATGGTATGGGCACTG
This sequence comes from Gammaproteobacteria bacterium, assembly GCA_028821125.1. Classification (GTDB taxonomy): domain Bacteria; phylum Pseudomonadota; class Gammaproteobacteria; order Pseudomonadales; family Azotimanducaceae; genus Azophilus. Next base: position 50,074 of record JAPPHD010000069.1, read on the forward strand.
ACGCCCGAGAACGACAGCCGGCCTGTCGGATACTAACCCGACCCATTGAAAGAGGCCCTGTTGGCAATACCCCGGACCTCCGTTTTCGTTTTGAGGGTATCGAGCGGGGGCGCGTCATAGATTCGGTCTGACCAGGGAAGCTGAAAGATGCCAGTGTTCGCGAAAACCGCGTTGGCGTCCGTTCTGTTGAACGCGACCCGCGCACACGCCTTGCCTCGATTCGAACCGGCTGCTCCCGGCCGCTGGCCCAATCCGTACCGCCGCCGCTTAACGAAGCCGTCATTACGCTCCCGCGTGTTCGGCGCCATGCTTCTGCTCGGGGCCACGGGCATCTGCCTTGCACAGGACGAAGCGGCCAAACTTCATCCACTGTCACCGGAGTACGAACGGGCGGCGGCGGTCCAGGCACACACCGAAGACAGGTGGATTCTCAACCAGACCGTCCATCCCCGATGGATCGACGAATCGAGATTCTGGTACGAGCGCCAGACACCCGAGGGCGGGGAATACACCCTGGTGGACGCAAACCATCGCAACAAACGACCTGCTTTCGACCACAGCGCCCTCGCGGCATCCCTTACGGACGCAACCGGCCAGGAGGCGGATCCCTTTGCGCTACCGATCGTCGGCGTCGAAATCGACGCTACCGCCGTAACCTTCTCGGCCTTCGGCCGATTCTGGAAACTCGAAGAGGGCGAGCTTGAAGAACTGAAGGCAAATCCAAACGATCCGACTCTGCTGGTTTCCCCCGACGGCTCCCAGGCGGTCTATTCGAAGGATCACAATCTCTGGCTGAAGATCCTCGCATCGGGTGCGGAGAAACCGCTCACCACCGATGGCGAACGCTACTACGCCTATGCGGCCAGTCCCGACGCCACGGGCCGGCCGGCGATCAAGCCCGAAGCTGTCTGGTCACCGGACTCGCGCTACCTGTTCACCGCGCAGACCGACGACCGGCAGGTGAAATCGCTGCCGGTGATCGACTTCGCCCCCGCCGACGGCAGCATTCGGCCCAAGGTCATCGACTACCGCCAGGCGCTGCCGGGCGATGAGCACGTCACCCGCTTCCGCATGACCGTCATCGACACTGAAACCGGAAAGCAGACACCCATCCATTACCCCGGCCTGGCCGCCGTGCGCATGAACGACACCCCCTTTGGCGGCAACCGGGCCTGGTGGTCCGCGGACTCGCGGGCGGTTTTCTTCGTGGACATTCTGCGCGGCGAGCGGGAGGCCCGGGTGGTGACCGCGGCACGCGTATCCGGGCATGCCCGGGTGGTGTTCCGGGAGACCACGGACACCTACCTGGAACTCGGCTCCAACGTCTACATGCCGACGTTCATCGTGCCCTTGCCGGAAAGCAATGAGTTCGCCTGGTATTCGGAAAAGTCCGGCTGGGGGCACCTGTACCTGCACGACGCCGGAACAGGCGAAGAGAAACGGGCGCTCACAACCGGCAACTGGCTCGTGCGCGACGTGCTCGGCATCGACCGGGACGGCCGTGAGCTCTTTCTCGGCATCGGCGGACGCAGGCCCGATGCCAATCCCTACTTTCGCGAAGTCGCCCGCGTCAACCTGGACACGGCCCGGCTCACCCTGCTGAGTTCCGGCGACGACGACCGCCTGGTGTTCTCGCCGGGCGATTTCACGGTGCTGATCCTGAGCGCCCAGGGCATGGACCCCGGCCGGGTTTCCGGGCTGTCGCCCGGCGCCTCCTTTTACGTCGAGACCCGCCAGCGCCCGGACCGGCCGAACGTTACCGTGCTCGTCTCCGCAGACGGGGAAGAACGCATGCTCCTGGAAGAGGGTACGCCGCATGCCCTGCCCGATGGGCAGCGCTGGCCGGAACCCTTCACCGTCACCGCCGCCGACGGCGAAACGGAGATTCGCGGCCTGATGCTGAAACCCCGCGATTTCGATGACCGGCGGAACTACCCGGTGATCGATTACATCTACGGCGGGCCCCAGGTCAGCAACGTTCCCAAGTCGGGTTTCGGCACCACGTCCTCCCTGAGCCTCGCCGAGGCCGCTTCCCTGGCGGAACTGGGTTTCGTCGTGGTCATCATGGACGGCCGCGGCACCACGGAACGCTCGCGCGCCTTTCACGAGGCGTCCTACGGCCGGCTGCAGACCGCGAGCAACCTGGAAGACCACATCGCCGGCATCAGGCAGCTTGCCGAGCGGCACCCGTACCTGGACCCGGAACGCGTCGGCATCACCGGCGTCTCCGGCGGCGGCTACATGGCGGCGCGGGCGATGCTGAAGTTTCCCGATTTCTTCAAGGTGGGCGTATCCATCGCCGGCAACCACGACCAGCGGCTGTTCTGGCACAGTTGGGGCGAGCGCTACCAGGGCCTGCCCGCGGGCGGCAACTACCTCGAGCAGGCGAACCTCACCCATGCCGCGAACCTGGAGGGCAAGCTGCTGTTCATCCACGGCATGCTGGACTACGGCGTACACCCGGGCGGCCTGTTCCAGCTCACCCAGGCGCTGATGGACGCCAACAAGGTTTTCGACCTGGTGCTGCTGCCCCAGGCGGGGCATTCCCTGCCGGGCTACGGGATGGTGCGCATGTGGGACCATTTCGTGCGCCATCTCGCCGGCATGGAACCGCCGCCCGGGTTCAGCGCCAGATCGTCCGGCGACTATCTGCTGGAAAGGGCCAAGGCGGTACAGATGGCCGCCGTGGCTCAACCCGAGACGCCGCTGGCCGCGGAGCCGGCGGACGGCGATTGGGGCCCTGCGGTGGCGGTCACGCTGGAAACGGATGCGGGCAACATCGAACTGGCCGTCTATCCCGAGGCCGCACCCGCCTCGGCCGGCAGTTTCCTCGACCACCTAGAGCAGGGCCTGTTCGACGGCGGCGCCTTCTACCGCGTGGTGCGCAGGAACAACGACAACGGCTCACCGGTCATCGAGGTGATTCAGGGCGGCCTGACCGATCCCGCGAAGGCCTTGCCTCCAGTTTCCCACGAGACCACCGAAGACACCGGCATCCGCCACCTCGACGGCACCCTCTCCCTCGCCAGGACGGACCCCGGCAGCGCTGGCGGCGGTACCTTCTTCATCACCATCGGCGACCAGCCGAGCCTGGACTTCGGCGGCACGCGTAACGAAGACGGCCAGGGATTCGCCGCCTTCGGCCGGGTAACGTCGGGCATGGATGTCGTGCATGGGATTCACCAGATGGAATCCACCGCGACCACGGACAACGCCTATCTGCGGGGGCAATTGCTGAACGAACCGGTGATCATTCACAACGCGTACCGCCAGCACTGAGGCGACGGCAGCAAATCAACCCGCCACGCGCAACAACTGAATCGGCAACGGCAACACCCGCACGCCGTTGATATCACCGGTTCTGCGGCTCTTGCTCCAGATTTCGCCATTGTCGTAGCGGGCAATCTGTTTCAGCGCCTTGGGCCGCAGTTGGCTGGTCCATTTGATTTCGACGGGCCAGAATCGACTGTCGCGCACGTACGCCACGTCTACCTCCCCTTGAGCCTTGATGTAGTAGGTCGGATAGAACCGATGCAAGTGGCTCGCAACGCAGGCCTCCACGATCTTCGACTCCCAAACCGGGTCTTTGATCACGGCCTGAATCTGCCGCTCGAACGGGTCGGCCTCCGGCGTCAGCCAGGCGCGAACGGCGTGCAGGATAAAGGGATCGCTGAACAGGAGCTTTCTGGCTTTCTTGGGGGCCGGCGCCAGCTTGTCCTCGATCAGGGCCGGCAATACGTGAACCGCGTCCATGCGCTCCAGCAGCGCCACGTAATCCGCCACGGTTCTCGGGTGGTCGATGGAGAGATCCTGCGCCAGCGCGTTCCAGGTAACCTGGGTGGCGTAACGCTTGACGATGGCGGCCAGCACTTCCCGGAGGTACGGCTCCCGGCGGCCGCGCTTGAGCACGTCGCCACGTATCCAGTCTGAATAGGTGGCCAGCGTACTCCTGCGTATCGCGCCGCAGGCCGCAATGTCGTTGATGGCCGTGAGGTAGCCCCCGTGGGCGAGATACCGGGAAAACGCCGCGAACACGGACTCGAGCAGGTCGTCCGACAAGGATGAGGGATCGTCGAGATGGCCGTGCAAGCCGCTCATCCCGCCTTCAAGGGTGAGAAATTCCCGGAAAGACAGCGGATAGAGATGAAAATCGGCCAGGTCCGCCCGGCCCCGCCTTCCGGGAAACCGCATTCGGGCGTCCTGAATGAAGCCGAGATCCGAGCCGGTGATCATCAGCACCGTTCGCTCGAGCAATCCGGCGTCGGCGGCATACTTGACCGCCTTGTCCCAATCGCGAATGTAGGTGACTTCGTCGACGATCAGATAGTTCAGCCCGGTGTCGGGCGCCGCGGCAAGCTGTTCTTCGAGGTGCAGCAGAAGACTGTGGTGATCGTCGATCAATTCACCGGAAAAGTAGGCGATGGATTCAGGCGGCGCGCCGCTGCGGAGAAGCTCCGCCATCCACTGCTTCAGAAGCGTGGACTTGCCCGTCTGCCGACCGCCACCGAGGCTGTAGATGCCGGGAGCAGAGGTAGGCAGGCTGTCCAGCAGGGATGAGCGATGTTGACAAGGGCATTCCGCCAGATGCCTCAGTTGCGGATCGGTTTCGACAAATCGTCGCGGATCGTTCAGGTGGCTGTTGTGCGGGAGAAACCTCGGATCCATGGCGGCAGGCAGATTTCGGCGAAAGTATGCAATGGACGATATATAAATTTAGATAATTGTCAATGCTTAAATTTATACAGGACACCGGCTTCCGAAATCCGAAACCAGGAGGACGTGGGACTATTTCGTTGAACATCTCAAGAGCGGCCCGTCGGCGCAAGAACGCTATCGGTGTCGTGAAGCAACTCATTGGTACACACGATGCGGCCGGCCCGTATCGGGTCTCGCTATCTTTGTTGTCTGGGCGTCATGAGAAGATACCGATCGTTGCGCACCTACCCTGGATGCACACAAGTGCCTGACAAATCGAAATCCGTACACCGTTTCTGGTTCATGCTCGGACTGATCGTTGCCGGTGAAGCCGTTTTCCTTCTGCCCTATTACCCGACTCGTTTTTTCCGGCCGACGGTTCTTGAAATATTCGAGCTGACGAATACGGAGTTGGGCGCCGCCCAGGGAATCTACGGAATCATGGCGTTGTTCGGCTATTTTCTCGGGGGGCCGCTGGCGGATCGATTTCCCGCTCGAAATCTGCTCGCGACGTCACTGTGGACCACTGCGGCCGGCGGTTTGTACATGGCAACGTTTCCGGATTTTCGCGGCGCTCTCGCGCTGTGGGGATTTTTCGGCCTGACCACCATTCTCCTGTTCTGGGCTGCGCTCATTCGTGCCACGCGGGAATGGGGCGGCCGCACCACCCAGGGCCGCGCCTATGGCCTGCTCGATGGCGGGCGAGGCTTGCTTGGCGCAATTTCGACATCGATCGCGGTCTGGACATTCGGGCTGGCATTTCCGGATGGCTATGCCGCGGCCAGCTTCACGGAAAAGCAGGAAGCGCTTCGCGTCGTCATATACGGTTACACGGCCGTGACGGCAGCGACCGGTGCGTTTGTCTGGTTCGTGGTCAAAGATGGTCGCCCGCCCGTCGAACCCGGCCTCACTGCATGGAAACCACAAACCGAAGGCGTGGTGACGCACATTTTTCGCGTCATGCGCATCCGGGCAGTCTGGTTGCAGGCGATCGTCATTCTATGCGCGTACGTCGGCTACAAAGGATTCGAGAACTATTCGCTGTTCGCGGTTCAGGGTTACGGTGTCGATGCGGTCAGGGCGGCAGAACTCGTTACGCTCGCTGCGTGGACGCGTGTTCTTGCTCCATTTGCGTTTGGTATGCTCGGAGACCGGTACTTTGCATCTCGAATGTCTGCAATAGCATTCGTCCTGCTGCTGGCGTCACATCTCTTCTTTGCGTTGACCACACCGGTTCCGTCTTTTTTGTGGATCCTGTTCGGCAATATCCTGGTCGGCGCGGCGGCAATCTACGGATTGCGCGGTCTTTACTTCGCTTTGCTCGAGGAAGCCAAAGTGCCGGCCGCCGTTACCGGCACCACAATCGGCATTGTATCGGTCGTGGGGTTCACACCTGACATATTCGTTGCTTATCTGGGTGGAATGCTTCTCGACCGCTCGCCGGGGCTTCTCGGACACCAGCATTACTTCATGTTCCTTGCGAGTTTCGCCGCGGGCGGCGTAGTGGCCAGCACTGCATTGATGCGTCTGTTACACCCGTCCAATCGGCAAAACAGGGCGCCAGGGCCTGGTTGATCATCGTCTTCCCCGTCTACGTGAGTCGGGATTCTTCATCTTCGTCCTCCGGGGCGCCAGCGAGTTCACGGGCAATGCGTATCTGCGGGGAAAGTTGCTGAATGAACCGGTGGCCATTCACAAGGCGCATCACGAGCCATTATGTTCCAATGCGAGGTTGACTCGCACCAGGCGCAGGCATATACGAACAAGCGGCAACGGCGGCGGGGCGAACGCCGCCTCGTCCCGCAGATCTTCGGGCCGACGGGAGGGCAAGCAACATGGATCTGGGCATCGGCGGAAAATCCGCGATCGTATGCGCCGCCGGCACCGACCTGGGCCGGGCGGCGGCCCTGGCCCTGGCCGGGGAACACGTCGAGGTCGCCATAACCGAGGCGGACGAGGCCAGGGCAGGCGAGGTCAGCGCGCAGATTCAGGCCGCGACAGGCGCTTCGGTGACGACGGTGGTTTGCGACATCACGACGCCCGGCGGCCGGGCTGCCGCGCTTGCCGCCTGTCCTGCGCCCGACATCCTGATCAACCATGCGCCCGGCCCGCCGATGGGCGATTTTCGCAACTGGTCCCACCAGCAGTGGTTGGGCGCCGTGGAAGCGAACATGCTCACGGCCATCGAATTGATCAAGGCTACCCTCGACGCGATGATCGAGCGCGGTTTCGGCCGCATCGTCAACATCACGAGTCAGTCGGTGCGGGCGCCAATGGCCAATCTCGACCTGTCGAATGCCGCGAGGAGCGGGCTCACCGGTTTCGTTGCCGGCGTCGCCCGCTATCCACGCGGTGCGGACGTGACGATCAACAACCTGTTGCCCGGCACCTTCGAGACCGGGCCGCTGAGGGCCTACATCGAGACCAACGCCCGGAATGAAGGCATCGATGCGCAGACCTTCACGGCTCGCCTGCTGGGCGACAATCCACTTCAGCGGCTTGGCAAACCCGAGGAATTCGGCGCGCTGTGCGCTTTTATCTGCAGCCGGCAGGCGGGGTACATCAACGGCCAGAACATCCTGATCGACGGCGGCAATTTCCCGGGTGCCCTGTGACGACAGGGTCCGTGCGCCGCGGAGCGGCCGGGCCAGCCCATGCGACGCGGTTCGCGGCTGGGCAGGCAACGTTTGTTGGCGACATGGCGCCGTAGTATAGTGCAGCACAATTTCTGTGCAGCACAGCATGGTGAACACGAACATCACGATTCGAGTGGACCAGGAACTCGCCCACGAAGCCAAGGTGCTGGCTGCCCGGCGGGGCACCTCGTTGAGCCGCCTGGTCGCGGAGCAGCTACGACTGCTGCTGAAGGCGGACCTGCGCTTCGATGCCGCCCGCCGGCGTGCCTTGAAACGCCTGAAGCGCGGTTACGACCTGAGTTGGACGCCCCTTGAGGATCGCGGCGAACTCTATGGCCGCCAAGACGTTCGTTGACACCAACATCCTGGTCTACGCCCACGACCGCTCCGCAGGGACGAAGCACGAAGTTGCTCAGCAACGCTTGGAAGAGCTATGGGCCGCCGGTTGCGGTGTGGTCAGTACACAGGTGCTGCAGGAGCTTTACACCATCGTAACGCGCAAGGTCGCCTCCCCTCTTCCCATCGCAGAAGCGCGCCAACTCGTCAACGACTACCTGGTCTGGGAGTGCATCGTCAACGGCCCGGAAGCCATAGTCGGTGCTTTCGACTACGAGAGCAGATACCTTATTTCCTTCTGGGATTCCCTCATCGTTCATGCCGCCAACGTCTCCGAGGCCGGGGTTCTTCTGTCTGAAGACCTGAATTCCGGCCAACGCTACGGCAACGTGCTGGTCGAGAATCCGTTCGACTGAATAACCATTGGCCGTGAGCCAAAGCGCCGCGCGCCCAGGAATTCAGGCCTTCAAAAGCGCCCTGAAGCGCGTATGCGCATAGCGACGGGCGGGGTTGCCGCCCACCTGGTGAAACGACAGGAGCGCCATGCGCCCCCACACACCCGAGAAGTAGTCTTCGGGTAATCCCGAAGGAGCGAACAGGTTGTCGTGAATCGCCGCATAGGTGAGTGTGGGCGCCGCCTTGCTCGCCGGACCGGCGTAGAGCTTGAGCACCCGTTCCTGTTCCTCGCTGGACGGCAGGAAATGCGAGGTCACCTCAAGTTCGTCGGCGCCTTTGCCGGCGCGCACCTCAAGCCGTGACTCGAAGGCCTCGTAGTCGCCCGCGTAGTGGTTCATGGGCAGGGTGGTCGCGGTTCTGGAGAAAGGCGGCCGCACGGTCAGCCCGAGGTGCTCCCGCAACACGGTGTTGACCAGCTTGTCGTGCATTGGGCTCGAACCCGGCCCCGTGCCGAAACTCGCGATCGCCAGGTCGTACTCCGGAAATACGGTCAGCCCGGCCGTGCCTCCCGGCGACCCGCCGCCGTGCCACCAGGCGGTGGTTCCGCCGATGGGCGGCAGGAACCAGCCGAGGCCCACGGGCGGCGCATTGGGTGTCTTCAGATCGAAGGTGGGGGTGCGCATCGCGCGGCAGAGTTCGGCGGAGAGCAGGCGCTTGCCGTTGGGCGCCACGCCATCGGCCAGGTGCGTGCGCCCAAACGCAATCAGGTCGCCGACGGTGACGATCGGCGTCGCCCCGGCCGGAGCCGCCGATACCGGCAGCATGAACAGGCTCGCGGCCTGCATCCCGCCCCCGGCCCCGGGATAGGCGCCGAGCGCCGTGCGGTGCAGGATCGCCTGGGTGGCCGACGTGACGGAACGGTCCATGCCGATGGGCGCGAAGATCTCCTCCTCGAGCGTGCGGTTGAAACTCTTTCCGGAAAGGGTCTCGATGATGCGCCCGGCAATGGTGAAGCCCGGATTCGTGTAGTGCAGCAACTCGTCGGGGGCAAAGAGCGTACCGGCCCGGGCAAGCGCATCGATGTAGGATTGCACCGCGTTCGGGCCGAATTCACGGGCCGGCATGAGCGTGTCCGCATCGATGCCGTTGGTGTGGTTGACGAGCTGCTTCACCCGGATGCGCTCCGCGGCCCCCGGCTCGGCAAGCTTGAGGTCGGGCAGATAGCGGGCAACCGGCGCCTCGAGATCGATCCGTCCGGCTTCCACGTATTTCAGCAGCAGGGTCGTGGTCAGCACCTTGGTGATGGAACCGGGCAGCCAGGCCGTATCCGTGGTCATGGGATCGCCAGTGTTGAGATTGCGCACGCCGTGCGCGTACATCCACTCCGACCCATCCTGGTAGATCCCGGCCACATAGCCCGGCGAGCCGAGTTGCCCGGCAAGCTCGGGAATCAGGCCGGAAAGCCGTTCACCGATGCCCGAGAGAGACGAACTCCCCGCTTGCCGGGCACCCGCAACAGCGGGCCGGCCTGGCAGCGCAATGACAGGTGCGGCGGCCAGCGTGGCCGCACCGGCAACGAACTGTCGACGTCGCATGCACATTTCCCTGCAAGATACCGTCTCAGGAGACGCAGACAGCCGGCATCGACCTTAATCCGCGTGTTCAACCGGCTTGACGCCGGCAGAGGAAGGTCGTGGTCAGATCACTTCAGATCCCTACGGGCCAGTGCTCCACCAACACTTCCCGCATCGGAAAATCATCGACATTCGCGGTAGCAAGCGTGGCTCCGACGCCTTCCGCCGCGGCAGCAATCAAGCAATCAGCCTGGTGCAGCGTGACCCCCTGCCCGGCATAGGTCCTGCGCCAGATTCCCGCTTGCATGCCCTGCGCGACACCTAGCGGAGCCAGCCGCAATCCGTTGAACAGGCGACGGGCAGCGCCCTCTTCACCGGGCCGCAGACCTCGCCAGATCTCCTCCACCGAAATTGCACAGACCCATGGTTCCACCCCGCGTCGACGCAACCCGGTCAGGCGCGACGCGGCAGGACGGCCCCGCAGCGCGTCGATCAACACCGTCGAATCGAGCAGCAACCGGGCCATCGGTCAACCGGACCGGCGGTCGTCGCGATGCCGCTGACGCCTCACCCACTCCGCCGGGTCTTCATCCCATTCGTGACCGGTGTCCGGGATACCGCCCACCGCCGCTGCGATGTCGTCCCAACGCCGTTCATCGTCAAGGCCTCGCCGTATGAGTTCACAGATGAAGGCGCTGCGCCTGCGGTTGCCTGCGCGTTGATCGAGTTCCACCACCAGGGCATCCGGCAATGCTATGTGTATTCTCATGGGCCAAGGTTAACACACACCCGCCACAGTCTGAACGCACAGGCAAAGCGATGAACCGCGAACACCAGCGCTATCCGGTCCGCAGAGACGAATCGACCTTTTCTCGATGATGGACTCCGGAGTGGCGGCGGACGTTTACCGCGTGACATCATTCCGCAATTCCGTCCGCACCGGACGTAATCGAGGACAGGCAATGGGGATGCTGGTGGACGGCGAATGGGTGCAGGACTCTTTCGACACCCGTACACGCAAGGGGGCTTTCGTGCGCACCGACTCCCGGTTCCGCAACTGGGTTACGCCGGACGGTGCGCCGGGGCCGACCGCCGCCGGCGGGTCGCCGGGCGTTCGCCGCAAGCTCATGGCGCGCGCCTGACTCGGTCGGGCTACGCCATCGTTCGTTCGGCGATGGGTCAATGCGGAAAATGAACCTGGGCTTCTACTGAACTAATGCGGGAAACAACACCCGCCGGCTCCATTCGATGCCCGGCGTTGCGGATACCGTGTTTCTCGACCACATCAAGCGGCACTACTACGGCAGTCACGCCATCATCAATCCCACCCGGGTCGTGCCGGCGGGGCCGACCCGGAACTCGATGGTGCCGTCGAGCACGACGAAGGTTTCAAAGGTGTTGTCGTGGGCGTGCCGGCAGGGCCCCTGCCCAGGCGGCATGATCGAGACGTTCATGGTGGTGCCCGCGGCGCCGTAGATCGCTGCGGTCTGACGACCGGGGCGGTCACCCTCATCGGGCGCTTCGGTTCCGCGCTGAACCTCAACATCCACTTCCACATGCTCTTTCTCGACGGGGCCTCCTCGTGCGCGACCCCGCCCGCGACTACCTCGACGTCGAGCCCGGCGAGCCGTTCGATCAGCTCATCGGTGCGTCCATCCACTACCGCATTGCCATCGGCCCCAATGCCGGCCGCCAGGCACTGACCTTGCGCACCGTCCCGGCGCTGCCGGAAACCGTCGCTTCAACCCTGCTCGCCAAACAGCCGGGGTTCTCCCTGCACGCGGCCACTTGCTGCGAGGCCAACCAACGGGACAAGCTCGAAAAACTCTGTCGTTACATCCATTGCTACGGTTGGAGTATGTACGCATTTAATGCGTACACATTAATTCTGCCGGGTATCAATGTACAATTTGAAAGTGTACATGGTGAAGGAAGGAGCCCCTGATGCCTCGATTACCCGTAGAAAACAACGAACGCATGTCGCTTCGCATCGCCGCGGAGGAGAAATCCTTGTTGGTTCGTGGGGCAGCGCTGCAGCACATTAGTCTGACGAAGTTCGTCATCCGCAGTGCTGTGGCCAATGCCAAGGAAGTGATCGAACTCAGCGAGCGCTTGGAACTATCGGAGCGAGATAGCCTGCAGGTGATGG
>JAPPHD010000080.1:0-366 GCA_028821125.1 Gammaproteobacteria bacterium
GCAGGTCGTCGAGGTAGTAGCCGATTGGCGTATCGCCCAGCGCGCCGGCCACGCCCCGTATCGACACACCGCCGCCCTGGCCGCCGACCTCGGCCACCGACACCCCCGGGGCCAGTGCGAACGCCTCGAACGCGGAGCTGATGCCCCGTTCCTCCAACTCGTTTCCACCGATCGCGGATACCGCGAGCGGCGTGTCCAGCAGCGTGGTGCCCATACCTCTTTTCAGGGCGGTTACGATGATTTCTTCAATGGATTCCTGTGGGCCCCCCCCCCCCCCGGGGGGGGGGGGGGGGGGGGGGGGGGGGGGGGGGGGCGGGCAACGGCGGCGGTGCGGGCGATGGTGGCGGATCAGCGATGGCGCGGGAT
>JAPPHD010000080.1:376-61509 GCA_028821125.1 Gammaproteobacteria bacterium
CGTTTCCCCCGCTCCCGGATACCGCGAGGGGGGTGGCCACCCGCGTGGTGCCCATACCACTTTTCAGGGCGGTTACGATTATTTCCGCAACCGCTTCCCCCCCCCCCCCCCCCCGCCTGGGCGAGGCCGGTCATCGACAACGGCAATGCACCCAGTAACAGGGCCGTCGCAATCCTTCGATGGTTCATGATCAGATTCCTCCTTTCCCCTGAAGCCGCCCCATGGCGATTTTCTGAACCAGGTATTCCCGATAGACGCGGCAATCGGTGTACTGCCTCAATGCCGGCGGAGCCCTCCGGTCCGCGCGGCCACATGGGACGGCGCCTCGACGCCAATTCATGCGAGGGGCAAGCACCTCGCGCTCCCCGGCTGAGGGCTCTGGCGACAAAAGTTGGTGAGATATGCGCGCTGGGCCGGGTTCGCCGCCCGGCTCACCAGGTCTTTCCGTCGAGAAAGCCCATCACGCCGGGCAACCAAGCATCGAGCGGCAGATTCATGTGGTCGTAACCGTCGATGACGTCCACCTCCCAGCCCGCGGCCTCGAGCCGTTCCCTGTTCGCAACGATCGGCTCGGCGATGGGAAACACGTGCCCCATCGAAGGGACGCCCACGTCTTCCGACCCGACATAGAGATACAGTAGCCCGGCCCTGTCCCGCATGAACTCGACGGCTGCTTCCTCGTTCCAGTCGCCGCCGACGATATCGGCATAGAAGTTGGTGTTGGAAGCGATCACCTTCTGAGCGGCCGTGCCGGCCGGCAGGCTGGTCGACTGCGCGCGCGAAGTTTCCAGTATCTCCTCGTAAGGCGCATTCAGAACGGGCCATCCGCCGATGGCGAGGCCCGCACAGCGCCTGGTTCGACTTGCGACATGGATGCCGAACCCCGCGCCCCAAGAGTATCCCATGGCAACGAAGCGGTCGACGCCGGCGGCGTCTGCCACCGCCACGTAGTCTTGGGCCACCGTTTCGGGTTTGAGATCGCCGGACAAGGGGCCGGTGCTATCCCCGGTTCCGCGCGGATAGTCCACGTGCAGCACCTGGTATTTTGCCGTGAGCACCTCAATCAGTTCCCTGTTGACCTCCGTGTCTCGACCCGTGGCGCCCAGTTCACGCATGATGCGTTCCCAGCCCTCGGTCCAGGGGTAACCCACCCAGAGGGTCGGCGCATCGGAAGGGCCAAGCAGCCGGTAGTGAATCCGGACACCGTCGTCGGTCTCGGCGAATCCTTCCTTCGTAGCCGGCTCCGCCGTATCGCCGGGGGGCGAGTAGGATACGAGCAGGCCGGTAGCCAATGCGATCGCAAGGCAGTGCAATCGTCCGGTTGATTTCATGGTTTTTCCCCCACTGTTGCGGCAGATGCAACTATACGCTCGGTTGGGCACCGCGCTCCCGTTCGGCGCAGGCCCGAAACCCTGTTGCCGTGAGTTGGCCGGTGAAGTCGCAGATGCGCAATGCGGGCAGCGCGTCCGGCAAGGTCAGGCTCCGTTTCGAATCCGATGGCGCGACAGTCTAATGCGTTATGGGGATAGGACGCCCGGTCCACTTTCGATGTTAGTCGATCGATGATTTGGCCGCCAAGCTGGATGGGCGACAATCCGGTTTCAGCGGCCGGCCGCTACGACCAAACGCGCCCCCGCCACCCCCGCATTCCATCGAGCGCGTCGAATTCAGGGTCCTTGAAAACCAGTTCCCAGCCCATCTCAATCGCGGTTGCGGCGATGAACCGGTCGAACGGATCCCTGTGCGTCCAGTCGAGCAGTGCCGGACCGTGCAGGGCGAGGGCCGGCTCGGTACATGCCAGGTCGATCCACTGACCCTCGCCGGTCCGCTGCCGGTGGATCAGCGCCATCAGGATGGCGATGGCCATGTAGTAGGCGCCGGTGTGGTCCATGAACGAGTAGCCCCAGCCGGCCGGCTCGCGGTCCGGCAGCCCGGAGGTGAAGGTCAACCCCGACACGGCCTGCACGATGGGGCCCCAGGACCTGAAATCGCTGTAGGGGCCGACGTGGCCGAACCCGCAGTTCGAGATATAGATGATGTCGGGCTTGATGGCCTTCAGCCGCTCGTAGCCGAAGCCCCACCGTTCGAGCACGCCCTTGGCGAAGTTCTCGCTGACGACATCGGAGACCTCCACCAGTTCCTCGAGAATTTCCTTGCCGCGCCCGGTCCTGAGATTCAGCGTGATGCCGTACTTGTTGGTGTTGTGGTTGTTGAACGCGCCGCCGAAGTCAAGGCTCGCAGTGAACGACATGGTCGCCAATTCGCCCCGAAGGCCGACTTCATAGCTTTTTACCCTGTCCGGGTCGAAGGTCAGGAAGGAAGGGAGTTCCGCGAAAATACCCGTGGTGGGAACCGCGTTCGACCCGCCGCGCCGGAAGCCCTCCGAGTAGTTCAGATAGCCCAGCAGTTGCTCGGAAAACCGGTAGTTGGTCGACACCCGCAAGACGACGTCCTTGTGGACTTCGTCGGTGGCGTTTGAGTGACGACCCCGGGGGTCGGCGAAGTCTTCGCCGCAATAGAAATTGCAGGAATACAGGAGCGAACGGGCGAATTCTGTAAGCCGATTCTTACACTACGAGCTTCTACAGGCTGACCCTTTCTCCGGCCTCTGACGTACGGAAGGAGCCGTACCACCGTGCTATGCTCCAAGCGGTTTTCGAGAGTCAAGTGGATGCAAAGTACCGTCTGGACATCCTGCGACCTGGGTGTAAACGGTGACTACGAAGGCCCTTATTCCTGGTTGGACGTCAATGGCGCGAAAGAATGTGGTGCCAGCGTCGCACTCCTGACGTACATCCATTCCGGCGACCTGCTGGAGTGCTTGCGGAAGGATATCGACGACAACGTGTCGTTGGACAAGCGTTCGAGAATTTACGTGGTCAGGAGAGACGGGGAACAAATCAAGGGGAGCTATCTGGTCGGACGACGCAAGGGCGCGCCATGGGAAGGATATGGCGAAATCGACGACGAATCGGATGACTCCGCATGATCGGCGGGCTGCTGGTCGACACCGGTTTCTTCTTCGCGCTCCGCGACAGCCGCGATCAGCATCACGCCAGCGCCAACGCCAGGAAGCATCTGTTGGACAGGTCACGAATCGTATTGCCTTGGCTGGATACGGTTGCATCGGTCTGTACGACATTCACCCCAAATTAGTTCAGAAGACGATGCGCCGCTACAGCGCCTATCGCGCCGGCGAATGAGAGGCGCGGAACTCGTCGGCAACCGAGGCAAGCGTTCTGAACACCACGCCGTCGTGCTGCCTGATGTGGGCGATCAGGCGTTCCAGCATCAGCATGCGGCTGCCCTTGCCCGTGGTCTGCGGGTGCAGCGTCAATACGTAGACGCCTTCGCCCAGGTTCCGGTACAGGTAGTCGAACTCATCCTTCCAGATCTCCAGAACCTCCCCGGGCGAGCGCAGCCCCGGGCGGCCGGAACCCGGCTCGTACTCGAAATAGGGGGCGTCATCCAGGTTCCAGTCGAACGGCAGGATGACGAGATCGACTTCCCGCCCGAACTCGAAAGCCCGGTCCGCGTTCGGCACATCGCCGATTCGATGCCAGGTGGGCGCATAGTCATGGCGCGCCATGGAACTGTCGTAGCGGATGCCGTTCTCAAGCAGCAACCGCGTCCATCGCTCGCCGAGATTGCCCCCCGGCAGGCGGTGACCGACCGGGGCCCGGCCGCTGATCCGTTCGATGCACTCGATCGACCGCAACAGAATGCCCCGTTCCTCCTCGAACGGCCGCCGGGACGTCGGGGCTTCGTGGCAGTAGCCGTGATAGCCGATCTCATGGCCCGCGTCCGCGATCTCGCGGCAGATCTCCGGAAAGGTGTCGATGGTGTGGCCCGGTATGAACCAGGTGCTGGGAATGCTCTCCTCGGCCAGCAGGCGAAGCATGCGCCCCGCGCCCACGCGAGCCCCGAACTCTCCCCTGGATATCAGGTTCGGCGACCGGGTCTTCCTCGGACCCACCCAGATTGAGATCGCGTCGAAGTCGAAAGAAAGGCAAACGCTGATTTTCCTGTTCATTTTCAGACTTTCTCAGGTTGCGCGCTCAAAGTCAGCCGGGACACCCAAGCGCTCTACTCGCTGTGCATTTCAACGAGCCGAATTATCGTGTTCCACCGCGAGTGCCGTAGCCGAGCCTGTGGCAACCAGGCTATCGTCGTCCGCGCAATAGATCTCAGCTTCAAGAAAAGACACCAGCGCGCCCTTCTTGCGCGTCTTCGCCTTGGCGTGAAACAGACCGATTCTGGCCGGGTTCAGGAAAGCGTTCTTGCACTCCAGCGTCACCATGCCTTTCCGGTGCCCCGTCGCCGCCGACCCGGCGACCGCCATCGCTATGTCCAGCATGGTCGCCAGTGTGCCGCCTCCGACATAGCCTTGCGTATTGGTGAACTCGCGGCTCACATTGAAACTGACCGTGGCGCAGCCGCTGTCCTGATCGACCGCGAGGACCTTCATGCCGAGCGCCGATTCGATGGGGGCTGCCCGCGCCTGCATTCGCCGGACGATGTCTTCGTTGCTGAGGCGCCCGGTCATGCGCTCACGCGATGCGCGCGTTCCTCCATCAGGCGCCTTGCTTCCGCACGCCAGTCTTTGTCGGCGTCCAGTTTGACGGCTGCACCTTCGAGCGCCCCGTATTCGAAGTCGGTGCTGTGTGTGAATGCCGTGTCATCGCCCTGGTCGAGCCTTTCGAGATTCTTGAGGATGAATCGTCGCGCGCGAATGATGGGTTCGTCCGCGCTGCACAGCAATTCCCGGGTGCGGTCCACATCCGGGCCCATGCTTTCCTGGACGACCAGGTCCTCGATCACGATGTCATCGAACCCGGTGAAGTTGCTGCCGGCCTTCATGGCCTGCCGGTCCTGGCCCCACATCGGCAATGCCTTTGCGGTCTTGAACATGTCGGAATCGTCAGGATCGGAATTGCCGAGCACGTAGGATCGAACCTCGTCCGTTATGGGGCCGAGCGGGTTGTACCAGAAAAACCACTGGGTCGAGTGGTTGTTGTCTACCGGTACCGTGAGGATGAAGATCTTGCGCGTCCGATTCATGGAGGAGACGAAGGCGCTCGCTGGAGCGACATACTCGGTGATGCGCACATAGCGCCGGTTTTCCGGAAGCTCCCTGATCGCCGCGAAGCGGAAGCCCCAGCCGGTGTCCTCGAATTCCACCCGCATCTCCGGCACGTCGCTGGACAGTTTCAGGTCGGGGTTGAAACTGTCGTCCGGCGCCTTTTCCGTCCAGTTCTGATGCAGGATGGCGAAATGCGCGGGGTCGATCTGCGCTTCGAGGCCCTGCAGCCAACCGCACGCGACCTGCGCGGCCCGCGGCAGCAACTGCTCGTCGTCGAGCTGGTTGAAGATGTAGTCGGAGAACCGGGGCGGCTCGCCTTCACCGACGTATGTCCAGATCACTCCCCCCGCTTCGCGAACGGGAAAGCTCTTCAGCGGAACCCTTGCCGCGAAGTCCGGATTGGGTTCGTTCGGCGTTTCGATGCACTTTCCGGAGACGTGGAACTTCCAGCCGTGAAACAGGCAGGTGAGCGCATTGTCGCGGTTTTGAGCGAGTGCCAGCGAGCACCGGCGGTGCGGGCAGAATTCATCGAAAACGCCCACCGAGCCATCGGTGGCGCGAAAAGCCACGTACTTCTCGCACAGCAGGGTGAACCGGATCGGCGCACCGTCCGCCTTGAGCCGATTGGCGTGCATCACCGGATGCCAGTACTTCTTGAACGCCCGATGCATCGGCGCGCCGGGCGTCACGTCGGTCAGGAGCTTGTTGTAGGAAGCTAACACTCTGTCGAATGTTAGTAGAAACGAATTTCGATTCCTACAACTCGGGATCCGCCGGCCGGCCTGTTCGCGCCAGTGACTGCTCGCGTTCCACGCGTCGCGCGACCAGCCGGTCGAGCGGATCGGAAACGACGAAGAACACCAGCGAGACGGCGACCACGATGGCCGCGTAGGCGACGAAGAACCCGATCCAGCCGAGCCATGCCGCCAACAGCCCGCCGACGCCGACGGCCGCGGTCGCGCCGCCCCGGAAGATCGCCGACTGGATTGAGTAGTCGGTTCCCGCCTGAAGCGTCGATGTCCAGGACAACCGGGCGACAACGAACACGACGTACATCAGGGCGAGAACCGAGGTTGGAATCGACATGCCGAGAATGATCAGGACGAGGCCGACACTTTCCTGCGTCGCGATGTATACGGCCGGTACGAAGGCAGGAAAAGCGGCGATTGCCAGGATCGCGACGGTGCGCTTCGTACCGAGCCGGTTGACCGCCGTCATCGCCACGGTGGCGCCGATGAACATGCCGATGACCACGACCACGCCGAGGACGGTGCCGACCTCGGTTACAGCGAGCCCCGCGTCGACCAGAAAAGCGCCCATCATCGGAAAGTACATGCCCTGGGCGATGCCGCCCGCGGCCAGCAGGGCAATGATCACATACGAGTCCCGGCGCCGGAGAAAGCGCGCGACCGAGGGTCTGGCGGCGCTTCGTTCCGGCTGGGCGGCCGTGTGCAACGGTTTCTCCCGCCGCACCAGCGCCGGTATGAAGAAGAAAACGAAAAGCGCCGCGGCAACCGTTACCGCGGCATCCCAGCCGTGCCTGTCGTACACGAACGCGAGGCCGGCCAGTGCCATGACTTCGGCCACGGCTTCCATGTAGGTTTTCACGCCGGAACCGGCGCCGCGTTCCCTGGGTGCGATGTTGTCGACCATGTAGGCGTCGACCGCCACCTCCTGGGTCGACACCACCAATGCCTGCAACCCGAAAACCGCCATCAGCCACCAGATCTGTTCGATGGTGGGATCGACCAGGCTCAGGCCCACATAGGTCAGCACGCCGAGCGCCGTGCAGGGCAGGAACCAGCTCTTGCGCGGCCCGAACGGGCCGTGGGTGTTGCGGTCGACCAGCGGCGCCCAGGCCCACCGGAACCAGAACGGTATGAGGGCCACCGACAGGATCCAGAAACGCTCCAGGGGCAGGCCCTGATCCCGGTAGATCGCCGGCATCAGGTGGCTGACGAACGCCGTGGCGAACGTCTGCGCCATGTACATGGACCCGATCGTGGCGAACCGCAACCAGGCGCTCAAGGGGTGTCCTCCGAAACGCGACTTGTGCGGGTCTATGGTTTCCACCCTCGGGGGTTGTCCCGTAGCGATGCCTGAAACGCCACTATCGCAGCTTCGAGGCGTTTTGACCGTTCGGGGTGATTGAGCGACAGGTCGTGGGATTCGTTGTCAAGGGCAACATCGGTCAGCATGGGCTCGGCGAACTGGGACAGGATCGGGATGGGCGCCGGATAAAACAGGTCCCGTTGCTTTTTCAGCATTCGGCCAAGGAACTTGTAGCGCTCATCGCGCACGGCAGCAACGCCCCGGGCATAGGGAGAAAAATAGTAAACGAGATCCTGTACCGCGGGCGCGTGGCCCTTGAGGAACGGCAGCATGTCCTTGCCGTCGATGACGCGATCGTCAGGCGCCGCAACGCCGATGAGTGCCAACACGGTGGGCAGGACGTCGATCTGCATGGCCAGGCCGTCACGCTCGGCCCCAGGGGGCAACACGCCCGGCCAGTGGAATATGCCGGGAACCCGCATGCCGCCTTCGAACGTATCGCCCTTGCGTCCACGCAGGCCACCGACGTTGGACAAGTACCCGCCGCCATTGTCGCTCGTCACCACCAGCATCGTGCTATCGAGAAGGCCGTGCTCTTCCAGCGCCGCCGCGATGGCGCCAACGCTGCGGTCGAGGTCCTCGACCATGTCGCCATACAACCCGCCTTTCGATCGGCCCCGGTGGCGGGGGTCGGCATGATGCGGCGCGCGTGCGGAAACGTATGGGCCAGGTACAGAAAAAACGGCCGCCGCCTGTTCTCGTCGATGAAGCGCCGCGCCGCCTTCGTATAGGAGCGGGTCAGGGTGGATTGATCGACGTCGTCATGGGCAATGTGGATTTCGCGATCGCGATAGACGTGAAAAGGCGTTTTGTTGTTGCTGTGCAAAACGCCGTAAAACTCGTGAAACCCCAAATCATTGGGCAGGAATCCGGCCTCCCCGCCAAGATGCCATTTGCCCACCAATGCCGTGCGATAGCCCGCGACCTGCAGGATTTCCGGCAGGAGTATCTCGTCCACCGGGATATGGTTGATCAATCCACGCGCCTTGAGGATCTTCTCCTCCATTGACCCGGCGGGAGCGTATACGTACCGGCTGGACAACGCGCGAACGGGGTACCGGCCGGTCAACAGCCCGACCCGGGATGCGCTGCAAAGCGGCGAAGCGGAGTAGAAGCTGTTGAGCTTGACGCCGTTCGCCGCCAGACGGTCGATGGCTGGGGTCGAAATCAGCCGGTTCCCGTAGGCGCTCAGGTCACCGATTCCCAGGTCGTCGAAGAGAATGACGACCAGGTTGGGAAGGGCGCCTGCCCCGGCGTCGACGCCGCGCAGATAGGCTCTCTTTTCCTCAAGTCGCTCCGGGGCCGGGTCTGCGTAGGCCGCGGCGGCCGCCTCGAGAAACCGGTTCGCTCCCATGGTGATTTTCAGATGAACCGGCTCCTCGTCATCCACCCTGACCCGGGCCACGTGGGTACCGAGGCCGGGTCTTGCAACGATTACCCGATATTCGCCCCGGGGTATCCCGCTCAGCCGGAAGGCGCCGTCCCGGTCGGTAACCCCGGCGTGAAACGTGTCGAGAAGATACGCACGTGCGCCGACGACCGGCATCCCGTCGTCGGTTCTTACCTCGCCGGTGACCGTACCCGCCGCATGAGTCCGTCCGGCGGCCGCCATCAACACCAGAAACACCGGCAACAGCAGGCGCCAATCCAAGGAAGCGACCGGGTTACCCGAAAACCGCGCCAAGCCCGTCAGGCCATCGACCGTTCCCCCGCGGGGAAACCGGTTTCCATTTCCTCGGCGTTGCGCTTCGCCACCAGCATCTGCAGCCGGTCGTGGGTCATCCAGGCAATGGCCATGGCCGCGATTCCGAGGCAGGCAACCGCGATGAAGTAGCCGCTCCAGGCGACTTTCGCCGCGACGAAACCCGCACCCGCCGCGGCGGCGGTCTGGCCGATGCGGCTCAGCGCACTGGAAATCGAATAGTCCGTGCCCGCCTGAATCACCGAGGCGAATCCCAGGCGCAGGTTCACCCAGGTAACGTAGAACACCGCCAGGTTGAACGTGGGCAGTACCAGCAACACGAAGGCGCTCACGACATCGTACTCATGGCCCCGCAACTGCGCGATGGTGATCGGCGCGAAGAAAAGCGGTGTGGTGAACGCCAGAAACCGGTTCACCGTGCGCGGCCCCAGGCGGTCGCACAGGTAGGCGGCGGTGGCGGCGCCGGTCACCGTCGCGGCCAGCAGTACCGCGCCGGTAACGACTCCGACCCGGGTCACACTGAAGCCCGTATCGATCAGGAACGGCCCGATCATCGGAAACAATGCGCCGGTGAAGAGCCCGCCGGAAATCACCACCGGCAGGATGATGCGCGTATCGGGGCGCCCGATGAAGCGCCGGAAGGGCAGCACCAATGCGCCGACGCCGGCGCCGCGGCGCTCGAGCGCGGCTCTTTCGGCATCGGCCGGCAGGTGCTCCTTGCGGAAGAACGCGGGCAGCAGGAACAGCAGCATCAGGAACGAAGCCAGGATCACCGTCGGCCGCCAGCCGTAGGTGTCGAACACGATCGCCAGGCCCGAAAGCGCCGCCATCTGTCCGATCGCCTCGAACGCCGTGTTGATTCCGGCCGCCTTGGGCCTCTCCCGGGCCGTGGTGTAGTCGACTACGTAGGCATCGATGGCCACTTCCTGGACGCTGGTGAACACCGATTTCAATATCAGAACCATCGTGATCAGAACCAGGAAACGCTCGGTGGGTTCAAATAACGCGAGCGACATGTAGGCGAGCATCGCCGCCACCGTGCAGGGCACGAACCAGGAGCGGCGGCGTCCGAGCGGGCGCCACCACCAGGTATCGACCACCGGGCCCCACGCCCAGCGAATCCAGTAGGGAATGGTGGGCAGGCTGAACACCCAGAAGCTCTCCAGCGGCAGCCCGTTCTTGCGGAACAGCGTCGGAATCAGCGACATGACGAACCCGGCCGGGAACGTCTGCGCCATGTACATGAACCCGATGGTGAACAGCTTGGGCCAGTCGGCGGCCCGGCTGTCGTCGGGGTCAGGTGCGGCGGCGGTCATCGCAGGTAGCCCGACCCATTCATGAACAAACTACTGCGGCCGTCAATCGCAGCGCAAGCACTGGGCGTGCTCCCGCTGCGTGCTCAACGTGCCGAATGCATGCGTCCGCGCACACAGTGCTTTCACTACTCTTGCCAGCCTCGCTACGTTCATTCAGGAATAGATCGGGCGAGGGTCTTGCGCGCCAGTTCCACCAGTCCTTCGCTGGCGCCGGGCGCGTTGCGGATTTGCTTCAGGCAGGCCCTGATCTTCTCCCGTCGGCCGGCATCGAAGGCGCGCCAGTTGTTGATGTCGCTGCGTGCGAGCATGAAGGTCGCCACCAGGGAGGAATGCCGGTCCATGCGGGGAAGCAGGTCCGCCATCAGCCGGTAGCCGGAACCGCCGCTTTCGTTGAAACCGTAGCGATTGAGGCAGAAGAACGCTTCGGTCGTCGAGAAGACGCGGCTGAGCATCTGCAGCGAAAACTCCTCCGTTGCCGTGACGGCCGCCAATCGCGCCGCCGTGTCCTTGCGGGCAGCCAGGGCCTGGGCGAGAAACCACTTGTCGTACACCAGTTGTTCATTGCGCCATCGTTCCCGGAACAGGGCAAGCGCCTCGTCCCGGTAGCGGCTGCCGGAGTTGGCCAGCGCCATGATCCCGTAGATCTGGTTGGACGTGTTGCCGTCGTCCTTTACCTGGTTGAACGCCAGCTCATCGCAGCCATCCTCGCCGAGCGCGACCAGGTAGTCCAGGCAAACCGACTTGAGGCGCCTGGTGCCGACGGCGGCGGAGGACATCTCGAGCGGGTCCTCGACCCGGCTGCCGTGGTACAGGTCGAGAAGCCGGTTTCGGTTTCGGGCCGCCAGGGCCAGCCTGACCTGTTCCCTTGCCGTATGGATTTCCTCGATGGGGATTTCATCGAACCGCTGGCCCAGGGACTTTTCGTCGGGCAGGGTCACCAGGTCGGCGATCAGCCGCGGACTGGCCCGTTCGTCGAACAGCGCCTGCGAATACGCCTCCAGAAAGCCGTTGTCCGGCTGCGGCTCCCGCCCCGCCAGCAGATCGTCCACCAGGCGCAGGATCTCCCGGCTGGCCAGGGTTTCGCTGATGTCCCAGCGCGTCACGCCGTCCGCATCGTGCCGCAACAGGTGATGGAGGTCGGCCTCGCTCAGGTCGTGCTCGACGGGGACGGGGGCCGAAAAGTGCCGGAACAGCGACGGAACCGGCCGTTCCTCGATGCCGGTGAACCGGTAGGTGGCAGACTCGTCATCGAAGCGCAACACCAGGTTGCTGCCGGCCGGTTCGTTCGACCCCTCGAGTTGCAGATCGATCTCCTCGCCCTCCTTGTCGAGCAGCGCCACAGCCACCGGGATCGGCAATGGTTCCTTCACCGGTTGCCCCGGAGTGGGTTCGGTGCGCTGGCTGAGTGAGAGCTCGAACACCCGGTTTTCCGCATCGTAGCCGGTACGCACCGTTACGGTTGGCGTTCCCGCCTGGTAGTACCATTTGGCCATTACCGGGATTCCCTCGGCATCGCCGTCATCGAATGCCTTCAGGAATTCGTCGACGGTAACGGCGGCGTAGGCGTTGTCGTCGAAAAACCGGCGCACGCCCGCCAGGAACCGCTCCTCGCCAAGCAGGGTCCTCAGCATGTAGACGATTTCCTGGCCCTTGTCGTAGGTGGTGATGGTGAAGGTGTTGCGGGGGTCGACGTACTCCTCGCAGATCACCGGGTGCACCAGCGGGCCGGCATCCTCGGTCCACTGGTTGGCGCGGATGTGACGGACCATCCTGATGCGCACGGCATCGTGCTCGCTCATGTCGCCGAGAAAGCGCTGGTCGCGGAAACGCGTCAGGCCTTCCTTCAGGGAAACCTGGAACCAGTTGCGCACCGTGACGATGTTTCCGGACCAGTTGTGAAAATACTCATGGGCGATCGACTTCATCCGGTACTCGTAGTCCGGGTCGAAGGCGATGCGCGGGTCGGTGGCGAACCAGTAGATGTCGAACAGGTTCAGGCCCTTGTTTTCCATGCCGCCGGTGGAACCGTTGAGCACCCCGCACTTGAAGGTGTCGAGGTCGTATTCGCGGCCGTAGACCTCTTCGTCCCATTGGATGGCGCGCTTCAGCAGTTCCATGGAATGCGCGACCTTGCCGATGTTCTCGCCCGTCGCGTAGATTTCGATCTCCATCCGCCTGCCGCTCTGGAACGTATAGCTCCCGGTCACCGACTCGAGCTTGCCGGCACAGATGGCGAACAGATAACAGGGCGTGGGCACCGGGTTGTGCCAGACCGCGAAATGCCTGCCCCCGGGCAGGTCGCCCTCGTCCTGGAGATTGCCGCCGGCAAGCAGTACCGGATGCTCCGCCTTCGAAGCCACCAGCCTCGTGGTGAATCTGCAGAGCAGGTCGGGGCGGTCCTGGAAGTACGTCAGGCTTCTGAATGCCTCGGGCTCGCACTGCGTATAGAGCCCGCCGTCCCGGGATTCGCAGAGCCCCATCAGCGACATGTTGCCGGCCGCCACGAGGCTGTTGCGAACTTCCAGTTCGAAGGTGCCGGGCAGATCCTCGAGAACCAGTTGTCGATCGTCCAGCGAATACTCGTGCTCCCCCAATGCCCGGCCGTCGAGACTCACCGACAGCAATTCCAGGTCCCTGGCATTCAGAACCAGGGGCGCCTCCGGGCCCGCATCGTCGTCCCTGGTGTAAACCGCACGGCAGGCAACCTTGACGCAGCCGAGGTCGCTGAGATCGAATTCCAGATGGACGTGATCGACGAGGTAGTCCGGCTTGCGGTAGTCTCGGCGCCGCGCCGGCTGCGGCGCGGACGCGGAAGGAATCGCAGGCTGCTCGGGCATGGCAGGGCGCTCGGAGGTTTCAGGAATAGAATCATTTTTCTATAATCGGCGCGCGTTGTAAACCGGAAGCAAGTGCTGAAAATGGGTGACGAAACCGCCGCGCGAGGCTCTATAGGGCAGCTCGATACGGGGCCGCTGAACGCCATTACCGACGTGGCCGGCGTTCGCGTCGGGCATGCGACCGTCATCGAGGACTCACCCATCGTGGTGCGCTCCGGCGTTACCGTCGTGCACCCCCTGGACGTCGGTTACTGGGAGCAGAACGTCTTTGCCGGCTTCCACCGCTACAACGGTTTCGGCGAAGTCTCGGGGGTTCAATGGCTGGATGAGAGCGGCGTGCTGACCTCGCCGATCTGCCTGACATCGACCTACTCCCTGGGCATGGTCCGCGACACGCTGTTCGCTCATTTCCTCGAGAAGGCCGGCCGGGGGCGTTCGCAGATCGCGGTGGTCGCGGAAACCAACGATTTTTTCTTGAGCGACGCTCCCCGGCAGCCGCTCGGGCCGAAGCATGTCCTCCAGGCCATGGACACGGCGACCACCGGCCCTGTCGCCGAAGGCAACGTCGGCGGCGGCACCGGCGATGTGGCCTACCTGTTCAAGGGCGGAATCGGCACGGCCTCCAAGGTGGCGGAAACCCGTTCAGGTTCCTTCACCGTCGGTGTGCTCGTTCAATCCAATCACGGCCAGCGCGACGACCTGTGCATCGACGGCGTGCCGGTCGGCCGCGAGCTCGGCGCCGCCAGGGTCCCCTACCCGCTCCTTGGCAGCGACGACCCATACGTCGTCATGCCGGAGCACCTCGCCAAGCGCGCGGCCGAAGCCCAACCGGAGGGCTCGATCATCATCGTGGTGGCAACCGACGCGCCACTGCTGCCCGTACAGTGCCGCCGCCTCGCCCAGCGTGCAGTCGCGGGGCTCGGCCGCATCGGCGGCATCGGCAACAACGGCAGCGGCGACTTCGTGATCTGCTTTTCCACGGGAAACCGCTTCGCGCCGGAACCCGCCGAACCCGTCAGCAACGTGCGGATGGTGCCCAACCAGCACTTTTCGCCACTCTTCCAGGCAACGATTGAAGCCACCGAGTCGGCGATACTGAATTCATTGCTCGGCGCGGAGACGATGACCGGGCGCAACGGCAACACCGCCTATGCACTGACTGCATCGGCCATCAGGGAAGTGATGGAAGCCTACGGGCGGGAAGCGCCATTCCTGAACGGCTAGATCAATCCCGGGCTGGGGGGCATCGCCCCGTCAGGCAAAATAGGTCAGAACGCTCGCTTGTGCGGCCACGTACAGCCAGATGCCCACGGGTATCATGGCCACCGCAACCCACAGGGCACGCACGATCGGCACGGAACGGGTTGCCGACCGATACAGCAGAGCAAACACCGCAATTCCGAACAGCAGCAACGACACCAGCGGCAATGCGAAATACGGTTCCAGACCGAGGTCGTCAAAACCATAGGTGAGATTCACCACCGGCCGGGTCGTGAAGATCGTTGCATAGAAGGCCAGCAGAAAGACGAGGCCCGCCACCGCTGAACCCCACAGGCTCCACCCCGTCAAACCGGAAAAAGCCGCCGGCAGTTTCAGCCTGTCGAGCGTTTCCGGTGCGAGCTTTCGCGCGCCGACGAGGATACCGGCCAATGCGATGATCGCCATACCGGCGAGGGCCGTCAGCATGAGCGCCCTGAACACGTCTTCCGTCTTCCAGGCCGGAATCCGCGTCAACACGAAGCTGTGATTCTGGACATTGGTCGCAAGTGCAGATGCACGCCCGGGCCCGGCCGTGAAAAAGCGCAGGTAATCGACGAGAAACTCCCCGATTCCCTGTTCCCCGCCGCTGTCGACCTTGCGGAACAGACCGTCTTCGACTTCGGCGTAGGTCACGCTGCCGCCCTTGAAATAGAAACCCGGATAGTCGATGCGCAACAGTCCCTCGGCGGTGGCGCTGACAAGGAACTGGCCGAACATGGGCCAGACGAGCTGCATGGGCGTCGGTTCGTCGTAACGGAAATTCGTATAGCTTCCGGTGTAGCGGTCCAGTGAGCCGGGCTGGGCAACGTTCAGGGTCAGCGATTCCGTCTGACGGGGAAACGCCGCATCGATGAAGGCATTGATGAAATACCGGTAGAACGTATCGTTGTCGCCCGAGTAGCTGAGAAAGAAGCCAAAGTCGTAGTCCGGCAGGAAGATCATCGTCGAATCGTTGCCGCGATGGTCGCCCGAATGTCCGTAGTAGTCGACGCCGTTGCGCCTGCCTTCCTTGAACGTGATCTTGTAGCCGGGAATGAGCGGGTGGTTGCTGATCTGACGACTGTGCATTTCCGCATGAGCCGCCGGGCTCAGGAAGGGTTGGCCCTCGAAAACGCCTCCATTCATGTGCATCAGCATGTACTTGGCCATTTCATCGGCGGAGGCCGCGACGGAACTGGGCGGATAGAGATTGCGGACGTACTCGCCGTGCAGCCCGTAGGCGTCTTCCCTCGAATCGTAGACATACTGGCCCGCAAGGTGCCTGCTGAGTTCCTCGCGTGCGGGGTTGCCGGGAATGTCCATCATCGCGTAGCGCATGCCCAACGGTTCGAAGACTTCCTCGCTGACCAGGTCCATGAAAGACCGGCCGGTCGCATCCTGAAGCGCCGCGGCCGCCATCGAGATGCAGATGTTGCAGTAATACACGTACCTGCCGCTCGGTACGCCCTGGTCGGCCAGATAGTTCCTGATGGTCGGTACAATTTTCTCGAACTTGTCGACGCTCGGCGCGGTACTGTTCAGGAACAGGTCATGGAAACCGTTCGAGTGCGTCAGGCTGCTGCGAACCGTTACCGGCGGATCGAACCGCTCCCGGTCCGCGATGGCAATGCTCGGAGCCGCTGTCGCGATCGGGTCGTCGAGCGCGATCAGGCCGCGGTCTACTAGCCGCATGACGACGGTGCCCAGTATGGTTTTCGATATGGACGCGACCCGGAACATCGTCGTCGCCGGATCCACGGGGATGCGGTTTTCGAGATCCTTGTAACCGTACCCCTCCCTGAAGATCACGGCGCCGTCGCGGATCGCGAGAAAGACGGCGCCGGGAATGTGCGCTTCCGCCATCCTGTCCTCGAGGTGTTCCTCCACGAACTGCTCGAGCAACGCAGCGTCTTCAAGCAGCGCGGGACGCCCTTCGTTCTCGGGCCGCGGCAGCCGGTCCGAGTGGAGTTCCCAAGTATGCACTTCGCCATGGGCGACCCCCGCCACCAGCAGGGCGGCGAGCGAATTCGCCAAACAGAACTCACGAAACCGCAATGTCTTCGCCTCCTGGAACGCCGCGCGGCAGCGAGTATAAATCGAAATCAAATTCTATTTCTAGCCCGAAAACTTCGTCCGGCGGCTCGCGCGCGGCGGGTTCCGAGTCCGCGACGCCCGCCGGGCCATCGGGCTTTTTTTTGCACGCCGCGACGTGCAGGCACGCATCAACGCCGCGAGGGCAGCCGCCCATGTACCGACAGCCTGATCCTGATCGGTGGTCTTTTTTTCTTCAACGGGGCTTGCGGAAAACCTCGTGACCTTCCTTGTAAGTGGCCAGAACCTGCAGGTCTTTCAGGGTCATCGGATGCACTTGCAGTGGATTGGCGGAAAGCACGACCAGGTCTGCAAGCTTGCCGGCTTCGATGGACCCCTTCCGGTCTTCCTCGAAGTATTGATAGGCGGCGTTTATGGTGCTGGCGCGCAGGGCATCCAGCACCGAAATGCGCTGGTCGGGCCCCAGCACGGCACCGCTACGGGTGACCCGGTTCACGGCGGCCCAGATCAGGGTCAGTTGATCCACCGGATGAATGGGCGCATCGTGGTGAATCGTGAACGGAATGCCTCGCTGCACGGCAGAGCGGGCGGGATTGAGGTTGGCGGCCCGCTGCGGGCCCAGGGTCCACTCCCGGTGCAGGTCGCCGAAATAGTGATTGTGTGCCACCTGAAAGGTCAGTGTAGCGTCGAGCCTGCGCAGGGCATCGAGCTGGTCCTCACGCAACACCTGCAGGTGAATCAGGTTGGTTCGCCGGTCGCCCTCGGGACAGGCCTGTTCCGCGTGCCGGAGCGCGGCGATCGCCTGATCGATGGCGGCATCTCCGAGGGCGTGTATGTTGACCGGCAGATTGCGCCGGCAGTATTTCTCCACGCGTCGGTCAATCGCGCCCTGGTCGTTGAATTGCGGGTAGCCGCGGTAACCTGATTCGCCCTGCATCTGCACGAAATAGGGTTCGCGCAGGAACGCCGTGCGCCCGGGAGTGCCTCCATCGAGAACCAGCTTCACGCCCCCGAAGCGGAACCTGTTGCGGTAGACGCGATATTCGGCAAGATCGGACTCGAATTGGGGCATGAGCGG
Organism: Gammaproteobacteria bacterium; assembly: GCA_028821125.1. Lineage (GTDB taxonomy): Bacteria > Pseudomonadota > Gammaproteobacteria > Pseudomonadales > Azotimanducaceae > Azophilus. Next base: position 17,796 of record JAPPHD010000080.1, read on the forward strand.
TTCGTACGGAAAGGCGATGACATCCACCGGAAGCAGGTGCCGCCTGGCCAGGGTGCCGAAAATTGCCACGGTTTCCGGGTCCATGGTTCCGCCGTCCTGAACCGTGGTGAACCCCTGGGCCACATAGATCCCCAATGCCCGTGCATGCAGGTCGATTTTCGTTTCCAGCGCCGGATTGAGAATCTCCTTCCAGATCGGCAACCAGGCCTGCTCCTCGATGATGCCGTTGGGTTCGTTGCTGCCCGGCTCACGTCGGATCACGCCGCCGGGCGGGTCCGGGGTGTCGGAGCCGTAACCCGCGCGAACCAGCCCCGGGGAGTTGAGTACCGCCTGGTGACCGGAAAAATGCACAACTACGATGGGAATGTCCGTGGCAATTCGATCAAGATCCACCCGCGTGGGATGGCGATTCTCCGCCAGCATGGAGTGATCGTACCCCCAGCCAATGAGCCAGTCGTCGCGGGTTGACGGGTTTTCATCGAGATGCCTGAGCAGCGCCGCCTCGATACCGGCGATGCTGGCGACATTGCCTGCGGGTTCGGGGCTCAGGTCGGCCGCCGCGAGCTTCGCGGCCACCATGCTCACATGGCTGTGGGAGTCGATAAACCCCGGCAGCAGGGCTTTTCCGCCCAGGTCGATGACCTGTGTGGCCGCTCCGCGCAATGCCAGCAGGTCGCTGGCGTTACCGGTGCGAACGATGCGGCCCGCCCTAACGGCTACCGCCTCCACCACGTTTGCCTCGGCGTCCATGGTCACGACATCGCCGTTGACGAAGATCGTGTCCGGGGCACCGCCGAGGGGGGCGGACAGCGCGACGCCCGAACATGCGAGGACCACGAGCAACCAACAGCGGGGGGTGGACTTGTTCTGCTTGCGTATCACCCTGCTCGTCAAGCCCTCGTCGCGCCGCCGCTGCCGCAGATCCTGGGAGCAGAGCATACGCATCAACGGCAGAAAGACCACCCTCGTGCTCGGCACCTACCCGGTGATCACGCTGGCCATGGCCCGCGAGCGGGCGCTCGAGAAAGCGGGCTATCTGGTCCGTGATGCAGAGTCGGAGTATCTGCATCGTTTACCCGACGACGAAGCAGCGATTCCATCTCCTCGAAGTACCTCGCCGTCTCCACGTCCGGGATCGGCGCATTGCCAATGCGAGCCTCCTCCATGCCAAGCAAGTTGTGATGCCAAGGACCGATGACCAGTCTCGCGTCGGTACATGTCTTTTTTCGGTTTGTCGTAACGGTTTTTGGAGTCGTATCGGCCGCGGCCCTGCGTGGTGCTGACCTGAAAATATACAATCAAACCAATGAGTTGATAGTTCATTCCATGAAAGTCCGCGCCGTCAGGCAAAATAGGTCAGAACGCTCGCTTGGGCGGCCACGAACAGCCAGATGCCCACGGGTATCATGGCCACCGCAACCCACAGGGCACTCACGATCGGAACGGAACGGGTTGCCGACCGGTACAGCAGAGCAAACACCGCAGTTCCGAACAGCAGCAACGACACCAGCGGCAATGCGAAATACGGCTCCAGACCGAGGTCGTCAAAACCATAGGTGAGATTCACCACCGGCCGGGTCGTGAAGATCGTTGCATAGAAGGCCAGCAGAAAGACGAGGCCCGCCACCGCTGAACCCCACAGGCTCCACCCCGTCAAACCGGAAAAAGCCGCCGGCAGTTTCAGCCTGTCGAGCGTTTCCGGTGCGAGCTTTCGCGCGCCGACGAGGATACCGGCCAATGCGATGATCGCCATACCGGCGAGGGCCGTCAGCATGAGCGCCCTGAACACGTCTTCCGTCTTCCAGGCCGGAATCCGCGTCAACACGAAGCTGTGATTCTGGACATTGGTCGCAAGTGCAGATGCACGCCCGGGCCCGGCCGTGAAAAAGCGCAGGTAATCGACGAGAAACTCCCCGATTCCCTGTTCCCCGCCGCTGTCGACCTTGCGGAACAGACCGTCTTCGACTTCGGCGTAGGTCACGCTGCCGCCCTTGAAATAGAAACCCGGATAGTCGATGCGCAACAGTCCCTCGGCGGTGGCGCTGACAAGGAACTGGCCGAACATGGGCCAGACGAGCTGCATGGGCGTCGGTTCGTCGTAACGGAAATTCGTATAGCTTCCGGTGTAGCGGTCCAGTGAGCCGGGCTGGGCAACGTTCAGGGTCAGCGATTCCGTCTGACGGGGAAACGCCGCATCGATGAAGGCATTGATGAAATACCGGTAGAACGTATCGTTGTCGCCCGAGTAGCTGAGAAAGAAGCCAAAGTCGTAGTCCGGCAGGAAGATCATCGTCGAATCGTTGCCGCGATGGTCGCCCGAATGTCCGTAGTAGTCGACGCCGTTGCGCCTGCCTTCCTTGAACGTGATCTTGTAGCCGGGAATGAGCGGGTGGTTGCTGATCTGACGACTGTGCATTTCCGCATGAGCCGCCGGGCTCAGGAAGGGTTGGCCCTCGAAAACGCCTCCATTCATGTGCATCAGCATGTACTTGGCCATTTCATCGGCGGAGGCCGCGACGGAACTGGGCGGATAGAGATTGCGGACGTACTCGCCGTGCAGCCCGTAGGCGTCTTCCCTCGAATCGTAGACATACTGGCCCGCAAGGTGCCTGCTGAGTTCCTCGCGTGCGGGGTTGCCGGGAATGTCCATCATCGCGTAGCGCATGCCCAACGGTTCGAAGACTTCCTCGCTGACCAGGTCCATGAAAGACCGGCCGGTCGCATCCTGAAGCGCCGCGGCCGCCATCGAGATGCAGATGTTGCAGTAATACACGTACCTGCCGCTCGGTACGCCCTGGTCGGCCAGATAGTTCCTGATGGTCGGTACAATTTTCTCGAACTTGTCGACGCTCGGCGCGGTACTGTTCAGGAACAGGTCATGGAAACCGTTCGAGTGCGTCAGGCTGCTGCGAACCGTTACCGGCGGATCGAACCGCTCCCGGTCCGCGATGGCAATGCTCGGAGCCGCTGTCGCGATCGGGTCGTCGAGCGCGATCAGGCCGCGGTCTACTAGCCGCATGACGACGGTGCCCAGTATGGTTTTCGATATGGACGCGACCCGGAACATCGTCGTCGCCGGATCCACGGGGATGCGGTTTTCGAGATCCTTGTAACCGTACCCCTCCCTGAAGATCACGGCGCCGTCGCGGATCGCGAGAAAGACGGCGCCGGGAACGTGCGCTTCCGCCATCGTTCCCTCGAGATGCTCCGCCAGGAAATCCTCGAGCAACGCAGAGTCTTCAAGCAGCGCGGGACGCCCTTCGTTCTCGGGCCGAGGCAGCCGGTCGGAATAAAGTTCCCAGGTGCGCACTTCGCCATGGGCAACCCCTGCCACCAGCAGGGCGGCGAGCGAACTCGCCAAACAGAACTCACGAAACCGCAAAGTCTTCGCCTCCTGGAACGCCGCGCGGCAGCGAGTATAAATCGAATTCAAATTCTATTTCTAGCCCGGCGCCCTTTGCCGTGGCGCAGCGCAACGATTCCACGGCCGAGCGCGTGGTCATCACCGATTTCGTTGTCAGGTTGAGCGGCCACTGGGTCCGCCATATAATCGAAAATGAATTCTAATCTCCGATTGGGGGGCGTCTTTTGGCGGCCCGCATTCGGGCCGGGAGGACAACGCGATGAGAGCCGCGGATGCCGAACTGCTGACCGACGTAGCGCCCGGCACGCCCATGCACGGGAACTTCAAGCGGTACTGGCTGCCCGTCATGCGCAGCGATGCCCTCGAGGCCGACGGCGCCCCCGTCCGGTTCACCATGCTCTGCGAAGACTATGTGGCGTTTCGCGCAACCGACGGCCGGGTCGGGGTTTTCGACCCGCAATGCCCGCACCGCCAGTCTTCCCTCGAACTGGCCAACAACCGGGATTGCTCGCTCACCTGCCTGTTTCACGGGTGGAAGTTCCACGTATCCGGCAGATGCCTGGAAACGCCGAACGAACCCGACCCCGACTTTCCCCGCCGCGTGAAGATCAACCATTACCCGGTTCGCGAAGCTGCCGGCGTGCTCTGGGCATATTTCGGGGCGGGTCAGCCTCCCCGGTTCAGCGACTTCGTCTTCAACCGGGTGGACGACGACCAGGTGCTGTCCCGGGCCGCGATTTGCCATTACAACTGGCTGACGGGGCTCGAAGCCATCCTCGACCCGTCCCATGTCGGCCTGCTGCATCGCAACTGGACCGACCAGGCCCCGAAGCAGGGTTTCAGCGGCGACATCCAGAAAATGTCGAAATCGCTGGTTGCCGAGATCGAATGCGAACTGACCGATTGGGGATTCCGCTACGCCGCCATCCGCGACATGCCGGACGGTTCCCGCTACGTTCGCGTCACCGAGCATGTCTCGCCGAGCCTCTGCTTTATCGCCAACAGCCTCGCCACCCGCAAGCTTGCCATCATGTCGGTGCCGATCGACTGCGAGTGGTCCACCCAGTGGTATTTCTGGCACAGCCCCGACGAACCGCTGCCCGAAACCGACCGCCGCTACGCCATCGGCGACACGCACCCCGACCACGGCAATTTCTACCAGGGGTTGCGCGACAGGCCGAACTGGGGCCAGGACCGCGAAGCGATGAAACAGGGCACCAACTTCACGGGGTTCCACGACATCATGTACGAGGACCTGGTCGTCGGCGAAGCCCAGGGCGCGATTCCGGACCGCAGCAGGGAACACCTCTGCACGGCGGACCGGGCGATCGTTTTCGCGCGCCGGAACCTGTTGCGGCAGTTGCGCGAACCGGACGGGGGCGCTGAGGAAGGCACTTCGGCGGCCAATGGTTTCGACTACGGCGCCCTGCAGGCCATCGTCTGCAAGATCGGCGACGGGGAAGACTGGCGCCAGGCCGCCGACCACCGCATGGCCGGGCGGGCGGCTCGCCTGGGCACCGGCGAACCCCTGCCGCAGACTTGACCCCTCATTCGCGGATCAGGTTTGCAAATGAGTCAACCTCAGGCCAACCACCGTCCTCCCGCCGGTCTGAAGCAACGCCTCGCTGGAATCCTTGAGCGCACTTTACGTTCACAATTGGGTGCAGATTCGGTAGTGATCAAAGAAATCAATATCTTGAAGCTGTGTCACATGCGTTGTCGGTCTGAGGCGAAGCCTCGCTAGTCCATGAGCGGCGATCTCTCATTTCTGGACGCCGTATCGACCTCGCTCGTCTCCGACGTGCTGGAACGGCTGGGTGTCCCGGGACAATGCGAATCGATCCGGCCGCTGCTCCCGGAAATGCACGTATCCGGCCGGGCCTTTACCGTCCGGGTGATGCCGCAGACCGATCCGCCGAGCCCCTACGTCGACTATCAGGACGACCTCGGGCAGGGGGACGTGTGCGTACTGGCTTCCGGAGGGTTCATGGGCGGCGGCTCCTGGGGCGATCTCAGAACGCTCATGTCGCAGCGGGTGGGCGTCGCGGGCGTCGTCATCGACGGTGCGGTACGGGATACGCGGGGCTGCCTCGAATCCGGCTTTCCGACCTTCGTGCGCGGCACCACCATGTACACGGGCAACCGCAGGCTCCGGGTCGAGGGCAAGCAGGTGCCCGTTGAAATCGACGGCGTCCCCGTCAGTCCCGGCGACATCGTCGTCGCCGACGCCGACGGGGTGACGGTGATACCGAAACGCCTGGAAGCCGAGGCACTGCCCCTGCTGCGCGAATTCCACCGCGCGGACGAGAAGATCATGGAGGCCATTCGCCAGGGCGTCCCGCTCAAGGAAGCCCGCCTCCGTTACGCCTACAATCCGCCGCCCACGGAGAACTAACCGCCGTGAGCGGGAAAATCTCCGTTCCCGGCAACTATTCCGGTTACAGCAGCCCGCGGGCAAACGGCTACCGGCGGCGGTCGAGCTACCTCCCGCTCAAGGACGGCTGCCGCATCGCCTGGGACCGCTACCTGCCGACCCGCAACGGTGCGCCGCTCGACGGGCCGCTGCCCACGGTGATTCTCGCCACCGGGTACCGGAGGGCCTGGCCGTTCTCGAAGGACGACGCGGCGCAACACGTCGTCCGGCGCTATCCCCATCTGCGCGAAGGGGACACCGCGACCCACGTCAACCTGTCCAGCGTCATCGACCGCGACGGGAGGGGAAGCTGGCCCGGAAAGAACACCAGCGACCTCGAACTGCTCGCCGAATGGGTCCGCCTGAACGGTTCCACCCCGGAACTGCTGCTGTTGTTCGGCTACGCCTTCGTCGTCATCGACGTGCGCGGCACCGGCGCCTCCTTCGGCACCGACTACGCCGACGGCTGGCAGACCGGCAAGGATCTCGCCGAGATCTTCGAGTTCTTCGTCAGGGAGCCCTGGTGCGACGGCAACCTGGGCATGATCGGCGTGTCCTGGGCCGGCGGCGCCCAGTATTTCGTCATGAACTACGGCACGCCGCATCTCAAGGCGGCCATCCCGCAGATGGCAGGCTACGATGCCTATTATGGGTGGTACCCGGGCGGCGCCTACCTCGCCGGGTTCTTTCGGCAATGGTCGAGGCGGCGCGAATCCGAGGATCGGGAACAGGCCGCCCTGCCCGTCGACGACGATACCCACGGCAGGCTTCGCGACCAGGCGCTCGAAGAACGCCGGCAGGTCGCCTACCCGACCGACGAGGAACTCGACGAAGGCCGCAACGCGCCGGACATGCCCACCATGGCCCGCGACGAGATGCTCGAGATGTTCCCCGTCAGGAACCGGCCGCTCGCCGACGGAACGACGATCGACCTCGACTACCAGGCCCTGGATTTCAAGCGGGCGAACCTCAACGGCACCGCCGTGTATTTCTTCGCCGGCTGGTTCGACATGTTCCCCCGGGACGTGATCATTGCGTACTGGAACTATACGGGCCCGAAGAAGCTCATCGTCGGGCCCTGGCACCACAACAACTACTGGGACCGGGAGGAAGCCCTGCGCTGGTTCGACTGCTGGCTGAAGGGAATTGACAACGGCGTCGCCGACGAACCGCCCGTCGTGTACTCCACACAAGGGAGCGACGGCTACGCCCTGGGCTGGAACGCAGCCTCCGACTGGCCGGTTTCCGGGCCGGGGGACAGTGTCCTCTTCCACCTCGGCCCCCACACCGGCGACAGCCGCTATTCCCGGAACGATGGAGCGTTGACCGAGGAGGCGCCCCGTTCTTCGGGTGAATTCGACCGGTTGACCGTGGACTACCGGGCAACCGCCGGCACCGGAGCCCGTTCCTGGTATCACTCCGGGCCCTTCCTCGACTATTCGCCCCTGGCGGACAACCACAGGAAGGGGCTGACCTATACGTCCGCTCCACTCGCCGGCGACCTTGAACTCGGCGGGCACCCCGAGCTGGTCCTGCACCTGTCGACAACGGCGCAGACGGGAATCGTCGTGGCTTACCTCGAGGAAGTCGACCCGGACGGTTACGGCCGGTTCCTGACGGAGGCCGTGCAAAACCTCGAATACCGTGACATTCAGTCAACCTGCCCGATCGAGATGAAGCGCCTGTGCTATCGCTCCTATCACAGTTCGACCCGAAGGAAGGCGAGGCCCGGTGAGGTCTTCGAGCTGCATGTCGACATGCTGCCGGTCTCCTGCGTTATCCGGGCCGGCCAGCGCCTGCGCCTCTCGATCCACGGCGCAGACCTGGACAACTACTATTCGATCGAGACCTCGCCCCCACCGGTGCTCAGCATCTGGCGCGATGCCGGCCGCCCCTCCAGGCTTTCCCTGCCCGTGGTGAATCCGGGCCCGGCGCGGGAAGCGCTACGCATCCCCGGCGCCTTCGAGGGCTGTCCGGACAGGGGGCGCCACGCGCTGGAATTCCGACGCTGAATCCTTAGCCCGACCTAATCATGAATTGGTCGGGTTAGCGACCTGAATCGAATACGTCGTCAATCGTTGGAGCGTCGAGCACCTTATCGGCCCAGCTTTCCAGATCGTCGGCAGACGCCTGACCCAGCCTCGCGGCGACCTCGGGCGCCAGGCGACCGAACCGCCGCCGCAGTTGCCGTTCCAGGAGCGCACGCTCCCCCTCGACGCGACCCCGCCGCATGCCTTGCTGCATGCCTTGCTCGATGCCCTGCTGCATACCTTCTTCGCGGGCCCTTGAGATGATTCCTGCCATGGTAGAACTGTCCTCGGGATACTGCTGTCGATAACGCCGGTACTCATTGTCGGTGAGGCCGGCGTAGAAGTCGATGAACTCCATGTACTTGGCCCGCTTGTCGCTGTCCTGCTCCAACGTCAGCAATCCTTTGGTGGCCGCGGCGTAAGTCTCGACCTTGCGGTTCTTCGGGCTTTGCATGTTCGGCAGGTTGAGCCGCGCCACCAGGTTCTTGCTGTCCAGCCATTGGTTGGCGGGCATCTCCTTGAACTTGCAGGCGAGCGTGCCGAACGCCAGGTAGCGGCGAAGCTCGGTGCCCAGGGTGAGCGATGCGGGGGCCGTCTCTGCCTCCCGCAGGAAGATGGCGACCGGCACCACGCGGTCGGTCTTGTACAGTTCGGCGAGGTCGAGGCAGTAGTGGGCCAGCCGGTGCAGGGAGAAGCGCCGGGCGTCGGTTTCTTCTTCGAGGGCGAACAGCACCGCCTCGCGGCGGCCGTCGGCCCATTCCACGAGCAGCGGCACGTCCAGTTCCCGGAAGCGGTTGCCCAGGCGATCCTTGAGTTGTTCCTGGCGCACCGGGACGATGCTCACCTGATCATCGGGGCCGGGCGCTTCTTCCGGGGCGAAGAACGCCAGGGAATCGCGCGGGTAATCGAGAATCAGGTTCTTGAAGTTCTGGTCGTGGCTGACCGTGTTCGCCATGAACTGCACCCTTTTCGTTCTTCCACAGGGTCTCGCAATTGCTGCCCCACGCGCTATGGGCAATGGCTGAAATGACTGTGGGCAATTTCCGCTGGTGGCGTCGTCCGGCACATTGACCAGCACCGACAGGTCGTGGCCCGAAACGGTGCGCATTTGCCGATGGTGGTGTGGTAATCTTTCGCCCGTGAATCACTGCTGGTATCCCGCACAGCCGGGTTACCCGCTGAATACGACAGCCGCAAATCGAGGTTGGAGTTAGCTCCTCCAGCCGCGGTGAATAGGTGGGAATTGTCCTTTACCAGGAGTGATTCACAATGGCCCGGCGCCATTCGCCGGAAGACCATGCGATTTCGCCATTGCGAGGATCTCCATGATCCAGACATTCCTGGCGGTGCCGTCCGCGCTGTTGGTCAAAGTGGAGGCCATGCGCAGTCCATGTGCAGCCCAGGCCGCGTGCCCGGGCGGCCTCCGCGGGGACAGGAATCCCTGCCGCAGTCCTGCCGGCCCGCTACGGCGACAAGCGCCCCACCCCACAGGCCGCCCGAGATGCGGGCAGGGAGCACACCATGAAATCCGACCTGAAAGTCGACGCCAGGCGAGGCGCCGTAGGCAAGACCGCGCGCTGGGCGGCGCACCTGTACCGCCGTTGGGTGCGCCTCGCGCCCAAAGACCCCGTGGCCCTGGATTCCGTCCTGGGCGCCCTCATCGCCACCCGCTACGATATCGACGCCTGCATCTATCCGGGAGGCTGTTCCTGCCGAATCCGCAGCGCGCTCGGCGTCCTGCACGAAGCGGGGCAGAACAATTCATCACCTTAACGTGTTGTTCAAAAATCGGGGACCACTTCTCTGCTAGACGCTCGCTACAGCTTTTGCTAAGTTGACGGTATGTGGACGGGGCACCCCGTCCCGCGGGGCTAAAGGCGGCCCGACGGACGTTCCGCTCTCCCATCGACTGGGTCAGTCAAAGTTCTCAGAGCCGCCTACTTCCACCTTGGGGCCGTCTTTTGGGCGGCCCCAAGTACTTTCGGGTTCCCTTCACAAACTTCAGATACACCCGAAACACGCGGCGCTCCATTTCGTTCCAAGACTTGTAGGACAGCTTTTCAGGATAGGAAAGCCGATGCCGCGACACCTCGTGATCCGGATCCAACGTGTCGATCATCGCGTGCACGACGATCCCGTAGCGCAGCAACCGTTGCCGGTTCGCGGTATGTTCCATCCTTCCGAGCACGCGTTCTACTGGAGCGAGCCACCGTTTCGCCTCCGCGTCTTCTTCGAATCGCCGCACGAAGTCCACAAAGCGAATCACCTCTACGCCTGCCTCCGCCGGGACGAGCGCGAGTTCGGCCACCGCGCGCTGAGACGACCGCCGGACGATCCGAACCCGACGCGACTCCAGGCAGTCCGCAAACGCGGCCAACCGTTTGCCCCGTTTATCCCTGACCACCGAGACCGTCTGGCCGCCGCCGCGGAAGAGTTCGAGGCTTGCCCAGAGCCTGGCCACCAGATACAGGACGTCTACCAGGTCGTGGTTCCGATCATGCGAACCGTGGCGGGCTCGCAGCGTCTTGAAATCCGCCATAGCGAGCGAGCGCAGCTTCCCCACCAGTTCGTCCGCCGCCTTCAGCACCGGATCGAGATGCTCGTCAACGAACCGCCGGGCAGTCCGGCGCCGTTCCGAACCGCGCCGCACCTCCTGGTATCCGATCTCCAGCAGCTTTACCAGCAATGCGCCGAGTAGTCCTGCCCCGAGCAGCCGCAAAAGCCCCACTTGGTCTGCGATCGTTGGCTGGGGCGCTTCCGCCGCTCCGTGAGCGGTTGCCATCGCCCCCAATAGGACCATTGCGGCACACACTTTCCAGGCGAGCCATCCCCGGGCCATGCACTGCCCCCCGGGTGTTCGTTCTCCCCCAGGGTCGCGCAATCGCCGGCGCCCGCGCCATGGGCAATCGCTGAAATCACTGTGGGCGATATACCCCAGTAATCCGTGGCATAGGTCCGTCTACATGCGAACGCCGAGACACTCCCGGCGCGGCGCCGTACGTTCGCGACGCCCCGCTAGAAGTTCCAGGTCAGGTCCGCGCCGAAATGCCTCGGCAAGGCCCAGAGCCGCCCGATGCCCGGCACGCCCAGCGGCGGCGAGAACTGCGAGGCGTGCAATTCGTCGGTGAGGTTCTTGCCCCAGAAGGCAAGCGACCAGCGGCCGTCCTTGTCTTCGATGGCTACCCTGGCGTTCAGCAGGTCCACCGGAGGTTGGTGACGCATGGGGTCGTTCGTGTCGGTGCCGAACCATTCGTCCTTGTAGAAATAGTCGACGCGCAACCGGATATCGACAGCGGCCAGGTTGGTGATGACGTACTGCGCATTCGCCGCCAGGGTGTTCTCCGGCGACCGTTGCGGCACATTGCCGGTCCAGTCCTGGGTGGCGACGCTGAATTCCTTGTATTCGGCATTCAAGTAGCCGTAAGCCAGGCCCAGGGAGAGGTTCTCGACGGGCGCCCAGGTCAGTTGCAGTTCGACCCCGCTGGCATCCATCTTGCCGGCGTTGCCGAAAATCTGAACCGGCAGGCCGCCGCCCGGAGGGCTCTCGAAGCGGCTGACCTGGAGGTCGGTGTAATCGTTGATGAACGCCGATGCGCTGAAGCGGACGTTGTTGTACTCCGCTTTCGCGCCGATCTCCCAGGAATCGAGGAATTCCGGGTCCGCCTTGAAGCCCTCCGGCGCGGACGGCTGGATGTTGTAGCCCGAAGCCTTGTATCCCGTCGAAAAGCTCCCGTAGACGAGCCAGTTGTCATTGGGCCGGTAGCTGAGGCGGGCGATCACCGACGGTTCGTTGTCCGATGCCGAATCCTGGAGATAGGCTTCAGGAATGCCGAACGACGGCACGGGGCTCTGGTCGAGCAGCCCGTCCTTGTCCTCGGACGTGTAACGCAGGCCCAGCGTTGCCGTCAGTTGCTCGCTCAGGCGGTAGTTCAGGTGGCCGTACGCCGACCAGGCCTCGGTTTTCGATTCACCGAGCCCCACCAGGAAAAACGGCGTCGGCGGCCCGCCGGTCAAGAGGGACCCGATCGATGCCGTGAAGGTGGTGTCGGCTTCCTGTTCGAAGTAGTAGACGCCGGCGATCCAGTCGAACCGCTCCATCACCGGCGAGGCAATGCGCAGTTCCTGCGAGAACTGATCCTGGGAATCCGGCCCCGAGGTGGTCTGCAGGATGTCGAGCGGCGTCATGTCGATGTCGCGCCAATTCGACGAATCGTAGCTCTGCAGCCCGGTGAGCGAGGTGAGCGTATAGCCGTTGCCGAAGTCGTAGTTGATCTCCAGCGACCCGGCCTTGGTTTCCCGGTCGGTGAAGTCATCGAAATTCTGTTCGACGATCCGGTCGAAGCCGGCGGAGCTGTCCCATACGGGGGCGAAGTCCGGCGAATTGCCGTCGATCTCGTCGTCGGACCACTCGAATCGGGCGATCATCTCCAGGTTCTCGTTCGGGGTGAGCAGCAACTGCGCCCGCACCGAGGTGCTGTCGAGGTTGTTCACTTCCTTGTCGAGGGTCTGGTTGAAGTCGAAGCCGTCGTGCTCGCGCTTGGCCGCGCCCACCTTGAAAGCGGCGTTGGCGCCGAGCGGAATGTTGACGAGCCCGCTCACCTGGTAGAGGGATTCTTCACCGAAGGTCAGCTTGCCGGAAGTCTCGAAACCCTCGGTGCTCGGCCTGCGCGTGCGCAGCAGCACGGCGCCGGCGATCGAATTGCGGCCGAACAGCGTTCCCTGGGGACCCCTGAGCACTTCGATGCTCTCCAGATCGTACAGCGCCGAGTTCACCACCAGGTGCCTTCCCTGCGCGATACCGTCCACGTAGACGGGCACCGAAGGATCGAGGCCGATATTGGCGGGATCGGTTGCGACACCGCGGATATTGATGCGGGTCTGCCGCAGCGCGACGCCGGCGGTCATGGTGAAGTTCGGAATCGCCCGGACGAAATCTTCGAACCGGTCGATGCCACGATCGTTGATGTCCTTTTCGCTGAACGCCGTCAGCGATATCGGCGTCTCCGATTCCTGGCGCGCGCGGCGCTCGCCGTAGACGATGATCTCTTCGAGTATCGGTTCCGACGCCTGCGCGTGTGCGCCCGTCGCTCCTCCCAGAGCGGCTATGGCCGAACCGGCCAATGCCGCGAGAATCACACTTCGGCCCGGATGCATAGGTGAACCTCCCATGGCGAAAAAATCGAATTGTGCTTCTATTTCGAATCCTAGCGGAACGCCGCCCCATGTCAATAATGGAGGGGTTCGGGTAACCGAAATGCGCATGGCCATTCGGTACCGGCCGGTACCGGCCGGTTGACCACGTTTTTTGACCGAAATAACATTCTATTTCTATTTTTTTGCCCGTGCAGGCATTCCCGCCTGCCGGAAAGCCGAGCATTGAATCGTCCTGGAACCCAAGTGACGACGGGCGCCGATGCCCTCGTCGAATCGATGCTTGCCCACGGCATCGATACGCTGTTCGCCTTGCCCGGCGCGCAGATCGACCACCTGTTCGCCTCCCTGCACGACCGGTCCGACCGCATGCGCACCATCGTTGCGCGCCACGAGCAGGGCGCCGGCTACATGGCGTTCGGAGCGGCCCGGTCCACGGGAAAGCCGTCCGCCTACGCGGTGGTTCCCGGCCCGGGCTGGTTGAACTCCGCGTCGTCGCTGCTGACCGCCTACGGCTGCTATGCGCCCGTCATGTCCATCGCCGGCCAGATTCCTTCCGCCTCCATCGGCCGGGACTTCGGAGAGCTGCACGAAGTACCCGATCAGCTCGGCCTGGCGGCGGGGTTGACCAAACGGGCGGAACGGATCGACAGCGCCGAATCCGCCAGTGTGAAGTTTGCCGAGGCTTACTCATCGATGCTGTCCGGAACGCCCCGGCCGGTTTACCTGGAAATGCCCCCCGACATCATGGGCGCCCCATCGAATGGCGCGCTGACGCCGCCGCTGGCCCGGCCGGAGAGCGACCTTCCGCCGGACGATGACATCGAACGGGCAGCGCGAACGCTGCTTGCAGCCGATGAACCGCTGATTTTCGTCGGCGGCGGCGCCCAGGGGAGTTCCCGTGCGGTGCGCCGCATCGCCGGGTTTCTGCAGGCACCGGTGGGCGCGTTGCGGGCCGGGCGGGGGGTGATCGACGAACGTAGTTATCTCAGCCAGCCATGGCCGTCGATGCACGAGGCCTGGGCGAACTCGAGCGTGGTGCTGGCCATCGGAACCCGGCTGGATTTCCCCCTGAGAATGTGGGGGTTCGATGAGAACCAGCAATTCATCTGGATCGATGCGGACCCGGACCGGCCCCACAGGATCACGGAGCCGGCGATCGCACTTGTCGGAGAAGCGAGCGCCGTAGCGTCCCGGCTTGCCGATGCGCTGGAACAGTCCGGGGCCGGGCGGGACTCGCGCCGGCGCGAACTCGAGGGCAGAAAGGCAACGGCCGTGGCGGAACTGGACCAGCGCATGGCGCCGCAAATGGCCTGGCTCCGGGCGATCCGTTCCGCGTTGCCGGACGACGGCATTTTCGTCGATGAAGTGACCCAGGTCGGCTACGCATCCTGGATGTGGTTCCCGACCTATGCGCCGCGCACCTATGTGTCGAGCGGCTATCAGGGCAATCTCGGCTACGGCTTTCCCACGGCCATCGGCGTGAAGATCGCCAATCCGGACAGGCCGGTCATCGCCATCAGCGGCGACGGCGGCTTTCAGTACGGCGCCGGCGAACTCGCAACGGCCGTCAAGCACGATGTCAGCCTGGTGGTGGTCGTCTTCAACGACGGCTGGTTCGGAAACGTCCGGCGCATACAGCGCGAGCGTTACGGCGGCCGGATTCACGGTTCCGACCTGGTCAATCCCGACTACCGGATGCTGGCGAAGAGCTACGGCATTTTCTCGGAACGGGTCGCTGCCGCGGAAGACCTCGAAGGTGCGATAGCGCGCGCTTTCGCCGCCGGCGGCCCGGCCCTGATCGAGGTTCCCGTCGGCGAAATGCCCTCGCCCTGGCCGACCGTCGTACGGTCGCGCAACCGGTAATCCAGACCTGTTCTCCGTGCCCAGGCGAACCGCATCATGATTCAGACACGAACCGACCTGTCCCATTTGCCGGTTTACGAGCCCGGCGCAGCCGATGTGCCGCACCGTGACAACGCCATCAAACTGTCGTCCAACGAGTCGGCGCTCGGGCCGTCACCATCGGCGAGGGCCGTATACGAAGAACAGGTAGCCACGCTGTTGCGCTATCCGGACCCGGGGTGTTCGGGGTTGCGAAGCGCCATTGCAGAGTTCAACAATCTGTCCATCGACCAGGTTCTCATAGGCACCGGGTCGGAAAGCCTGATTCGGCTCCTCACCCGCCTCTACGCGGGCGAGGGTGACGAAGTCGTCATCAGCGAGCATGCCTTCACCCTCTACAAGGTCGCAGCGGCGAGCGTCGGCGCCCGGCCCGTGCTGGTGCCCGAGAACGACTGCGTGGCCGATCTCGATGGGATGATCGACGCAATAACCGAAAGGACGAAGATCGTCTACCTGGCCAATCCGAACAACCCCACTGGAACGATGCGCGGCGCCGGTGCGATACGGCGCTTTGCCGACCGGGTGCCCGACAGCACGCTGGTGGTGCTCGATTCCGCCTATTGCGAATACGTCGACCCGAGCGAACTCGGCAACCCCCTGTCGCTGGTGCGAGAGGGCAGGACCAATATCGTGGTTACCAGGACATTCTCGAAAGCCTACGGCCTCGCGGGGCTCAGAATCGGCTGGTTGTACGGCGCCCGGCCAATCACCGACTCGCTGCGCAAAGTCGGCGACGTGTTCGGAGTCAGCACTCCGGCGCAGGCGACCGCGATCGCCGCTTTGTCGGATCAGGATCACGTGCGGCGGGAACTCGCCCACGTCGAACGCTGGCGGCCCTGGCTGACAGCCGAACTGGAGAACCTGAAGCTGCGCGTGACGCCCTCGGTGTGCAATTTCGTCCTGGCGCACTGCGATCCGGTCACGATTTCAGCGGCGGACTGTTTCCAGCGACTGCTGGACAGGGGCGTGATCGTGCGTCCGGTGGCAAACTACGGACTGCCCGAGGGATTGCGCATCACCATCGGCGCCGAACCCGACCTCAGGGCGTTCATCGGCGCGCTGCAGGACGTGCTCGCGACCGATTGACCGATTCTGCCCCGCAGCCCTGCACGGTAGCGGCGGCTTTTTCCAGCGGGCCACTTACAGTTGTATGCGAGCCGGGAAACGGGCGTGCCGGGGCGCTGACGCGCAAGGAACAGATGACCGCTGGGAGAGAGTAGGTGTGCGGTGCGGGCATCCGGCACCTTTAAAGCACCCCTGCGCCCTCGAATTCCACCACAGCGCGTCCGCTTGGCGTGCCGGATGCCCGTACCGCACACCTGCTCTCGGTGCCCGCTACCGCATCCACTCGCCGCAAACGTGCCATCCCTGCACCAGAAATCGAACTCAAATTCTATTAATATTCGACCGGCACCACAGCCGGTTCCACCCGGCCAACGAGGAAGACAGGATGTATCCGGACGAAACCAGCAGATCCGCCCGACTGTTCCGGCGCGCAAGAGCCTCCATACCCGGAGCGCTGTCCCGCAACTCGGTCTACTTTCCGCCATACCCCGTCTATGCGGCCAAAGCCAGGGACTGCCGTATCACCGACGTGGACGGCAACGAGCGCATCGACTTCGTCAACAACATGACCGCCATCATCGCGGGTCACAGCCATCCCGCGGTCGTGCAGGCGGTTCAGGACCAGGCGGCCAGGATGATGGGCATGGCCATGCCTACGGAAATCGAGATCGAGCTGGCGGAACTGATGTGCAGGCGGGTTCCCGGCGTGGAGCAGATCCGCTTCGCCAACTCGGGAACCGAGGGGGTGCAGTGGGCGATCCGCGCCGCCCGCGGCTATCGCAACCGGTCGAAAATCGCCCGCGCCGAAGGCGCCTACCACGGCGCCATCGACTGCATGGAAACCAGCCAGTTGCAGCAGAATCCCGATACCTGGGGGCCTGCCGCCCGCCCCGCCACAACCCTGAACAACCGCGGCATTCCTCCGAGCGTCCGAAACGACGTGATCACGATTCCCTTCAACGACGTACAGGCGACAAAAGCCATACTCGAGGAAAACGCGGACGACCTGGCCGCCGTGATCGTCGATCCTCTGACCGGCATGATGGCGTACGCGCAGGCCAGCACCGAGTATCTGCAGATGCTGCGCGACTTTGCGGACGCAACCGGCGTCGTGCTGATCTACGACGAAGTGATGTCGTTCCGCGTAGGGTATTCCGGCGCACAGGGGTGGGCGGGCATCCTTCCGGACCTGGCGTCCTTCGGCAAGGTCATGGGTGGCGGCCTGCCGATCGGCGGCGTCGGGGGCAGAAAGCGGTTCATGGAGGTATTCGATCGCGACAGCGGCAACTACCAGGTCCCGCACTCGGGAACCTACAACGCCAACCCGATGTCCATGGCGGCGGGCCATGCCGCGCTGACGGTGATGACCCGGGACCGGTTCGACCATATCGCGCAATTGGGAGACCGGCTGCGCACCGGTTTTCGCGACGTTCTCGCCACCCTCGGCGTGCCCGGCTGCGTGCAGGGCGCCGGGTCCATGACGTTCGTGCGCTTCGGGCACGATGGCCCGATCGACAACTACCGGGACATGGTGGAGCTTCCCAACGACATGCAGACGGCGTTCGACCTGCATTACTACCTGCTGAACCACGGCATTCAATCCGTGGAAGCAATCGTCTGGATTCTCAATCAGACCATGACCGAGAAGGAAATCGACTTCGCCATCGAACAGGTGGCCGCGGGCTTGAAATCGGTCAGGTCGAAGGCGCGTGCAACAGCCTGAATCGAGCATCCGATTCGACGGCAAGGTCGCCATCGTAACCGGTGCGGGGCGCGGCCTCGGGCGCGATTACGCGTTACAGCTCGCCGGGCGTGGCGCGCGCGTGGTGGTCAACGACCCCGGCGCAGGCATGGACGGCTCCGGTTCGGGGACGGTCGCCGATGACGTCGCCGCCGAGATCCGGGCGGCCGGAGGCGAGGCGATTGCGAACAGGGGTTCGGTCGCCGATCACGACGATGTCAAAGCCATGGTCGCGGAAGCGGTGGATGCCTGGGGAACCGTGCATATCCTGATCAACAACGCGGGCATCCTCCGGGACCGGAGCTTCATCAGGAAGGACCTGGGCGATTTTCGCGCGGTACTCGATGTGCACCTGTGGGGAAGCGTGCTCGCGACCCATGCCGTGTGGCCGATCATGTACGGGAACCGTTTCGGCCGCATCGTCATGACGACCTCCGGGTCGGGCGTGCTCGGCAACTTCGGCCAGGCCGACTATGCGGCGGCCAAAATGGCGGTCGTCGGCTTCATGAATACGCTTGCCATCGAAGGCGCCCGGCGCAACATACGCGTCAATGCGATCAAGCCCGCTGCCGGTACCCGCATGGCTCGGGGAATCGTGTCTGAAGCCATGATCGAAAAACTGAAGCCCGAGCTGATTACGCCCGGCGTTCTGTACCTCTGTTCGGACGAAGCGCCGACGGGCCGGCTGATTCAGGGGAGCGCGGGCCACTTTTCACGCGTTGTCATGGCACAGAACAACGGCGTGGATTTCCCCGGGGATGTCAGTCTCGAAGATTTCGCCGCGGCGTTTCAAACCATCGACGACGACAGCGAACTCGAACCGGTCCGTCATCAGGAAACGGAATGAAACCGCGTAGCGCCTGTTCCGAAGAGCGCGGTTCCTGGCAGCGAATTACCCGGGAGCCGGGTTGGAACGGCCGGTCAGATGAGACAGGGCGGAGAACAGGTTTTCATCGACATGCGTCGGCGCGCGGGCAAATACGGCGCGCGACCACAAGATCGTCAGGAAGCGGGCGGCCGAGTCGATATCGGGCAGCAGCTTGCGCAGTGACGGGTTGCGCGTCACGTACAGTTCGTAAGCGACCGACTCGCTCATCGTCGACAACGCGTGAGCAATGCCGAGAATTTCCTTCTCGTCACAGTACTCAGGATCGGCGAACTCCTCCAACCCAATGGCGATCTGCTTGCGCCAGGAGTACAGGTGTTGCTGCCAGCGATCGGCGAAATTCGGTTCTGTCAGGCAGCGCATCAGCCCGGCATTCTCCCGGTGCAGTTTGAGCAACGCGTTGTGCATCGCCAGCAAGCCCAGCTCCAGCTTGTCGTAGGGCCCCGCCAGAGTCACTTCCCGCTCGAACTTCTCGAATACCTCGTCAATCAGCTCCAGCGTCAGTTCGGCCTTGTTCGAAAAATAATGGTAGAAGACGCTCGTCGGAATCTCGGCCTGCTCGGTGATCTGCTCCAGGGTCAGATCGCTGAAGGCATGGGTGCGGAGCAGGCGGGCCGCCGCCTTCTTCAGCCGGTTCCGGCGCATGCGGCCCTTGACGGTGGCCGGCATGCCGTTCCTGTTGCGGGAATCCGGAGTTTCCGGTCTGCGCTTCCCGGTGCGCTTCAATGCGGTCATCGCGTGCAGGTGCCTTGAAAGATCATGGGCAAACCAAGACCGGACCGAACCGGAAAGAACACCTCAATGCCCCGCCGGACCCTACGGGAGAATCGCTGTCGAAGTGCACGACGGTTGCTTCTCTCGATCGCGATTCGAACCGGAATAAAACATATCTTTCCGTCAGTATGGCTGCAAGTCGCTCTGTAATGCACGCTTGGCGAAGGTTCCTGTTCGTCTTCGTCATCGGAACCGGTGTGCTGTCCCAGGCTTACGGGGAGGGGACGGATGACGAGGGCATATCGGAGCCGCCCTTCGGTCTGGCGGCGGTGGTTCTGACGGACGGGGAAATCGCAAAGACCATCTATGCCGGGCGCAAGGGAACCTGGTTCGGACACCCCGTCGGCGGCGACAGTGTCTTTCACGGGGCTTCGTTGGGCAAAACGCTCGCCTCCTGGCTGGCACTGAAAATGGTCGCGGAGGGCAAACTGGAGCTTGACAGGGCGTTGAGCGAGTACACGGACGGCGAATCCTGGGCGGTGCCGCCGGAACTGGGCAATCGCATCACGCTGCGCCATGTATTGACGCACACCTCAGGCCTCGGCAATCAGGTGGCGCCACCGAATCCGGAGGTCGCCTTCGAGCCCGGGTCACAATTCCAGTATTCGGGCAACGGTTTCTACCTCCTGCAACAGGCAATGCAGGCGGTAACCGGGGAGTCCGTGGAAGAGACGATGCGGCGGGAGCTGTTCGAGCCGCTGCAAATGGTCAACTCCTCCTTCGACCCGAAAGCCGATCCCGGCGACGAAGTCATCCCGAGCATGCCCGCGCGCTGGGCGGCGGCGGTCGCGGCGCTCATGATCCTCGCAGGCACCCTCTCCGTTCTCGCTATCAGGCTGATCCTGAACAAGTTGAAGCCGGGCCCCGGCCGGCCCCTGAAGTCGGGTTTCCGGAGGATGGCGGCCGCGGGTGTCCTGACCACAAGCGCAATCGTGGGAGTACTGCTCGGGCCCCTGTATGGCGCCTATCTCCTCTTGCTGCAACTGGCTTTGGGAGGTGCCTGCCTTGCAGTAGCCCTGGTTGCGCGCCGGGCCCTCAATCGGTCGCCGCGATACGAATTCGGGCCGTCGACACGCCGGGCGCTGCCCATCGCCGCGTGCCTGCTGTTACTGGGTGGAATCTACTGGCTCGGGAAGGGGCAGCAGGTGCCGATGCCCGCTTTGGTACCGGCTGAGGCGTCGCCCAATCTCGCCTATTCGTTGCGGACCACGGCACTTGACCTGGCCGCCTTCGCAGCCGAGGCGCTCGACGATCATGCCGCGGGCGCCGATGAAGGCGCATCCCTTTTCACGGTGCAACGGCCCCTGGGCCAGGGGCTGGAATGGTCGCTTGGCCTCGCCACGCAACAAACCGAATCGGGGCGGGTTTTCTGGCAATGGGGCAGCAATCCCGGCTTTGAATCCATGCTTGCCTTCCTGCCGGAATCCCGGTCTGCGGTCATCGTTCTCACGAGCGGCTTCGGCGGCCGCGAAATCGCCGGGGAAATAGCCCGGCGCGAATTGGGCCTGCAGACCGAACTGATAACCGATTTCCCGTGACCGCGTCGCTGTCATCGCTGTTCACGCCCTGCCTGGTTCTCGATGAGGCGGTCATGCAACGCAACATCGACACCGTCGCGGACCGGGCCGGCAGGCTCGGCGTAACGCTGCGGCCGCATTTCAAGACCGCCAAGTGCATCGAAGTCGCGAAGCGGCAGTTGCACCGCAACGCCAGGGGACTGACCGTGTCTACGCTGCGGGAAGCGCAGTTCTGCCTCGATCATGGAGTAGTCGACCTCTTCTACGCCGTTGAACTCGCTCCCTCGAAGACGGAAGCAATCTGCCGCCTGATCGGGAAGGGCGCAGACCTGAAGTGCCTGGTGGATTCCCCGGATGCCGCGGAGGCGATTGCGGCGCGCGCCGGGGATACGACGGTGCCACTGTTGATTTCAATGGACATGGACGGCTATCGGTGTGGCATCCCGGGCAACGGCGCGGGCCTGAAAAGGCTGGCCAACTACATTCACGGCCGGGCGAACCTGCGGTTCAGCGGATTGATGGCCTATTCCGGAGCGTCATACGGCCTGGATTCTGCCGCGGAAAAGGGACGCCTGCTGGAGGACCACCTGGGCGCAGCGCTGGCGGCGAGGTCGACGCTCGGCATCGAGTGCCCGACGCTGAGCATCGGTTCGACGCCCGCATTCATGAACGCGGAGCGGCTTCTTGGGGCGACGGAAGTCAGGGCGGGCATCTATGTGTTCCAGGACCTGTTTCAGGCCGGCCGCGGCCATTGCGGCGTTTCGGATATCGCGCTTTCCGTGTTGACCCGCGTCATCAGTGTCCAACCGGAACGAAACCGCTTTTTCGTCGATGCCGGAGGTCTCGCGATGTCGAAGGACCGCAGCACCCGCGGATACGGTTTCGATGCGGGTTACGGCGCTCTCTGCGACGCCGGTTCCGGGGAGTTGATCGATGATCTCGTCATTCGGGAGGTACACCAGGAACACGGTGTCGTGTCGAGCCGGTCGGGAAAGCCGGTCGACTTTTCCGGGGTGACCATAGACAGGATGTACCGGGTGCTCCCCAACCACTCCGACATGACGGCGGCCGCGTTCGACAAGTACTTCGTCATCGACGGGCAAGGCGATGTGGTGGACGTGTGGCCACGGGCAAACGGCTGGGAGCCTGAAAGCTGAGCCAGGCAGGCCGCGGCGCCCGGGCATCGATCCCGCTCGCCGGCGCACTCGGCCGCGGTCAGGCCCACACCCCGAAAGCCATGCCCTGTCCGGTGCCGGCCGGCGTTCGCCGGATCGGGACATAAGCGAGCCACCGGTTTTTTCTCGACGCGCCCAGCATGCCCGCCATCGTGATCCAGCTACGGATTTCCGACGATCCGGAAGTCAGTCGTTGCTCCGGGATGCCATCCAGGTAGTCAAGGTCGTTGCCGAGGATCGCATCGAGGATGCCGCGGTCGAATTCCTCCTCGCAGATGAAGTGGCTCAGGCCGCCGGAGGCAATGACCGCAACCCTGAGATCGCCGGGCAGTTCGTCGAGAGCACGCGCCAACGCCGCCCCGAATCTCCGGCATCGGGCCGGCGTCGGAACGTTCGGGGGATACATCGTATTGATCATCACCGGCAGAATCCGGGCGTTCATGCCCTTGAGGATGCGTTCGGCCACGTATCCCCAGGCGTGCCCGAAACCGAGCCGC
The DNA here is from genome assembly GCA_028821125.1 of Gammaproteobacteria bacterium. GTDB lineage: Bacteria > Pseudomonadota > Gammaproteobacteria > Pseudomonadales > Azotimanducaceae > Azophilus. The sequence continues at coordinate 40,314 of JAPPHD010000080.1, forward strand.
TCCGGCTCGGGGACCGAGCCGATGGTTGCCACATCGAACTCGTCGGCCACAAGTTGCTCCACCAGCCATTCAGCGGCCTCGGGAGCGGCGCGGTAGCGGCGCACCGCGTCCATGCCGTAGGCTTTCGACACCGCGATACGCCACCCCGGCATGCCGGCAGGGTCCCGTCTGTATGTGGCGATTTCAGCGCCGCAATAGACGGCGAGGCCTGGCGAATTGTGCGGGCCGAAGAGTTCCCGCTGATCGTTGCCGATGATGACCACAATGTCCGGACGCGCATTGCGCACGTCCTTGGCCAGCTGGTCCAGCGCCTCCCGGCACTCACCGGCCTTCCCGCGAAATTTCTCGATCGTGATTTCGCTGCCGTACCGGTTTCCGGTCTCCTTGAAGTAGTCGGCGTAGGTGACGAACGTACCGTCGGGCTTGTTGATGTGTGGTTCCGGATTGCTCATTTCGTCACGCGCGCGCTCGTTCCAGCGCTCGGGCGGAAGAATGAGCATCGGGCCATGGGACATTCCGGCCAGAAACACGATTTCAGTCAATTTGAAGCCCGCCAGTCTGCGATTGACCTCACCCTGAAAATAGAAGATATTTTCTATTCGTGCAATGCTCCAGCCAGGTTCCGTGCAGGCCGGCCGGCAGTTTGGCGCCGCCGGACAGCGTCGATTCATGCCTCTTGTTCGCGCGTAGAGTTGCCGGATGAGTCAAGTTCGCACGCGGGCACTGTCTTCTTTTCGGGCTGGGGCATCGTCCCGTTAGATTGATGGAACAGATCTCGACAAAGAACGCCAGCCCTCCCGGTGGCCACTACGCTCAGGCGGTGCGGCACAACGGTTTCGTCTTCGTTTCCGGACAACTGGGTTTCACGCCGGGAACGCTGGAACGAACCGCCGGTTCGATCGAGCAGGAAACCAGGAATTGCCTGGAGAACGTGGCTGCGATTCTCGAGGCGGCCGGATCCGGGCTGCACAAGCTCGTCAAGGTGACGATCTACGTTGCCAGCATCGACGACTGGCCGCGGGTCAACGCCGTCTACGAGGAATATCTCGGAGCGCATCGCCCGGCCAGGGCGATTGTTCCATCGGGCAAATTGCATCACGGATTCAACGTCGAGGTTGAAGCGGTCGCTTCGGTCTGACCGCCAACTGGGAGACCGTACCGATGGCCATCGTTTCCGCACCCACGGCATTGCGCCGATGGGAAGCACTCGATCCGGACAAACCGGCGTTGACCGACGACACCATTACGCTGAGCCGCCGCCAGCTTGCGCGGCGAACCAATCGCCTGGCGCGTGAATTCGCCGCGCGCGGCGTTACCGAGGGCAGCTTCGTCACCATCGCCATGCCGAACCGCTGCGCCTGCATCGAAGCGGCAATCGCCGCGCTGAAGCTCGGGGCGACGCCGCAGCCGGTGTCCTCCAGGCTTCCCAAACGCGAACTGGACGCGATTGTGGAACTGGCCGATCCCTCCCTGGTATTCGGCGTGGAAGCCGGCAGCTACCCGGACCGGGTCACGCTGCCGGCCGGGTTCGAGGCGGCGGCAACCACCTCCGATGCACCGCTTCCCGACCGGACGGCACGCCACTGGAAAGCGCCGACGTCCGGCGGAAGCACCGGGCGCCCCAAGTTGATCGTCGCCGGCACGCCCGCCGAAGTCGACGACGAATTGCAGCCGTTCCAGTTTCCGGTCCTGATTCCGCGCGACGGCGTGGCGCTGATCCCGGGCCCCCTGTACCACAACGCCCCCTTTACCACGGGCCTGCAGAACCTGTTTCACGGCAACCACGTCGTCATCATGGGCCGCTTCGATGCGCTCGCAACGCTTGAACTGATCGAGCGGCACCGCGTGCAGTACGTGCTGCTGGTTCCGACCATGATGTCGCGCATCTGGAAACTGCCCGCCGCGCAGCGGGCGCGTTTCGACCTGTCCTCGCTGCGGGTGGTGTACCACATGGCGTCGCACTGCCCGGCATGGCTGAAGGCGGCGTGGATCGAGTGGCTCGGCCCGGAGCGCATCTTCGAACTGTACGGGGGCACGGAAGGGCAGGCGATCACGGCCCTCGACGGCGTGGAATGGCTGCAGCATCGAGGTTCCGTGGGCCGTTGTGTCTCGGGAGAGATACGGATACTCGACGAGGACGGCAACGAAGCGCCTGTCGGCGAAGTCGGGGAAATCTACATGCGCCCCACGCCGGACACCGGGCCAACCTATTTCTATGTCGGCGCCGAATCCAGGGCCCGCGACGGTTGGGAGACCATCGGCGACATCGGCTGGCTGGACGAGGAAGGCTACCTGTACCTGGCGGACCGGCGCACCGACATGATCGTCCGGGGCGGCGCCAACATTTACCCGGCGGAAGTCGAAGCGGCGATCGACGAACACCCGGCGGTACAGTCCTGCGCCGTCATCGGGCTGCCGGACGAAGACCTGGGCCAACGGGTACACGCCATCGTTCAGACCGCCGGGGGTGTCAGCGAATCGGCATTGGCCAGGCACCTCGAGGAACGGCTCGCAAAATACAAGATTCCGGGAACGTACGAATTCGTGAGCGAACCCATGCGGGACGATGCGGGCAAGACGCGCCGCTCTGCGCTGCGCGAAGCCCGCACCGCGCACCCACGCCTCATCGGGGAAGGATACATTGACGGACCTTGCTGAATTCCGCGCTGGAACCCGAGCCTGGCTCGAGGCCAACTGCCCCCCCGGTGCCCGGGGTCCTGGACTCATCCCCACCGGCAGCACCAAGGTCGAGATCACCGACCGGGACACCCGGGTCTGGCTCGACCGGATGATCGAGAAAGGCTGGACCGCGCCCGACTGGCCGAAGGAATATGGCGGTGGGGGGCTGAACAAGCTCGAGTACAGCATTCTCGCCGAGGAGATGAAGCGTATCGAGGCGCGGCCCGCGCTGGGCGGTTTCGGGGTCATGATGATCGGCCCCACCATTCTCGAGTTCGGCACCGAACAGCAGAAAAGAACCCACATCCCGCGCATTACCCGCGCCGAGGTGGCCTGGTGCCAGGGTTACAGCGAGCCGGGGGCGGGCAGCGACCTGGCGAGCCTCAGCACCCGCGCCGAAGACCGCGGCGACCACTTCGTCATCAACGGCCAGAAGGTCTGGACGAGCGGCGCGCACCTCGCCGATTGGATGTTCATTCTGGTGCGCACCGACCCGAATGCCCCCAAGCACCAGGGCATCAGCTTCCTGCTGCTGCCGATGGACCAGCCGGGCATCACCGTCAGGCCCATCCGCATGATCAACGGTGAAGCCCCCTTCAATGCGACGTTCTTCGACAACGCCGTGGCCGCGAAGGACGACCTGATCGGCGAGCTGAACAAGGGCTGGACCGTCGGCAAGCGCCTGCTGCAGCACGAGCGCTCGGGCATGGGCGAACTCATGATGGGCAGCACCGGGGGAGTGGTCGAGGAACGCCTGGTGGACGAGGCGAGATCCGCCCTGGGCCATGACGGAGGCAGAATCGCCGACCCGGTCTGGCGGTCCAGGGTTGCCGCCCACGAGATGAACCGGCACGCCTACCGGCTTGCGCAACGGCGTGCGGTGGAGGAATCGGAAGGCGGCACCCCGGGCCCGGTGTCCTCGATCTTCAAGCTTTACGGCAGCGAACTGCAGCAGGATTTCTACGACCTGACGACGCGCATGCGCGGGACGCGGGGGTTCAGCACCGACCTGCAGACGGCTACTGCGGAGGAACGGGAGATGACGAGCCTCTGGCTGCACTATCGCGCGGTGACCATCTACAGCGGCAGCAACGAGATTCAACGCAACATCATCGCCAAGCGCGTGCTCGGGTTGCCGGACTGAGCGTTGCGAGCCCGCCGCCGGCGGAATCTGGGAGGATCTGCTGAACGCACTGGAGTCGCAGTGGGCGGAACTCGCCGCCGATACCGATTCCGAACGGGAGGATTGGCGGACGTTTGCGCGGCGCGGCCATGTTGACGCACGCTGCAAAGGTGGCAAAGTGGCCGTGTAAACCGACAGGATGCCTGAGCCCATGAAAACCAGCCTGCCCAGCCGCCGATCGTTCCTGCAACTGCTCGCGATGCTCGCCGCCGGCGGGCAGGCGCTGTGGCACACGCGCGATGTCCAGGCCGCCATCGAAACGGCGAAGGACGCCGCCGCGAGCGCCGTGCCCTGGCCGGAAATGACCTACCGCACGCTGGGCCGCACCGGTTACAACGCGAGCCGGCTGGTGTTCGGTTGCGGCGCCGCGCTGTCCCGGCAGCCCCGGGACGAACTGCTCGAACGCGCCTTCGAGGCGGGCGTCAACGTCTACGATGTCGGCACGCGGCGGTACTACGACGCCGCCGAGCGCAACCTGCGGAACTTCGTCGCGCGCCATCGCGACGACATTTTTCTGATCTCCAAAGCCCTGACGGGCATCGATGGGGGCCCCGACGACGGGATCTCCGCGGCACAGGCGCGCAAGGCGGCAGAGACATGGACCACCGCGCTGGAGGAAAGCCTCGTGGAACTGGGCATCGACCATCTGGACGCTTACTACCAGATGGGCGTGAACAATCCGAATATGGTCCGCTCGGAGGAGATGTACGAGACCTTCCTTGCGGCCAAGCGGGCGGGAAAGGTGTCGCACTACGGCATCAGCACACACGAAAACGCCGCGAGCGTCCTGGAAGCGGCGGCGGACACCGGCTGGTACAGCCTGGCCATGATCGCCGTCACGCCGGCGGGCTGGTACGACTGGAACAGCCGCAAGCTGCTCGATGGCACGCCGGACATGAAGGCGATCCGTCCCCTGCTCGACAAGGCCAGGGCCGCGGGGATGGGGTTGGTCGGCATGAAGGCCGGGCGCCTGCTCGCGGGCCGGCGCTGGCTCGGGCGCGGTGACCCCCAGGCGTTCGACAGGCACTACGATGAAAAACTGCTCCGCTCACATCTCTCGGACTTCCAGCGCAGTTACGCGTATGTACTCGAAAACGGCCTCGACGTCGTCAATGCCGACATGCAGAGCTACGCGATATTGCGGGAGAACTTCGTCGCAGCAGCCATGGCGGAAGAATACTTCGCATGAAACGGTCGTCAGCTTGCCCACTCCAGGCGCAGCGTCTTCTTCTCCGCGACACAGTCCTGCAGGTATAGGTTGATCAGGCTCTGATACGGGATGCCGCTTTGCCCGGCCAGTGTTAGGAAGTAGTCGATCGCGTCTACGTCCAAGCTTGTCGTCAGTTGTTGCTTTGGTTTGCGCAGGTAGGGGTTTTTTACCAATTTCGAAAAGTCGTAAGGGTTTTTCATTGCAAAAAACCCCAAAGTAGTGCGCGGTACACGATGCCCGCCTGCAGGAGTTTGAACCATGACCGACCTGTCCGGACCCGCCTGGGACCTGTCCACCGAATACGCCTCACCCGACGATCCGGCCATCGAGGCGGACCTGGCTGAACTCGCACGCCTCCTGGGCGTGATCGAAGGCCGTGGCGGGCTCCTGGTCGACGCCGTTGCGCGCGGTTTCGAATTCGGCGACGGACAGCGCAGCGACGCCATCGAGGCGGCGCGGGAGATTCACGCCATGGGGGAAGAGGCCGTCAAGCTGCTTGCGGACCCGGCCACGTACGCCCATTGCCTCCTTTCCGTGGACGCCGGCGACCCGGCCGCACAGGCGCTGCAGGGCCGGCTCAGGTCGGTGGAAGTGCGCTTCAAGACGGTGATGGAGCCCCTGTCCCAGTTCCTGGACCTCGCCCCCGACAACCTCGTGCAGGAGTACCTGGACGACGAGCGCGTACGCCCCTCCGCCTTTGCCGTGCAGCACTCGCGGCGGCGGCGCCACGAACTCCTCGGCCTGCGCGAAGAGAACCTGGTCAGCGCCCTGGGGCAGGACGGCATCCATGCCTGGGGGATGCTGTACGACAAGCTCGCCGGTACGCTCAAGTGCCGGGTCGGGAGCGACGGCAACGAGGGTGAGGAGGTAGGCCTTGCCCAGGCGGCGTCCCGGATGATGTCCGCGGACGACGCCGTTCGCGAGGACGCCTGGCGAGCGATCAACCGATCCTGGGACGAGCACGTGCACACCGCCGCCGCGGCCATCAATGCCATCGCCGGCTGGCGGCTCGAGCTGTGCCGGCAGCGCTCCGGGCAACGGGCCGTGCACTATCTGGATGCGCCGGTCCACGCCAACCGCATCGAACGCGGCACCCTCGAGACGCTGATGGCGGTGGCCTGGGAGTCCAATGCCCTTGCCCGCCGGGCCGCGAAGGCCATGGCCGGGGCCTACCGCAAGCCGCGGATCGGGCCCTGGGACCAGCGCGCTCCCGCGCCCGCCCTGGCCGGCTCCCCGGAAGCGATCGCTTTCGGCGACGCCATCGATCTCGTCGCCGGCGCCTACGGCAGCGTTCACCCGGAGATGGGCGACTTCGTCCGCATGATGGCCAGGAACCGCTGGATCGAAGCGACGCAGGGGCCCCGCAAGATGCCCGGCGCCTATTGCACGTCATTCGCGAAGTCGCGAACGCCGCGCGTTTACATGACCTACAGCGGCTCGATGACGGATGTCGCCATCCTCGCCCACGAACTCGGTCACGGCTTCCATCACTGGGTGATGCGCGACCTGCCCGACGCCCAGCGCCAGTACGGCATGTCGGTGGCGGAAACGGCGAGCATCTTCGGCGAGACGGTGGTGCGCGATGCGCTGATGCGCGAGGCGGCCTCGCCGGCCGGGGAACTGGCCGTGGCCTGGGAGGAGGTCGTCGCAACGGTCGGGTTCCTGCTCAACATCCCCACCCGTTACGAGTTCGAGACCCGCTTCTACGACGCCCGGGCCGAACGGCCGCTGTTGCCCGACGAACTCAAGGCGCTGATGAGCGAAGCGTGGACCAAGTGGCACGGCGACGCCCTGTCCGAGCCCGACCCGCTGTTCTGGGTCAACAAGCTGCACTTCTATATCTCGGGGCTGCCCTTCTACAACTTCCCTTACCTGCTCGGCTATCTGTTCAGCCTCGGCGTCTATGCGCGGCGCGAGCATCTGGGCGACGAGTTTTTCGCCCGCTACAAGGCGCTGCTGGCCGACACGGGCCGCATGACCACGGAGGAACTTGCGGCCAGGCACCTCGACGCCGACATCACGGCGCCCGACTTCTGGCGCGACACCGTGGCCGCCCTGGAGCCTCGAATCGAGAATTTCGAGCGCCTGGTTGCCGCCACCGCCTGAGCGACGGGCTTCTCCCGTCGGTCAAAACCAATTGGAATGTGCGCCACGAACAGCAGCTTTCCGGACTGCCCCGATGCCCGGACACAGTCAGGCACGACGCAGGGATGCCATTACCGTCCCGGAAACGCCCGCACCCGAATCGTTTCGGCGTCGGCGCGGCCGAGGTCGTCCACGACGCGCACCGTGAAGCGTCCCGGCCGCGGGGTCCAGAAGTAGCTCTCGCCCGGGCGGGCGCTGGCGACCAGGCGGTGGTCGACGAACCAGAACATCCTGCGCGCGTCGCCGTCCAGCACGGCCGAGAACGGCACGGTACCCTCTGCGGCGCCCGGCGCGGCGGCGTGGTAGACGAGCGATCGCTGCGGCGCTCGGATGCGCGGCGCCAGCCCCGTGGCCGAGGTTTCGTCCAGCCCGCAATCCGGCAACCAGGGCGGTGGGCGGCGGATGGCGATGCCCGCCCGGCGGAAGACGTCGTGCAGGTTCGAGGGCCAGAACTCGTAGACGACCCGCTCGGAGTGGTCGCCGGGCTCGCAGCTCCGCAGCCCCGTCCGCCGGTCGATGTCGATGGCCCGGTAGACGGTCGACACCCGGATGGGCGACACCCCGGGGATGAACCAGGACCGCGTCGTGCGCGGGCAGTGGGGTCCCGGCAGGTCGCCGGTGGTCGCACAGACCTCCACCTGCCGCAGGTTGAGCGCGCCGGGCGCCGGCGACGCATCCCGCACGGCCCACCAGGGGCGTGCCTCCGAGGGGGATTCATCGTCCGTAGCGGGCGCGGGGAGGCTGTCCGCGATGGCGAAGAACAGGGGTGCGGCGGCATCGCGGCCGACGAGGGCCGGGTTGGCGCTGCCGTCGAAGTTGCCGACCCACGCCGCCAACACGTAGTGGCCGACGACCCCGACACTCCACGCGTCCCGGAAGCCGAACGACGTACCCGTCTTCCAGGCAACGGCCGGCCGTTCGTCGAAACCCCGCACGGGCGCATCGGGCCTCGCCACATCGCGGAGCATGTCCAGCACCAGGAAGCTGGCCTCCTCGCTCAGCATGCGCGGAAAGCCCGAGGAGCCTGCCCTTCGCAGGATTTGCGATGTGCCCGGGTCGTCGCCTCCGGGCACGACCGTAAAGTCCCGCCAGACGCCCCCGCCCGCCAGCACCGCGTAAAGCCGCGTCAACTCCTCCATGGTGATCTCGCTGCCGCCGAGCGCCAGGGCCAGGCCATAGTCCGCGGCAGGCCGCAGGTTCGTCACCCCCGCACCGTGCAGCCAGCTCCGGAACCGCTCCACGCCGAGGTCCGCAAGCAGCCCGACCGCCGGCACGTTGCGGCTGTAGACCAGGGCATCCCGCGCGAACACCGGCCCCAGGAACCCGCGGTCGAAGTTCTCCGGCGTGTACGCGGCGTAGCGGCGCGGCGCATCCTCGAGCAGGGACATGGGGTGGATCAGGCCCGCGTCCAGCGCCAGCGCGTAGAGCAGCGGCTTGAGCGTCGATCCGGGCGAACGGGGCGCCCGCACGCCGTTCACCTGGCCGGCGATCCCCGCATCGAAGAACCCCGCCGACCCCACCAGCGCCAGCACCTCCATCCGCCGCGCATCCACCAGCATGGCGGCCGCGTTCACGATGCCGTCCCGGCGGCGCCGCTCCACATGCTCGGCGATGCGCGCCTCCAGCAGGCCCTGCAGGTCGAGATCCAGTGTCGTGCGTATTCGGGAATCGCCGTCATAGGGGACGTGGTCCCGGACGAAATGCGGGGCATGTGACGGCAACCGCGCCAGCGACCGGAACGCGGGTACGAGGCGAGCCCGGGCAACCATCCCTGGGTCGGCATCGCCCGCTGCGGACAGCCATGCTTCGAGGAGACGTTCGCGCGCCGCCAGGAGCTCCGCGCGTCCCGCCGCCCGCACCGGGAACCGGTCGGTCGGGTTCTGCGGAATGACGGCCAGGGCCAGCGCCTCGCCCAGGCTGAGCGCGCTCGCCGGCTTGTCGAAATAGATCCGGCTGGCGGTGCCCATGCCTTCGATGCTGCCGCCGTAGGGCGCCAGGTTCAGGTAGGCCTCGAGGATCTCCGCCTTGCCGTAGTGACGCTCGATCTGCAGCGCGCGGGCGCACTGCACGAGCTTGCCTAACAGGGTGCGTGTGTCCAGGTCGAACCGCAGCCGGGCCAGTTGCATGGTGATCGTCGAGCCGCCGACGACCCGGGTGCGCCGTACGTAGGTAGTCCATGCCGCACGCGCCAGCGCCATGGGGTCCACCCCGGGGTGGCGGTAGAAGCCCCGGTCCTCGTAGAGAAGCGTCGCCTCCCGGGCCGCCGCGGCGATGTCGTCGAATTCGGTGAACAGGCGATAGCGGCCGTCCCGCGCCGGAACGAGCTTGAGCGGACGGCCTTCGCGATCCGTTACCAGGGTCGAGAACGGGATCTCCCCGTAGAGTTCCGGCTTCGGCACCACGGCCCAGGCAAGCAACGCGCAGGCCGGAAGCGCGAAGAGCGCCGCGAGCGCCCGGAAACGCCACCGGGGCGCGGCAATCACAGGCTGTCCACGACCAGCCGTCCGGCCGTGGAACGGCCGCGCACGCTGCGGTGGTACATGGCGGCGGCGTAGGCGGCGGGCGCCGCGAACTCGCCGGGGCTCGTCGCCTTGACCCGGTAGACGATCTCGACCATCCGCTCGTCGAAACTGCCGTAATACACCAGCCGGTCCTCGCGTACGTCCAGGTAGTCGCACGACCATCCGCCGTAGTACCTGCGCACGGACTCCGCGACGATCTCGAAGCCGCCCGGCAGCAGGTCCGTTACGGCGACGTTGCCGATCTGCCCGCCCGTGGAACGCACGCGCAGGCGTACCGTCAATTCGTCCCCGACGCGGATCCGTTCAACGGGGTCCCCCTCCGCATCGAGGTAGGCGCGATCCAGCTCGATGCCTTCCGCGATGCGCTCCGTGGGCACCTCGACATCGAACCCCGATTCGCTCGCCGTGTAATAGAGGCCCACGGGCGCCGTACCGGAGATGTCCAGCCGCTCGACCGTCACCGGCAGGGCAGCCCTGGCGAATACCCCCGACGCCACGTCGACCTTGACGGATCCGTCCGCTGCCCAAGCAGCGATGACCGGCGGCGACAGCTCGCCGTGCGCTTCGAGGTGCCGGTGGATCGCACCCAGCGCCAGGACCGTGTACGCCGCGGACAGGGTGTTGAAGCGGTCCTCGAAAACCGGCTGCACGAGTCGTCGCACGGCATCGCCGTCCAGCCGCGCCAGACGCTCCGGGAAGTGCCGGGCCAGCAGGTATACGTACAGCGCGTCGCGCCCGAGGCCCGTATCGAAGTCGGTGTCCGGACGCGTCGACTCGCCGAGCCGATAGCCGTCGATCAGGCGCTCCGCCAGGGCATCGTTGCGCAACAGCGCATGACTGGCCGCCATTTGCGCGCTAACGATGTCGCCGCGCCATTGCTCGGCAGCGCCGGCTTCAAGCGACTCCTGAAGGGCATTGAGATAGTTCGTGGTGACCCGTCCGCGCCGCGTCATGAGGTAGATGGCGTAGGCCCGGGTGCGAGCGGCGGCGAGATCGAACGGGGCCTTTCCGTCCGGGTCGCCAACGCTTCTGTCCGCGGCGCCGGTGGCTGTCTCCGCGCTGCCGGCGATGCGCTGCAGGTACCCGCCGGAACGCGCGAAAAGATCGTCGGGCACGGGCATCCCCAGTTCCCGGGCGTCGGTCAGGAAGTGCGTGATGTACACCGAGGGGAACGCGGCGGACTCCCGCGAGGTCGACCAGAACAGGAAACCGCCGTCGGCGTTCTGGCGCGGGCGCAGGAGCGCGATCGTGTCGCGGAACAGAGCCCGGTAGTCCTGCCGGTCCAGACCGCTGGATTGCGCCTCGAGCAGGCCCAGTTGCGGGAACGCCTTGCTGACGATCTGCTCCGCGCAGGCGTGCGGAAACGACTCGAGATAGGCCAGCAGCCCGTCGGCCAGCGCGAGCGGGCTCGCCGAAGCCGTCACGCGCCGGTCCGCGAAGGCCTCGTGCAGCCGCCGCGGCAGGACCACCGAGGCCGTTCCGCCGGATTCGAAGCCGGCATCCACCGTGGTCTGAAACGCACTCGCCGGCCGCACGGACAACGTGGCCCGCCGCTGCACGGACACATCGTTCAAGCGCCCGGCGAACGTCACCGAGGCCGCCCCGGGGGAAGCGCCCGCGCGGAGCCGGAAGAGCGCCCGCCCCTCGTCTCCCTCGGCAACGGCGATCGCCCGTTCGGACGCCCCGTCCGCCGACAGCCGCTGCAATGCCTCGGCGGAGACCGTCACTTGTGCCTCTTCGCCGGATCCCTCGACGTAATTCGCCACACCCACCGCAACGTCGAACAGGTCGTCCGGCGCGGCGGCCAGGGGCAGGCTCGGTGTGAGCACGATCTGCCCCCGCACGGTGACCGGCTCCGCCTGCGCACCGAGCCTGGCGGCCGCGACGCCCACCGCCATCACGCGCAGCTCGCCATTGAAGTAGTCCGGGATGTCGATGGCCACCTCGCGTTGCCCGGTATCCGCTTCGAGAATGCCCGACCAGTACACGACCGGCGGTTCGGAGCGCCGCCGGAACGGGTTCAGGTTCGCACCGAGCAGGCGGGCCCGGTCACCGCCTCCCGGCGCCGCCGCGCGGCGCAGCACGTCGTAATCCGGGAGGATCAGGTCGACCATCTGGTGCGTGTCCACCTGCAGCGCCTTCTTGCGCAGGTAGTCCTCCAGGGGATCCGGCGTGTCGTAGTCCGCCACCTGGAGGATCCCCTCGTCCACGGCGAAGAGCACGAGCCGCGCGGGTTGCGACGCCGTGTAGCCGACCGTCAGCGCATCCCCCGGACGGACGAGGTCCGGCACCGCGAGGTCGATGTCGAGGCGCCGGGACGCGCGGTCGACGGCGAACGGCGCGACGGCGTAGCTCAGGGGGCTGACAAAGATCTCCTCGGAATCGATGTCGCGCACGAACGCCACGTTGACATAGGCATTGCCTTCGAGCGCGTCCGGTACGCGGATACGGGCCAGGGCGTTATTCGTCTCCGTCCTGAACCACCGAAAAGCGAGCACCCGGTCCCGCTCGATCGTCACGAGCCCTATGCCCGCGTAGGGCGCCGTGACCTCCAGGAGAATCTCGTCACCGGGGGCATACTCGCGGCGGTCGAGCTTGAGATCGAGTTCCGCGTCGCGTTCGAGATTGCCGGCGACGTTGGCCGTCCCGGCGACCGCGAACTCCACGCGGCTGAGCCTGGTATTGCGGGCGTCGACGATGTCGATGGCGAACCGTCCCGGACGCGAGGTCGGCAGCGCCAACTCGGCGCCCCCGGCAGGCAACGCGAACGCGGTTCGCTCCAGTTCGGTTTCCTTCGCCACCGACTGGTAGGCGAACCGCCCGTTCGGCTGCTTGACCAGCGCCGACACGTAGCGGCGTTCGACAAGCACCGACTGCAGACCTTCCAGCGCCACGGGAGCCAGCTCGCGGTCGATGGCCAGGAACCGCACCGTGCGCGCGCTGTCCAGGGTGACGAAGTCCAACGCCCCGTCCGTCCGGTGGCCGACCAGCGCCTCCGTCGACGACACGAAGGTCCCGGCCAGCGCTTGGACGCCCCGCCCACCGCTCGCCTCGAACCCCTCCGCGTTCAGCAGCAGCGAGTAGATGCCGTTGCCGTACTGGCCGATGTCGAACGGCAGCATGGCGATACCGTCGGCGCCGGTCGTCGTCTCGGCGAGTTCGAGGCTCACCGCCTTGGGCGTCGTGCCGGGGTCGCGGAACGGGTCCGTGAACACGAACCCCGGGTGCTCCGCGAAGTTGGGCGACACCGGCGTCAGCCGGACGGTGGCCCTTACCCGGCGACCCTGCGCCGGCGTGCCGAACAGGTTGTGCAGGGTGACACGCGCCTGGTGCGCAGCCGGCCGGAGCCATGCGCGACGGGGCACTTCGCGCATTGAAGGAGCCCGGTCCGGATTGTCCGCGACCTGTTCGACGATGGCGGCGCGGATGCGCAGCCGGTCCGGCTGGTATTCCTCGACCTGGAACGATGTGTCTCCGAGCGCCCGGCGACGCCGGTCTTCCTGCACGAGGTAGACACTTGCCCGGTAGACGCCGGTCGGCGACTCGGGACGCGTCTCGAAGTCCCAGGTGAGCAGCCCGTCGTCCGGCAGGGCGATGCGGGTCTCGAGCGCGCGGTTGCCGCGCGCGTCGGCGATGCGCATCTCGATCGGCGCGCCCGGTACGGACCCGAAATCGCCCTCGCGCACGATGCCGAACAGGCGCACCGTCTCGCCCGGCCGATACAGCCCGCGGTCCGTGTAGAGCGCGGCCCTCAGGCGCTCGGCGTCGTCCTCCGCCGTGCGTTCGCCGCCGATGTCGAACCCGGACCAGGTCAGGCGGCGGTCGTCCCGCCGGTAGGGCATGAACGTGACGTCGGCCCCGTTGTGCACCACGAAGACCGTCGGCGCCCGGTCCCGTTCGAAGTCCCTGGCGGAAGCGAGCTCGGCATGCCCCTCGGCATCGGTCGAGGCCGTCAGGACCGGAAGTCCGTTCTTCCCGAGAAGTTGCACCTCGGCCCCCGAGACGGGCTCTCCGGTTGCTATCGAGTGCACGAAGACGTGCTGGCTCGCGTCGGCGTTTGTCTTGACCAGGAGGCCGAGGTCCGTGACCAGTGCCATGCGCCGGTCCGCCCTGCCGATCGCGCGCTCCCGTTCCGGGTCCCAACCCTGGACCTGTACGAAAAACACCCCGCCCGCGTCGAGGAACGGGTCGAGGTCCAGGGTCGCGAACACCTGCTCGCGCGGATGGGCGGGGTTCAGTTCGACGATGCGGGTGGTCAGCACCGACAGGTTGTCGGCGTCGAACGCCCACCCGCTCTGGAACCAGGGATCCCGGATGTCGCCGCCCGTCTGGCTCGCCAGGTGGTTGAGGGTGTCGGGCAGGAGCTGCTGGACGTCTACCCGCACGGCCGAAACGCCGCGCCCGGAGAACGTGAGCAGGCGGTTGCCGGTCAGCGGCAGCAGGGCGCCGTCCTGCGCGATGGCGGCCTCCCTGGGGTAGTCCGGGGCGCGCACTACCGCATCGTGGCCCGATGCGAGCACGAAGTCCCCCAACGACATAAGGCCGGGCACCACACGCAGATAGACGAAGCGGCCGGGCGGCGCATCGAACGTAACGCTCTGCAGCATGGCGGCATCGCGCCCGGTGGGATTGACCGCCAGGTCCAGTGGCTCGGACTCCGCGAGTACCTCCGCCGTGGCCTCGGCGGGCGAACGCCAGCGGTAGTTCCGGTGGATCGACGCGCCCATCCGGCGGTCCCGGGGCAACAGCCATGCCTGCACGCCACTGGCGAACGCCTCGGTGTTCACCTGGTCCGTGAAGGACAGCACCGCGGTCTGCAGGGGATCGCCCTCCGTGTCCCTGACGATTGACGCCGTGACGCGCTCGACACGAAAGTAGCTCTCCCGGTCGGGCACGCGCACCTGTGCGAACAACGGTTCTTCGAATACCCCGTCCCCGTCTGCGGGCTCGAGACCCCCATCCACCGTGATGGTGGCGAAGTTCTCGCGCTCCGGGATGGCGACGATGTCCGAGTGCACGTGGGCGGTGCGGTCGTGGGGCCCGTATTCGACGCGGAATCCGAGCTCGCGCGCCTCGGCCGTGGAGGTCTCTTCGATTCCTTGGCGCATGGCGAGGGTCAGGCGTTCCTCGAAGTCGTCTCGCACAACCGCGTGCGAGAAACCGAAACTGGCCGCCACGCGCCGTTCCGCAACGATTTCCGGATGCTGGTAGAAGCTCGCTTCGAGCACCTCGGCGACGAACGGCGGCGTTTCGAACTCGACAGCGCGGTCGGCCAGTTCGACCTGCGGCGCGAACAGGTCGGAGGACAGGCGTACCCGATACTCCCGGTACGCCGGCCAATCCTCCGCCGGCGTGAACACGAGCCGGTTCTCCGTCACGAAGCTCCACTCGCCGGGCATCGTCGGCACGAGTTCGACACCTTCCTCGATGACGTCGCCGACGAGATCGAGGCGTGCGGCCGACAGTGCTGGCGGAATCTCGTCCGGGATTTCCGGGTAGGCGAAGTCGAGCTGGAGGGGCGCGACGACCAGTTCGTCACCGTCGATGCGCGAGAGTCCCGGGGCTTTGACCGCTATCTGGACCTGCAGGGGCTTCGGCAGGCTTTCGTAGTAGAGATAGCCGGCCCCGGCCAGCGCTGCCGCCCCGGCCAGCGCCGCGGCGCCGTATCCCACCCTCCGCGGACCCGCGCGTCGCAGCCACCTCGGGGGACGCCACGAGAACTCGCCAAGTGTTGCCGCGACGAAGTTCGAGAGGTTCATGGGACGCATCGCCTTGCGATGAGCGGTCTACACTAGTGTTGATTGTGGGAGGGAGAGGGAAAGAACAATGGAAGTTTCGGTGGGGCCACACCTATCCGGGTGCCTGGTGGGATCGACCGGCTGCTAGTCCGGCCGATGGCCGTCAGGTCGCCCATTCCAGGCGCAGTGACTTCTTCTTCGCAACACAGTCCCGCAGGTATAGGTTGATCAGGCTCTGATACGGGATGCCGCTTTGTCCGGCCAGCGTTCGGAAGTAGTCGATCGTATCTACGTCCAACCGTATCGTCAGTTGTTTCTTTGGTTTGCGCAGGTAGGGGTTCTTTACCGATTTCGAAAAGTCGTATGAGTCTTTCATTGTAAAAAGCCTGAATATTGCTTTCGTTCCGTCGGATCGGCCTTTCTTGCCGAAATGATCCGGATCAGGTCATATCCCTGGCGATAGCAGTGCACCACCACCAGCAATCGAAGCCTTAAACTGAGTCCGAGCAGCACAAACCGGTCTTCCTCGTCCGAGTGCTCGGGGTCCGGAATGACCCTCGCATTTTCGTCCAGGAACGCCGACTTGGCCTCTTCAAAAGATACGCCATGTTTGCGCCTGTTCTCCGACGCCTTTCGCTTGTCCCACTCGAACGCCGGGTCATTCATCCACCGAGTGTAACTACAATGTAGGTCATGTCAATGCTCAGGGCCGCATTCCCCATTCCCTGCGAGTTTCGCAGCATGCGGTTACCTGCGGACAAAAGGAAGCTGGAAGGGAAAAGAAGCGCCCGCGGACGGGCACCGCGCCGTCACGCTCGAAGGCGGCGATCGTTTCTTCGTCGACCGGAGCAGATGGCCGTTTCATTCCGCTGGTCGCCCACGCTGCGACGTTCGTCCAGTAAAGTGCCTGACCGTTTCGCATTGAAACGTACGGCAATTTACCGTACGATCGACCCATCCGATTCGAGGCTCCGATCGATGCTGTCCCACAGCGATTCAACCAGGCACATCGAGCAACCCCGTTCCGCCAGGATGGAACAGCGCACGAAGCCTCATGTGAAAGAGACGATTCAGCGTGCGGCTGCGCTGCTCGGCGTGGATGAAACCACCTTCGTGACAAGTTCAGCCTATGAACGCGCCAGAGCGGCTATCGAAGATCACGAGAGAACGCTCCTCGCCGACGAAGACCGCGCGGTGTTTTTCGCGGCCCTGGAGTCGCCCGCCGAACCTGCCGCGGCGCTGCGCGAGGCCGTAGCCACACATCGGCGCATGATTCGCGATGGAGAGTGACGACACCGAGCCGCTCCTCTCCGTTCAAGCCTTCAATCCGAACCGGCACGAACGAACGGGATTCTCGAGTGGCGTCTCCCGTATCGACAATTTCCTGAAGCGAACCGCGCGCAAGCACCAGGACGGCGACTTCACCCGTGTGTGGGTGGCCTGCCTCCGGGGGGAGCGGCGGGTGCTCGGCTGCTACGCAATCAACGCACATGCCGTCGAAGCCGGAGAACTGCCCGACGGTCTCCGCAGAGGGGCCCCGCGGCACGGCTCGGTTCCAGGCGCCTACCTCTCCATGGTTGGTGCAGACACCTCGTTTCAGCGGCGCGGGCTCGGACGCGCGTTGTTGGTGGATGCACTCGGGCGCATCGAAGCCGCCTCGCGTACGGTCGGCATCAAGGCAGTCGTACTGGACGTCATCGACGACGGAGGTAGCGATGCGTTCCTGCGACGATTGCGGTTCTACGAGCGCATGGGATTCGTCTCTTTTCCATCGCGGCCCACCCGCATGTTCATTGCCATGTCCACGGTACGGGACGCGCTATCCTCGCGTGCCCATTCAAAGGGGTGATTCCTGACTCCTGAGCGTCAGGCGTTCAAGCAGCAGTCCCGACAGGCTGCGTCTGCCGTCCAGCACGGCCATGACATAGACCTGATTCGCATCGCGTCGATAGACGATTCGCCATGGCTTCACGATGAGTTCCCGGTAGATCAGGATATCCACGGCTTTCAACTCGGGAACGATCCGGCCGCGCTCGGGCAGCCGTTCGAGTGTCGAACAACGTCGTTCCAGCCGGTCGATGACCGCGAGTGCGTTATCCAGGCTTTCAGCGGCGATGAACTGCGCGATTTCGTGCAGGTCAGACTGTGCCGCATCGGTCCAGAGGACGCGAAAGTCAGCCATCCCCGCGCGCCAGTCGCTCCTTCACGTCGGCGAATACCCGTGATTGGTGTACGAGCCTGCCTGCCTTGACGTCGGACTCGCCCTGCACCATGAGCTTCATGAATGCCAGACCGTCCTTGAGGTTCTGGTAGGTTTCGTAGTCTTGCACGATTGCCGTGGCGGAGCCGTTCTGTGTCAGGACGATCTCCTCTCCGGAGGCATGTATCCGTTCCAGGAACTGGGAGGCCCTGGCTTTGAATTCACTGAGGCTGACTACCGGGTTCTTCCTGCTCATGAGATTCGACTTCCCTATTGCCGTTGCGAGTGCGAGTTACCGTTGCGAGTACGTCTGAATTCGGACTGAATTCAATCTGGTGATTGTATCGGCTGTCAAGCTGCGATCAAGGCGTCCTTACAGCGCTCTGATGTCAGTTATTGTCTGCGCCAACGGTAGGACATTGACAGCGCCGGCGACTTTGAATCCACACGACCGGTAATGCAGACTGTCAGCACTAAACCAAAAGCATCGCTGGTGCCAAAGACCGCTGGTGCCGAAGACCGCTGGTGCCAAAGACCGCTGGTGCCAAAGACCGCTGGTGCCAAAGACCGCTGGTGCCAAAGACCGCTGGTGCCAAAGATAGTTGGCCCGGTTGCGGAATTGCGCGTAGCGATAGCGTAGCGCACACGTAAGGGAAGACCATGTTCGATCTGACCGCCGAACAGGAACAGCGGGCGGTCTGCCTGCACCGGGAGTCCCTGGTTGTCGACAGCCTGTCACCGGGGCCGGTCGGTTGCAGCGAGGAGATGGAGCGGTGCTACGCCGAGCGCCTGTCGAGGGGGATGCCTTTCCTGGCCGCGCGCACCGAGGTTCAGCGTCACATCGAAGCCCTGCTGCTGGCGGGCAGGTACCCGGCCCCTGGCAGGATGCCTGGTACGACTCCGGTGTCGATGCCGGGAGTTGCACGGTCGGCGTTTTCGGCCCCTACGGCAACTGGACCTATCAGCAGGCGGTGCACGATCTGGCCTTCTGGCAGCGCCGCTTCGATACGCTGGATTGGCTGGAGAAGGTGCGAACCCCGGCCGATGTCGAGCGCATTGCGGCGCACGACCGCAAGGGCGTCATCCTGAATTTTCAGAACGCGCTGGCCATCGAGGACAGGCTCGACTACCTGGATTTCTTCTACGATCTTGGCGTCCGCGTCGTGCAGCTCACCTACAATTCCCGCAACCTGCTGGGCGACGGTTGCACCGAGCGCAACCCGGCTGGCCTGTCGGCGTTCGGGGTGCAGGTGGTCGGGCGCATGAACGAACTCGGCATGCTGGTAGACCTGTCCCATTGCGGCATGCCGACCACCCTCGACGGAATCGACATCTCACAGCGGCCGGTGGCGGTGACGCACTCGGTCTGCCGCGCCGTTCACGACCACGCCCGGGGCAAGACCGATGAGGTGCTCGAAGCGATCGCGGCCGGCGGCGGCTATTTCGGTGTCTGCATGGTGCCGTTCTTCCTGACCGGCGCCGACCGCCCGTCGATCCATGACTTCATGGCGCATTTCAAGCACGCGGTTTCGGTAGCCGGCGCCGAAAGTGTGGGCATCGCCAGCGACTGGGACCGGCTGCCTCCGTCGGTGCAGGCCATCTACGGCGACGTGGTGCGCGCCGAACTCAACTTCCGGGAGGAAGACGCCATCGATCCCACCCTGGAGACGGAAGGCATCGAGTCCTATGACCGGCTCGGCAACGTTACGCGCGCTTTCGTGGCCGCGGGGTATTCCGACGCGGAGATCCGGGGATTCCTCGGCGGCAATTTCCTGCGCACCTTTGCGGCGGCCTGTGACTGAGGCGGTGGCCCCATTGAATCGCACCAACCACTATGGCCAGGCCCGCGAGACGCGCGGCATCGATCACGTCATCGTCGGCACGGCGGACCTGGACGCTGCGGCCGCCGGGTTCGCACGCCTGGGATTCAACGTTTCCCCGAAGATGGTCCATCCCTTCGGCACCGCCAACCGGCTGATCATGTTCGGGGACAATTTCATCGAACTGCTCGGCATCGAGGATGCGTCCAGGCTCGGGCGCCTGGTTGTTCTGCGGGATTTTCTGCGGGCGACCGGCGGCGGAACCTGGGGCCTGGTGTTCCGGGCGCTGGATGCCGGGGCCGAGTGGCGACGGTGCGCGGACGAGGGCCTCGAACCGGGCGAGTTGCAGCGAGACGTGGAGCGGGCCGTGGATATGCCCGACGGCACGCGCAAAATGGCTCGGTTCAGCAGTTTCGGGCTGGGGGCAACCGCGACCACGACCTACATGGAGGGTTTTTCCCAGCAGCACGTACCCGATGCCGTCTGGATTCCCGAATGGCAGGTCCACGGGAACGGTGCGCTGGGGATGACGGCCGTTACCGTCGCCACCAACAATCTGGTAGCCTTCGAGGATCGATACGCCAGCTTGTTTGGTTCCGGGTGCGTGAGCCGTGCGGACAACCGGCTGGTTGTCGAAACGCCGAGTGGCCGCATCGACACGGTCCAACCGGCAATCCTCGAACAGCGTTTCGGTGGCCTGGCCGGTGCAAAGGCCGGACCCTGGCCTCGCATTGTGGGGGCGACCCTGTGCGTAGAAGAGTTTTCCCGCTTGCGGCAACTGCTGCGCGATCGGGATGTACCGTTCGAATTGTCCGCCGGCGGTTCAGTGTGCGTGGCGCCGGAACGGGCTTGCGGACTCGCGCTCGAGTTCACGCCATGGGATGCACGTCGAGCCGTACAATGAACCCTGCCAGTTGGCGCATTTCCAATGGCGCTGCCACGCGCCGCAAAAACCTTGCAATGCAAGCAACCCGTGAACCCGGGCATGCAAGTAGCGACAATCACTGCCGGCCGAGGGACATTAGACCTCTTTTTCGCGGATCAGGTTTACAAATGAGTCAATTGTCAAGCCGACGAATTCTTTTTCGTTGTTCTGAGGCAACGCCTCGTTAGACCATGAGCGACCCTCGTATTGTCCTGCCTGCGTCCGATGCAAACGTGGACGCCGATGTACCGATCCGGCTGGCGGGTTTCCGGCCCGACAGCCAGGTGGAACTGCGGGCTTCGTTCACCGACCACGACGGCGCCACCTGGCGGTCCCATGCCGTTTTCGCGACGGACTGGCTGGGTTCGGTGGACGTGATGACGGCGCGGCCGCTGTCGGGAACCTGGGACGAGGCCCACGGCCACGGCCTGTTCTGGTCGATGTCGCCGGTCCCGCCCGATGAGTACGAGGCGTTCAAGAGGGCGGGCCGGCCTGCCGACGAGGCGGGGCCGGGGGGCCACCGCATGGGGTTGCCGGGATTGCGCGGCGATGCCCCCCTTCGGGTTGATTTCACTGCGCTTTCAGACGGGAAGCAGGCGGCGGCCGCGAACCTGGTACGGCATCGCTTTCCCCCGAACGTCCGTGAAATCGTCGTGGCTGAGGGTCGGGTGCGCGGCCGGGTCTTCGAGCCGGAGAATGCGGGCGGCCTGCCCGGTGTTGTCATGATCGCGGGTTCGGGCGGCGGCATCGGCCGCGAGCGCGCGGCGCTGATGG
>JAPPHD010000120.1 GCA_028821125.1 Gammaproteobacteria bacterium
CGATGCGTTGGCCGTCGGGCGACCAGTGAAAATACTCGACGGTGCCGTTCGCGGCCGGCGTCGCCCGGGCGTCGCCCCTGCCTTCGGGATCGGTAATGAATAGCTGGAAGTTCCCTGCCTCGGCGCGGTCGGAAAGAAAGGCGAGTTGCGATCCATCCGGGGACCAGCGCGGCATGCGATGGCTGTTGGCGGGGCAGTCGAGCCGGTTCATGGCGCCGGATTGCAGGCCGGTCAGGCATATGCGGGTTCCTGGCGCGCTTTCGAGATCGTTGTACAGGGTGCCCGTAAACCCCGCCAGATGACCGCGTGGATGCACGGCGAGGTCGGCGCCGTCGGTGATCCGATCATTGCCCGGCGCGAAGACGGCGTCGTAGTAGGCGTGTACTTCCCGGTAGAGCGGGCTCGACCGCAGGTCGCGTTGCGAGGCGCGTTGCATGAGGTTTACATGTGACGGGCGGCCGCCCATTCTATGGCAGCGTCCGTGGGACGGACAGCCTGCCGGGTGGGCAAGCAACGCCGGCGACCGGAGCGCGACGCGCAGGCGCCCTTCCGCCGGCCGCACACCGGCAGGGCCGCAGGCGCAACGAACAACGCAACGAACAACGCAACCAACAGCGCAACGAACAGCGCAACGAACAGCGCAATGAACTCATCGACAATAGACTGGGAAAGCGGGCCGCGGGCCGGCGGCGGGATCGATCCCGCCCCGCTCGAATGCCTCGCGGAGCAGGCCGCCGAAGAACGCCCGTGGCTGAACAGCCTGCTCGTCGTCCGCCACGGCCGGCTGCTCTTCGAGCGCTATTTCAACGGCTTCGGGCCGGATGACCTGCACCCCGTGTATTCCGTGACCAAGCAATGGCTCTCGTGCCTGGTCGGCATCGCCCTGGAGAAGGGCCTGCTGCCGTCTCTAGACATGCCGCTGGCGGGTTACCACGGCAGCCGCGCGCCGCGCGGGTCGGATCCGCGCAAACGCATGATCACCCTGCGCCACTGCCTGGCCATGCAGTCGGGCCTGGGGTGGCGCAACGACATGGATTTCGCAACGGCGTTCAGCCGTGCGGCCGATCCCGTGGCTTTCTTCTTCGGCGATGACATCGAGGTGGTGGAGGACCCCGGCACGGCCTGGGTATACAGCGCCTGCGACAGCCAGATGGTCGCCGAGACGCTGCGCACCGCCCTCGGCCGGCCGCTGACGGAAGCGGCCAGGGAGTGGCTTGCGGATCCCCTGGGAATCACGGAATTCAATTGGCCGCGCACCATCTCTATTCCCGGCGCCGCAACCTGGCGCGCGGAGATCGGCCCTTCGGAGATGTGGCTCTCTCCGCGCGGCCTGGCGCGCCTGGGCTTCTGCCTGCTGAACCATGGCCGCCAGGGGGGGCGCCAGGTTGTCCCGCAGCGCTGGCTCGAACTGGCGACGGCCCCCACGCCCGGCGTCGACGGGCCGTTTTTGCAGGACTTCTACGCCCAGATCGGCGTGCCGCCCGTGCGCGGCATGTCCGGGTACGGGTTGCATTTCGGGCTCAAGGACTTCGACGGCCATCCGGTGATCTCGGTGGCCGGATCCGGCGGTCAGTATGCCTTCGTCGTGCGCGACCTCGACCTGCTCATCGTGCAGACCGCGGGCCTGGCGCCCGGCCAGGGCGATGCGGTCCCGCCATCGCAGGCCGGGCTCGATGGCGGGGTGGACATCGCTCTCGACGTGATTCTGCCGGCCCTCGACTGACCCGCGGCAGCGAAGCGGCGCCCAAGCCGGGAATCGCCTGCGGCATTCAGTCCGGGAACTGATCGAGGCGGCCGGGCCCGGCGTTACCCCCCAAGCGCCGGCGGCGGCACGAAGCCCCCGATCTCGTCGGCGAGCCGCCGTGCGCACTCGATGGTGGTGTGGTCCCGATAAGGCGCTCCGACGATCTGCACGCCGATCGGCAGCCCCTCGCCGGACGGCCCGGTCGGCAGGCAGGTGCTCGGCAGGTAGGACGCGACGACCAGGCCGGACCAGAAGACGGACTCCATGTAGGGCCGCGCCTCGCCATCCACCAGGGTCGAGCGTTCGGCGAACGGCCGGTGATCGTGCGGAATCGCCGGCACCGCGAACTGCGGGCAGACGAGCACGTCCCAGTCGCGGAAGAAGGCGTCCCAGGCCCGCCGCAACCGCTCGCGACGGAGATCGTGCCGGATCCACTCGCGATGGCTCATGAGCGACGCGCGCGCCGTGACGGCGTCGGCGGACATGTCCGCCGGATCCAGCGTCGCCGCCAGCTCCCGCATCTTCTCGATGTGGCTCGCCGGCTGCCCGCTCGACATCACCGCGGTCAGCAGGTTCTGGTAGACGAAATGCGCCTTGTGGATGTCGAAGTCCGGCCGTGCGTCATGGGAAACCGTCGCGCCAAGCCCCGCAAACGCATCTGCCACGAGTTGTACCCGCGCCACCGTCTCGGCGCTGACCGGTGCGATGTCTTCGTTCACCCACACCGCGACCCGCAACTCGGACAGCTCGCTGAACCCCGGTCCGGGCAACTCGAGCCGCCAGCCGGTGGCGTCGCGCCCGGTGGGGCCGGCCATCACGTCGAGGGCCACCGCGAGGTCTGTTGCATCCCGGGCCAGCGGGCCGCACACGCTCAGGTCGGGGTCCGGGACCCCGGGCATCAGCTCGTGCCCGGACATCGGCACGATGCCCCAGGTGGGCTTGTGCCCGAACAGGCCGCAGAAGTGCGCGGGTGTGCGAATGGAGCCGCCGATGTCCGTGCCCGCCTCGAGGGCCGAGAAGCCAGCCGCCAGCGCGGCGGCGCTGCCGCCGGAGGAGCCGCCCGGCGTCCGCTCGAGGTTCCAGGGGTTGCTGGTGGTCCCGTAGATCGGGTTGTAGCTCTGCACGTCGGCGAGGTCGACCGGCACGTTTGTCTTGCCCAGGAAATGCGCGCCGGCGACACGGAAGCGCCGGACCGCGAGCCCGTCCGCGTCGGCGACGTTGTGCCGCTGTGACTCGATACCCCAGGTCGCCGGGGTGTCCTGCATGACGTAGGACTCCTTGATCGTCAGCGGCACGCCGTGCAGCGGGCCGCTTGCCTCGCCCCGCGCCAGTGCCGCGTCGGCCGCCGCCGCATCGTCGAGCGCCCGTTCGAACGTGCGCACCACGACGGCGTTGATGTCGCCGTCGAAACGTTCGATGCGCTCGATGAAATGGCGGGTGAGCTCCACGGAGCTGATCGCTCCGCCGCGGACGAGTCCGGCGAGTTTTGTCGCCGGACGGAACGCGAGATCATCGCTCATGGGGGCCTCCTTTCGCATCAGGGGTGCAGTTCGCACCAGGCGTGCAGTTCGCACCAGGCGTGCGGCTCGCACCAGTCATGCAACGCCCGGCCAAGACTACAACGGTCGGCCAGCCTCGGCACGTTCGGCTGAAGCAGCCTGCCCCGGCCTGGCGTTCCGATGCAATACAACGATTCGCCCGCCAATCCGGGGAAATGCCTGGTTGACCATGGTCATGACCATAGTATTATCTCCGCACCAGGAACGGTATCGGGACGATTTCAGACAATGCTTACAGACAATGCAATCGGCACCCATACAATCAAGGCCTCCGAATTCAAAGCAAAGTGCCTGAAGCTGATGGACGTGGTTGCTGAAACCGGGCGGGAACTCATCATCTCCAAGAACGGCCGCCCGGTCGCGCGGCTGGTGCCGTATCACCGGAAACCGGAAAGCCTGTTCGGCATCGACACCGGTAAGCTCGAGATTCTCGGGGATGTCATCGAGCCTCTGAACGTCGAGTGGGAAGCCAACCGTTGACGCTTCTCGATACTCACGTCCTGTTGTGGCTGAGGGCCGGCGAGCAACGGTTGGGCCCCCGGGCCCGGCGGGAGATCGACCGGGCATGGCGCTCCGACGAAGTTTGTGTCTCGTCGATTTCGTTCTGGGAAATCGCGATGCTTCAGCAGAAGGGGAGAATCGCTTTGCGCAACGAGGTCGAGCCCTGGCGCCGCCAACTCTTGAGGGAGGGCATCATCGAAATCCCCATCGACGGTCAGGTCGGCATCCGGGCGGTCGGCCTGGTGGGCTTTCATTCCGACCCGGCCGACCGTCTGATCGTCGCCACCGCGCTCGACGGGCACCGGCTCGTGACGGGAGACAAACGAATACTCGGCTGGTCCGGTCGACTCGACCGGCTGGCCGCAACCGAATAGCCCGCATCTGAAGACGCCGTAGTCGAGCCGATGGGGTCGCCTCTGTTTCCCTGCGTCCGAGCGGTATAGGTGGCTTCAAAACTGCAGCAGACCGTGCAGGAAGGTTCGACCATGACCCAACGTTCCCGACGTGCATCGTTGCTGGCCGTTGTGGCGCTGACCCTGGCCCCGCAGGCCGCCGGCTCTTCGGAATGGAACATCGAGGAAAGCCGGGCGCCCGAGCGCATCCCGGTGGACTTCGCGGTCGAGGAAGGCACCTGGATGAGCCTCGATGTCTCGCCGGACGGGCGGTTTCTGGTGTTCGACCTGCTCGGCCACATCTACGAGATGCCCATGGCCGGTGGCGAGGCCCGGGCGCTGACGAGCGGGCGGTCGTGGAACATGTTCCCCCGCTACAGCCCGGACGGCGGGCGCATCGTGCTGACCTCCGACAGGGGCGGGTCGGACGACCTTTGGGTGATGGACCGGGTAACCGGCGCGATGACCAATGTTTCGGACATGCCCGAGGGCGTCACCGGGGGCATGTGGTCGGCGGACGGGCGTTTCCTCTACGGCGTCGCCATGCACGACGGCACGAAGAACACCGTCTACCAGTTCGGATTCAACGGCGACCGCCAGGTGTTGATTCCGGCGCCCGAGGCATCGGCGACGCGTCCCGGGGCGGGCTTCCGGCCGATCAATCACTTCCGCGACGATGCGCAGCGGGGGCTCATCTTCTACGAACAGGTGGACGGCGCCCTGTACGCGGCGGGCGGCTCGATCGGCACCTACGACAAGCGCACCGGCGAAACCCGGCACTACATCAAAAGGCCAGGCGGCGCCGTCGCACCGGCACTGTCGCCGGACGGGCGCTATCTCGCCTATGTGCACCGGCGCGACCAGGTCTCCGAGCTGGTGCTGCACGAGATCGAGACCCGGCGGGAACGGGTTCTGCTGCCGCAGGTAGAGCGGGACCGGCAGGACTACGTGGTCTATCACCACGCCGCCTATCCGACCATGGCGTGGATGCCGGACGGCGAGTCCCTGGTGCTCTGGTACGGCGGCGGCATTCACCGCGTCAGCGTCTCGACCGGCGAAGTCAGGGAAATTCCCTTTTCCGCCCGGGTGCAGCGGGAATTCGACCCGACGATCCGTTTCCGGCACGACATCCCTTCCGGGCAGGCGCGGACCCGCATCCACCGCTGGGCGCAGCGCACGCCCACCGGCGTTCTCTACGAGACCCTGGGCGACCTGTACCTGCTCGACGGCGATGAGCGCCGCAACCTCACGGCTTCGCCGGACCACGAGACCAGCCCCCTGTTCGATGCGCGCCGGAACCGCATCTACTTCGCAAGCTGGAACGACGACGAGCTGGGCGCGCTCCATTCCATGAACGCCGACGGCCGGCAGCGCCGCCGCCTGACGGAGGCGCCGTCCCACTACGCGGCGCCGGCGCTCTCGCCCGACGGGGAGCGGCTGGCCTTCGTGCGCGGCGATGCCCGGATCCGGAGCGGCACGCGCCTTGAGGCACACGACGACCTGGAATTGGTGACGATGTCGGCCAACGGCAAGGATCCCGAGGTGGTGACGGAGATTTCCTGGAAGGGGGCGGGATTCGGGACGCGCCCGCCGTTCGTCGCGTTCGATAAAGAGGGCGACGGGTTCTACTTCACGGAGATCGACGGCGGCGCGCTGGTGCTGAAGTCGGTGGCGCCGGACGGCAGCCGGGAGTTCGAGCTGTACCGTTTCCCGCACGCGGCCTATGCGGCGCTGTCTCCCGATGCCCGCTGGATCGCCTACGAGGAATACCAGCGCAACTACATCACCCCCTTTGCGTTCGCGGGCAAGTCCGTGGAGGTCAGCGCCGAGGACGGCAAGGGCACGAGCTACCGCATCGACCGGCAACGGGACGGGCTGTATCCCGTCTGGGCTGCCGACGGCAAGTCGATACAGTGGACCCGGGGTCCGGAATTCCAGGAAAAGCCGGTCGAGGCAATCGTCGCCGGCGAAGATGCCGAGGGCGGTATCGATCTGTCCGTGTCGTTCGATGTGGCCGGAGGCAGCGGCAAGGTGGCGCTCACCGGCGCGCGGGTACTCACGATGGATGCCGGGCGATCGGTGCTGGAGAACGCCACCGTCCTGGTCGCCGACGACCGCATCGCGGCGATTGGCGCCGATGTCGAAATCCCCGCCGAGGCCGAAGTCTTTGACCTTGCCGGCCGCACGATCATTCCGGGCATCGTCGACGTGCATGCCCACTACCTCGGGTACATCGCGCCAACCCACGTCATCGAGCAGCGTGTGGCCACCCTGCAGGCGGCGCTGGCCCACGGGGTGACCACCATGTACGAGGTCTACGGCTCCATCCCCAAGGACACCTGGCTGTCCGACATGCTGCGCGCCGGGCGCACCACCGGCCCGCGGCTGTATACCGTGGGCACGCCCATGTACGGGGTCCGCGAGTTCCGGCCGAAGACCTATCGCACCTTCAGGTCCTACGACGACATCCTCGAACAGGTGCGCTTCAACAAGGCCCACGGCGCCACGGCCCTGAAGGACTACATCACGCCGTACCGCGCCGCGCGCCACCAGCTCGCCACGGCGGCGCGGGCGGAGGGCCTCAACCTGCCCGTCGAGCCCGGCGGCGAGGGGCAGACCAACCTCACCCGGCTGATCGACGGCGCGACGGGCATTGCCCACGGCATGGGCTTCACCTCGGTCTACGACGATTACATCCGCTTCTTTGCCCACAGCGGGCTGGGCATCACGCCGACCCTGATCGTCACCCTGGACGGGCCGTTCGGCGAACTCTGGTTTCACGGGCGGGAGAGGCTGTGGGAGAACGCGAAGCTCAGGCGTTTCGCCCGGGAGGAGGACCTCCTGGCGCGGCTGCGCCGGCCGCAGCACATCTTCGAGGACGACTTCTTCCACCCGGAACTGGCCGCCAACCTGAAGCGCCTGTTCGATGCGGGCGTGTCGATGCAACTCGGCGCCCACGGGCAGCTTCTGGGGCTCGATGCCCACTTCGAGATGGAACTCTTCGCCCATGGCGGCTTTTCGAATGCAGACGTCCTCGCCATAGCGACCATCATGGGAGCCCGGCACCAGGGCCTTGATCACGAACTCGGCTCGCTCGAGCCCGGCAAGCTGGCCGACCTGGTGGTGCTGACGGAAAACCCGCTCGAAGACATCCGCGCCACCCGCGCCATCGAATACGTCATGAAGAACGGCGTGCTCTATAGCGGCGAGGATGCGGCCCGGATCTATCCCGAACCCGAGCCCCCGGGCGATTTCTACTTTCTCAAAGGTTCCGACTGACAACCTGGCGCGGCTGCCGCTGCGGCGGGTTGCCCGCTGCATCGGCGCCGCACCGGCCTCCGGTCCGCGCGGCCAGGCTTACACGGCGCCTCGACGCCCTCGCGACGGAAGTTGGTGACGGAAGCGGGCTAGAGGCAATACTGTTCACTTAATGATTTTCACGATGGTTTTGGGGTCGTATTTTTGGATG
>JAPPHD010000130.1 GCA_028821125.1 Gammaproteobacteria bacterium
TGCGAACTCTTTCCCGAGATTCGGCGTTGTTCCTTCCACGTCCTCGTCCCGGCGCGCCGGGTTGCCGACTCGCACGGAACGAATCCTCAACCCATTATTTTTGTCGGTTTTGTTCAAACGTATCGGAATGCACAACAGGTCCTTAGTTCGGGCCCGAGAGTGGGCATTCGGTACGGGCAATCCGCCGTACCGTTCCGTTCGCGCCGGAAACGGAAATCGCCGCCGAGTTGGTGTTAAATGAAATCGTGTTGTTTTCCCGGACGGAAGGACTTGTCGGCACTCATCTATTGCCTCGCCTTCGTCGGCGGCTTCGTGATCATGTCCCTGGAACTGCTGGGCGGGAGGGTGATGGCGCCGTGGTTCGGCAGCAGCATCTACGTCTGGGGCAGCATCATCACCGTATTCATGGCAAGCCTGGCCATCGGTTACCTGCTGGGCGGTCGCTGGTCGCTCAACAGTCCGTCGCTGAACCGCTTCGGTTCCCTCTTTCTCGGCGGGGCCTTGCTGCTGTATCCGCTGGTCTATTTCAGCGAACCCGCCATGGTATGGATCTTTGCGCGCATCGAGGATCCCCGGTACGGGTCGCTGGCCGCCTCGTGCCTCCTGTTCGTGCTGCCGACCGTGATGCTGGGCATGATTTCCCCCTATTCCGTGCGCCTGCTGGTAAAGAACACCGAGGAATCGGGCAACATCGCCGGGCGTTTGTATTTCGTTTCGACCTTCGGCAGCACCCTCGGGACCCTGGGGACGAGCTTCTATTTCGTGCTCTGGTTCGAGATCGACACCATACTCAACCTGCTGACCGCTTCCCTGGCGCTTGTGGGCATAGTCGCCATCGCCTTCGGAGCCCGCAGGCGATGACGGGGCGTCCGCGTCGCCTCGCCGGCATTCTGGTTTGCCTGCTTACCGCCACTTTCGTCCTGGCGGTCGATGCCCGGGTCATCCACAAGGAACGCTCGCTGTACCAGACCATTCTGGTCGAAAAGCTGGGCTCCACGGTCTGCCTGAAGTTCAGCGCACGCAGGAACCAGCGCAACCAGTCGTGCATCGACCAGCACCGGCCCCGGGAAATGGTTTTCGCCTATACCCGGATGATGATGGCATCGCTGCTGCTGAACCCCTCTCCTGAACGGATTCTGGTCGTGGGCCTCGGCGGGGGTACGCTGCCCACCGCACTGGTACAGGTCTACGGCGACGCCGTGGTCGACGCCGTTGAAATCGACCCTGCGGTGGTAGCGGTTGCGGAACGGTTCTTCGGGTTCGTCTCCGGCGAGCGCCTGCGCGTACATGTGGGGGACGCCCGCGCATTCGTCAAGCGCGCTGTCGGCAACGGTGAATCCTACGACCTGGTCATGCTGGACGCGTTCAACAGCGACTACATCCCGGAACACCTCATGACACAGGAATTCCTGCTCGAAACCCGGTCGCTCCTCACCGAGAACGGCGCGCTCGCCGCAAACACCTTCGCCTCCAGCCGCCTCTACGATCACGAATCCGCAACCTACGCCGACGTGTTCGGCCCATTTTTCAACCTGCGCCTGCCCGAAAGTTCGAACCGGGTCATCCTGGCTGCGAGACCACCCCTGCCGGGTCTGCTGCAACTGCAGCGGCGCGCTGCGGAATTGGACGAGCGGCTACGCCCTTACGGTGTCGATATCCGAAGCTACCCGAAACGGCTGTTGAGCAAGATCGACTGGGACACCGCCGCCAGGGTGCTGACGGATCAGTACTCCCCCGCAAATCTGCTGCGGGAGCCATAGGAGCTGTTACCTCGCGGGCCGGCGCGGAACGAGGACGTGGAAGGAACAACGCCGAATCTCGGGAAAGAGTTCGTATGCGGCGCTTCCATTTCGGCGCGTTAAGCTCGTCCGACGGCCTCGCGTGCGGCTGGATGGCGGGGCCGGGTGTCGAACAATCTGCGCCCTCGAATTCCACGAAAACGCGTCCGCTTGGTGTGCCGGATACCCGTACCGCATACCTGCTCTCGGAGCCCCGGATCGAAGGACCTGTTTCGCGTTCCGATACAATTGAATAAACACAATAGAAACAAGGAGTTGAAAATTAGTTCCAGGCAAGGCTTTTAGACAGGTCCGCCGGCAGCCGATCATGTTTGCTGCGGCTGATCATTCGGAATCCAGCGAGTCGAGATTGAGAGAGGCGGAATTCATGCAGAAACGCAGCCCGGTCGGGTCCGGACCGTCGGGGAAGACGTGCCCGAGGTGCGCCTCGCAAGCCGCGCACAGCACTTCCGTGCGGCGCATGAAGTGGCTGTTGTCCTCCCGGGTGATGACCGCGTCCGGAGAAATCGGTGCATAGAAGCTCGGCCAGCCCGATCTGGAATCGTATTTGGTGTCGGAATCGAACAGCGGCGTCTCGCAGCACTTGCAGCGGTAGATGCCCGGTGTCTTGGTATCCCAATAGACGCCGCTGAACGCCGGCTCGGTGCCGGCCCGGCGGGTGATATGGAATTCCAGCGGCGACAGTTGCGCCTGCCATTGTTCATCGGTCTTTGTTACCTTGGCCATGTCGGTTGTCCCGTAGTCGATTGAGCGCATGCGCGGCGCCGCGGTATCAGCCGGCAACGATTATCGCACCCCCGGATTGCCACATGAAGGAATCGACGACGGACGGGACCGCTCCCCGGGGCTCGGGTGTTGTGCCCATTGACGGAGCCGTGCCGGGCCCGGCATCGCCCATCAGGAAGTCCAGCAAGCTCGACAACGTCTGCTACGACATCCGCGGCCCGGTGCTCGAGGAAGCGCACCGCCTCGAGGAAGAGGGCCATCGGGTCATGAAGCTGAACATCGGCAATCCCGCGCCGTTCGGCTTCGATGCCCCCGAGGAAATGCTCGTCGACGTCATTCACAACCTCCCCGCCTCCTTGGGGTACTGCGATGCGAAGGGAATCTACCCGGCCCGCAAGGCGGTCATGCAGTACGCCCAAAAACTCGGCATCGGCGGCGTCGGGGTCGACGATGTCTTCATCGGCAACGGCGTGTCCGAACTGGTGATGATGGCATTGCAGGGCCTGCTCGAGAACGGCGACGAGGTTCTACTGCCGGCGCCGGATTTCCCGCTGTGGAGCGCCGCCGTAAACCTCTGCGGCGGGAGCCCGGTGCACTATCTGTGCGACGAGGATGCGGACTGGGCGCCGGATCTCGAGGACCTGGCCGCGAAATTGACGCCGTGCACCCGGGCCCTGGTCGTCATCAATCCCAACAATCCCACGGGCGCCGTGTACAGCCGGAGCGTTCTCAACCGTCTGGCCGCATTCGCCCGCCGGCATGGCCTGGTGGTGTTCGCGGACGAGATCTACGACAAGATCATCTATGACGATGCAGAGTACATACCTTTTGCGACTCTCGCCGACGACCTGCCCGTCGTCACCTTCAGCGGCCTGTCAAAGTCCTACCGCGCCGCCGGGTTCCGCACCGGCTGGATGATCGTCAGCGGCGCCAAAGAGCGCGCCGAAGACTACATCGAGGGGTTGAACATCCTGGCGTCGTTGCGCCTGTGCTCCAACGTGCCTACCCAGCATGCCGTGCAGGCCGCCCTTGGCGGCTACCAGTCCATCGGAGACCTGGTCCGGCCCGGCGGCCGCCTCCGCGAACAGCGGGACCTGGCCTGGCAACGGCTGACCGATATCGAAGGCGTAACCTGCGTGAAGCCCAGGGGCGCCCTCTACCTGTTCGCGAAGCTCGACACCGACCGGTTCAACATCGTCGATGACGAACGCTTCGTTCTCGACCTGCTGCGCCGCGAACGGATCCTTGTGGTACAGGGTTCGGCCTTCAACTGGCCGCGGCCCGATCATTTCCGGATCGTCTTCCTCCCCCATCCGGAAGACCTCCGCGATGCAATCGACCGGTTGCGGCGGTTTCTTCAGCAGTATCGCCAGCAATGAGAAACGGCACGCGCGGTTTGCGGGCGATTCATCCCGCTGCCTTCCCCAGTGTGCTTGCCAACGCTTGATCAACCCGCTAGTCGGCGCATTCCAGGCCTCGCAGCCATCGATAGTACTCCGGTGACAGGTATGGGCGGCCCGCCAGCAGGTGCTCCAGGTAGTACCGGGGCGGCCTGAATCCGTCCCGGCGCACGGCGCGGTTGGCGAAGTAGGTCCAGGCCGGGATGCGTTCGCCTTTGCTCAACACCTCCACCGCGTCTCGGCCGTAGTTGACCGGCGCGCTTTCGAACGGGTCCATCTTCAGAATCTCATCGGCCGACCGCAACCGGTAGAGCAACCCCTCCACGCACTCTCCCGGGGCGTGGATCACATTGGCATGGGCCGCGTGGGGGTGCTTGCGCGAGACCTTGTCGAACACCAGGCGCAGGCCCTCCACCCGGCCTGGCCGGATCTCGTCGAACGCCAGGCCCCGGCCGCTGACACGCTCGGGATTCATGTTGCTTCCGTAGGCGAAGTAGTGCTCGATCACCATGGATGCCACCGGATTCACGCGCCCTTGCGTATGCGGTACTCCAGCCGATCTCCGTCCTGTGCCTTGCTGACAAGTTCGTGACCCATGAATCGGCAGAAATCACGAAAATCGCGATCGGTGGCGGGGTCGGTCGCCACCACGAACAGAACCTCTCCCCGCCGCATCTCCCGCACCTTGTTGCGCACAATCATAAGGGGTTCCGGGCAAACCAGCCCGACCGCATCGATGCAGCAATCGTAATGGTCTGTTTCGGCGCTCAATCGTCGGTCGGGGCGGCTTGTTACAACGTCGCGGATACTAACTCAAACCACCGGGCGGCGTTCGGTTCCGGGCCAACGCTCCTTGACTTGCAGATCGGGCGATTCCACACTCGAACCGTTGGAACGCCAGGCTGTCCAACGGCTGGAACACATGAGAACGGCGCGCGCTAAATCGCTTACGGAACGTGCCCTGCTGTGGGCTTGCATCGGGCTGTCAGGCGTTTGGGTCGCCGCAACCAACGCCGAGGATTCGCCGCCGCCCGACACGGCCGTGCCCATCGAGGAAGCCCTCGAGGAAGAGTCCGGGCCGCTCGACTCCGTGGCGTTCAGCATCGAACAGGCGGAATACGAAGGCACCGAGGAGTTCCTCGAACGTTACATTCGCGCCATCGAGGCGGCCCACTACCGCTACCATCCCGACCTGGTCGAACCGCTCACCCTGCTCGGCGACGCCCAGTTCGGACAGCAGCGCATCGACCGCGCCCTGGAGACGTACAGCCGGGCGCTGCACATCCGCCGGGTCAACGACGGGCTGTTCGCGCCCGACCAGGTGGCGGTCGTTTACAAGCAGGCTGACGTGCTGAAGGCGATCGGCAACCTGGAGGAGGCCGGCAACCGGGAGGAATACGCCTACAGCGTGCTGCTGAAGTCCTACGGGCCCCTGAGCGAAGAGATCCTGCCTGGCACCTATCGCCTCGCCGACTGGTATCGGGACAGCTTCAACATCTTCGCTGCGCGGGCAATGTACGAACGCGCCCTGCATGTCTACGAGGCCAACGACAAGCAGAGCAGCCTGTCCGCCCTGCCCGCTCTCAAGGGCCTCGTTTTCACCTACCGGCAGGAACGTTTTCCGCCGTACTACGTGAGCGACAACCGGTCGAGTTCCTTCGGCGCCGCGCCGATGCCGTTGTCTGCCCGGGGCACCGTTTTCACCGAGCAGATCACGATCAACAACTTTCCCGCCGCGGAGCGCGCCCTGCAGCACATCGTGCGTATCCGCCGGGACAACCCCGAATCCTCGCCGCTCGAGGTGTTCGAGGCGATTCTCGATCTGGCCGACTGGCACCTGATGTGGGAGCACTTCAAGAAGGCGCACACCCTGTATGAATTCGTCTATGAGCAACTGGACGAACTCGACTCGGTCGACGCGGGCGCGTACTTCGCGGAGCCGAGGCTGCTGCACATGCCCCTGCCCGCGGATCCGAAGCCGCCGCGCACCAGCGGCGAGGAATCGGCGACGGAGCGCGACCGGATCCCGGGGTTCATCGAGGCTTCGTTCCGCGTATCGACCAACGGAAGTGCGCAAAACATCGAGATCGTCGCCGCCGACCCGGAGGGCCTGATGGACTTCCGCACGCGCCGCAGCCTGCGCAGTTCCCGCTACCGGCCGGCCATGGCGAACGGCAAGGCCATCCCCTTTGAGAGCCAGACCTGGCGCCACGAGTTCCAATACGTGCCTCGCGATCAATCGGAGCAGGACGATGCCTAGTCGGCAAGCTGTGGCCGTGGCGAGAGGCAGCGGTCGCGTCCGGCGAACAGCGTGGCTCTACGGCGCGCGCGCCGGAGCGCTCATGCTGGCGGCCCTGATGTGGGCCTGCGCACCGATAACACCGCTCTATCCCCAGCCATCGAGTATGCCGCCGCCCTCCGGTCCGTCTGGGCCGTCCGGACCATCGGGGCCGTCCGGACCATCGGGGCCGTCCGGACCATCGGGGCCGTCCGGACCATCAGGGCCGTCAGGGCCATCAGGGCCGTCAGGGCCGTCGGGAGGGTCGCCGGGCCCCTCCGGCGGCATGCCCGGCCCCTCCGGCGGTATGCCCAGCCCCTCAGGCGGCTTGCCTGGTCCGTCAGGCGGAATGCCCGGATCACCTGGCGGTCCATCCTCGCCTTCGGGCGGGTCGTCCGGCCCTGCCGGGGGACCGCCCGGCATGCCCGGCAACGGCGACCCGTCCGGCGGTTCGTCCCGCGGCATGCCGGTTCCGTCCGGCGGACTGCCCGGCAATCTGCCGGGGATTCCCGACGGCATTCCCGCTCCCCCGGGAGTTCCCTCCGGAAACACGCCCGGCGGACCGACCGATTCCGGTACCGGCCCACCGGGTTCGGAGGGCGCGGGAGGCATGCCGCCGGGATCCGGTGGGGGTGCCCACGGAACGCCCGGCGGCTCCGGGTCGCTGCCTTCCGGTACCGGCGGCGGTGGGCCGGAATCCGCTATGCCCGGTGGTCGGCCCGGGTCCGCTGGAGGCGGCTCCGACGACGGTTCCGGCGGCACACTGCCGCAGGGCGCCCCCGGCGGCTGGGAGACCAGCAACGAACTCCCCCCGCCCGTCACGCCTCGGCCGACACCCCCCATGCCCGGCGATGGGGCCGGTTCCGGGGGCGACCGGGAACTCGAAGAAGCGCTAGGCACCTTCGACGGCGCAATCCTCACGGAACGGGAGGTGCTTGAGCAACGCTCGAACGAATCGCCATCCGGGAGCGGCGGCGGCAGCATCGCCGGCGCTCCCCCGACCGCCGGCAGCCGGACGGCCGGCGGCGCTTCCGGCAGCGGGCAATCCAGCACCCCGCAAGGCGGCGGCGCCATGCCCGTCCCACCGTCCAGGCCGCCGCCGCCCATGCCCAGGGGCCAGGCGCCTGACGACATACCCGACGCCCGGGACGACGACATCATCGCCCGCCAGTTGCGCGAAGCCGCCATGGCGGAAACGGACCCGGAGTTGCGCGAAGCGCTCTGGGAAGAATACCGCCGGTACAAGGGGTCCTGAACATGAAACCGGAATCCCCCAACCTGATCCTCCCCAAAGAGTTCCATGCGAGTCGGCAACCCGGCGCGCCGGGACGAGGACGTGGAAGGAACAACGTCGAATCTCGGGAAAGAGTTCGCATGCGGCGCTTCCCTTTCGGCGCGTTAAGCTCGTCCGAAAACCTAGCGTACGGCAGAGTGCCTTGCGTACAGC
>JAPPHD010000077.1 GCA_028821125.1 Gammaproteobacteria bacterium
CTCACCCTGCCCGTTCGATGGGCTCCATCGAGTTGGTGAGCGATGCGGGCTAGTTGGTTCGCGCCGGATGCACGCACCGCACACCTACTCTCTCCCAGCGGTCGTCTGTTCCCTAAGCGTCAGCGACCGCCAATGCTGGTCGATCGGGCGTCGAGGAATGCCTGTCCGGCCCGGAAGTCAAGTGTTCCAGCGTAGAGCGCCCGTCCGGATATGGCGCCCAGAAGGGGTCGGCCCGCTTGATCGTTGGCTGCCTTGAGGCGCGCGAGGTCGTCCAGGTCGTTGAGGCCTCCCGAGGCGATGACCGGGAGCGGGGTTGCGTTTGCGAGGTTCAGGGTGGCTTCGATGTTTAGGCCGGAGAGCATGCCGTCGCGCTCGATGTCGGTGTAGACGATGCCGGCCAGATTCAGAGCACCGGCGCGCGCCGCGAGATCCAGGGCGCTTTGCCCGGATGTCGTGTCCCATCCTTCGGTTGCGGCCTTGCCGTTCCTGGCGTCGAGACCGAACAGGACGCGACCGGGGAATGCGTCCGCCATCATCGGCAGGAATCCGGGGTCCTGCACGGCGCTGGTGCCGACGATCACGGCTGCCACCCCCGCATCGAAATAGGCGCTTGCGGTATCCGGCGTGCGGATGCCGCCGCCGATCTGGACGGGCAGGCCCGCCACTGCACCGACCACTCGAGCGATCAGGTCCCGGTTTCTCGGTCGTCCGGCAAAAGCCCCGTCCAGATCGACAATGTGCAGCCGGCGGCATCCGGATTCCGCCCAATGCTCCGCCATGGCCACGGGGTCGTCCGAGTACACCGTGGCATCCTGTATCCGGCCCTGTTCCAGGCGCACGCAGCGGCCTTCCTTCAGGTCGATCGCAGGGATGAGCAGCATGTGGGAAACGGACTTACAAGGAACCTTTCGTCGAAGGTACCCGTCCCTCGAAGCGGGGGTCGAGGGCGACGGCGGCCCTGAGCGCCCGGCCGAATGCCTTGAACAGCGTCTCGGCCTGGTGATGGGCGTTGTTGCCGCGCAGGTTGTCGAGGTGGACCGTGACTTGGGCGTGGTTGACGAAACCCTGGAAGAACTCGTGCAAAAGGTCGACATCGAAGTCGCCGACCCGTGGACGCACGTAGTCGCAGCGGTATTCCAGCCCCGGGCGGCCGGACAGGTCGACGACGGCGCGCGAAAGGGCCTCGTCCAGGGGCACGTAGGCGTAGCCGTAGCGCGAAACGCCCTCCTTGTCGCCGATGGCTTTGGCAAAAGCCTGGCCGAGCACGATGCCGACATCCTCCACCGTGTGGTGGGCATCCACCTCCAGGTCGCCGCTGGCCCGAACGGTCAGGTCGACCAGGCCGTGGCGGGCGACCTGGGTCAGCATGTGTTCGAAAAACGGGAGCCCTGTCTGCAGGTCGCTCGCGCCGGAGCCGTCGAGGTTCAGGGCAAGCTCGATCTGCGTTTCGGTGGTGTTCCGCGTTACCTTGGCGGTTCGCGCGGCGGTGGGCGCGGATGTCATGGATTCAGTCCGGATTAAAGCCGGCGGCGAGTATACGGGATACGGGGGCCGGGGTGCTTGGGCCCTGCCGTTTGTTTCCGGTCGGCAGGTGCAGGCGCTGACCTTCCGTTCCAGGGTCAATGGTGGACTCCCGCGGTTCGGACATCGGCGTGCCCTGTGCCCGGCGAATCAGAGGCGGTCGATCAGGCTGCCGTAGGGCAAAAACCTGTTATCGGTGTTTGCCCTGATCCAGGCTGTCAGGTCGGATGGCCAGGCGCCCCGGGCGCGGAGCGCTTTTGCCAGCACGATCACCGGGGAATTCGATCCGGCCTTCCAGGCGGGAAACCTGCTCTCGGCCAGGGTGAAGAAGCGGATCAGGTCGGCCGCCTGATTGTCACGGAGGGATTCGGATACGGCCTGCCAGTCCACCCGGTTGGCGTGTGCATACCCGGCGAGGCGCTCGATGTCGGCTGGCGACAGCCCGAAATCCGCTTCGCTTGGCCGGGCCGCGGCCGCCAACAGTTCGTCGACCACCGAGGTGTTCAACTCTGTGATCTGTTCCGATGGATTCCAGGTGCCGACGCTCAATGGTGTGTTCTCGATAAAGGCTTGCGAGGCCGATGACGGACGATCGAGTTTAATCGACCGTGGGCGGAAGGCGATACCCGCATTTCACACGGTCTGAGGCGCCGATTCTCGACATGACGGCCTTCTTTATAATGAATGGATGTCCGGCATTTGCTCAGTCCATGAAAATGTCGTCTCGGTACGGTCGGTTTAGCGCCCGGTCACCGCACTCTCGATGTAACGGCGTATCTGCCGGTGAGCCAATATGCGCCGAATTCTGATAATCGCGTTCGCGTTCCTGGCCGTTGTCGCCGGGTTCTTCGCCTGGTTCATCCAGGATGCGAATCGGTTGAAGCCGGCGCTGGTGACCCAACTTGAACGTTTGACCGGCGTTCCCATTGAGATTCGAGGCGACCTCGCCTGGCAGTTCATGCCGCGCCTGTGGTTGGGCGCAGAGGATTTGTACGCGACGCATGTCGGCCGCGCCTGGTCGGCGGGCCGTCTTGCGGTGCGCCCCGATATCGTCTCCCTGGTTCGCAATCCCGGAAACCCGGATCGCTGGCGCATCGAGGAGGCGGTCGTCCGGGACCTTGCGGTCGACGATGCGGGGGGCGGTCTGGTTCGGGCGCCGCGGCTCAGCATGCGCCGCATCGGGCTTGGCAATCCGGCGCCGGTGGAGGGGCTCATCGTCTACGTTACTGAGGGCGGGGAACCCGTCGAGGCGGCCCTTGCCGGCACCCTGATCTTGGAGCCGGATCGCTTCAGCGCCCGGGATTTTTCTTTCCGGATGCGCGGAGCGGCGGGCACATGCGATCTCCAGGCAATGCCGAACGGAAAACTCTGGCCGCCGCTGGCGCCGGTGGAGAACGAAATCCTGCCGTTGGGAATCCTGCGGACCTACGACTGGGACGGGCGATGCGACATTGAACGGATAGAGCGCCGCGGCGAGGCAATCGAGAACGTCGCGGTTGTGCTGGACAACAAGGAAGGCGGCAGCATTGTTTCGGTAGACGCACCGGAATTTCTCGGGGGCAGGGCGCAACTGGAGGTGATCGTGCAGGCAGGCGCCTTGCCGGTGACCTGGAACCTGCGCCCGGCGTTTGCGGGCGTCGACAGCCGCAGGTTGGCAGCCTGGCTGGGGGGCGGCAGCCTTGTTGCCGGTCCCGTCGACTACGGGGGCGACATCAGGTTGGAGGGCAACACATCGACGGCGCTCGCGGCTTCGATCAACGCTCGGACACGGTTCTCCGCCGGACCGGGAGAAATCGACGTCGGTGCGATGGCCGAACCGTTGGCGGAAGTGTCCGCGCTTTTGAATTCCGATGGTTCGGTGACTGGGGTGCCCGCAACAGTCGACTACGAAAATCTGGACGGCGTGTGGGTCGTCGACGGCGAGCGCCACAGGCTCGACTTTTCGCTGGACAGCCTCCGGCTTGAAGCGGGAGGCGACTACCTTGTCGAGGCGGACAATCTCGATTTGCGCGGCGTGATCGATCCCGGCGGGAGCATCGAGCAATGGGGGCTGGGCCTTGCACCGGCGTTGGCGGGCGCACACTTCCACTTCCGTTGCCGCGGTACGGCAGCCGAACCGGGTTGCCGGCTTGATGTGGAACGCACGTTCCTGGATGCGGGTGCGGCGAAGGGAAGCGCCGTGGCGCGCGAACTGATCGATGCGCATGTGCCGGCGGAATACCGGGCGGCGGCGCGCTCGTTCCTGGATTCGCTGGAAGCCGAGGTCGATGCAGCGCTGCGCAAGGACCCGGAGGCGTTGATCGGGGAGCACGTGCCGGAGCGGTATCGGGGGATGGCGCGCTCCCTGCTCGAAAAGCTGGGCGAGGCCCTGGAAGAGGAGCACTGACAGGACATTGGACTGGTTCGCGCGACACCTGCTCGCCTGGTTCGACCGGCACGGCCGCAAGGATCTGCCCTGGCAGCGGGACCCGACGCCTTACCGGGTGTGGGTCTCGGAGATCATGCTGCAGCAGACCCGGGTGCAGACGGTGATTCCCTACTACGAACGCTTCATGGCGCGCTTCCCGGACGTTGCCAGTCTCGCCAGGGCGGATCTCGACGAGGTGCTGCATCTGTGGACGGGCCTCGGCTACTACGCGAGAGGCCGGAATCTGCACAGGGCTGCGATTCAGATCGAGCAGGGCGGCAGTGGTTTCCCGTCCACCAGGGAAGGGCTGGAAGCGTTGCCCGGCGTAGGCCGTTCGACCGCCGCCGCGGTGCTCGCTCTGGCATACGGCAAGCAGGCGGCGATTCTGGACGGCAACGTCAAGCGGGTTCTCAGCCGTTTCCATGCGGTCGAGGGCGATGTCTCGCGAACTGCGACGCTGAACGAATTGTGGGAACACGCCGGGTCGCATACACCTGAACGCCGGCTTGGGCACTATGCCCAGGCGATCATGGATCTCGGCGCGACGGTATGCGTACGGCGGGCGCCGAAATGCGATTTGTGCCCGGTGGCGGGCCGCTGCAAGGCGTTCGCGAATGGCCGCGCGGAAGAATTTCCGCATCGGCGCCGCTCCCGGCACAAGCCGGTGCGGAGGTCGCGCATGTATGTCATCGCCACCCACAGCGGAGCTTTCCTGCTGGAAAGGCGAAGGGCCGCCGGAGTCTGGGGAGGGCTCTGGACACCGCCGCAAAGAAGCGGGGACTGTACGCCGATGGAAATCTGCCGGGAGTTGGGAATCGACGAGCGATCGGTAGAGCAGCACCGGACCGGGGCGGTGTTTCGTCATACGTTTTCGCATTTCCATCTGGACATCGAGCCGGTCTACCTGGTGCTTGACAAAAAGCCCGGACAGGCCGCGGAAGGGGAGCGAACCCGATGGTATCGCCCGGGCGGAACCCAACCTGTCGGGATGCCGGCGCCGGCGGTTAAACTGTTGGCGGGCGCTGTCGATGGCGCCGCCGATTGAATTGACCGGAGCCTTGACCATGACCCGCACCGTCCTCTGCCGCAAGTACCGACAGGAACTGGAGGGGCTGGAAGCGCCCCCGGTTCCGGGGCCGAGGGGCCAGGAGATCTTTGAGAACGTGTCTTCGAAGGCCTGGTCCGAATGGCAGGCCCTGCAGACCATGCTCATCAACGAAAAGGGCTTGAGGCTCATCGATCCGGAAGCGCGGCGCTATCTTGCCGAGCAGATGGAGAAGTTTCTCGACAACGAGCCGATGGACAGTATCGAGGGATACGTACCGCCGGAGGATTGACCCCCGATGTCCAACGGTCTCCAGGCAGAGCCGGTTCCGGTGTCTCGCCCGGGCTACTCGCGAATAGTCCACTGCGGCCGTCAATAGCAGCGAAACACGCAAGCGTGCTCCCGCCGCGTGCTCAACGTGCCGCCAGTCGCGGGGAGGCTGCCAAGCGTCGTTTTTCTTGATGGACTTTCAATCCGGCTGGGAGTAGTTTCCAAGCCATAATATCGAGCTACAAAACTACAAAATCTGCACAGCTAATACATGGAAGGGATCAACCATGATCAGGCAGTCGACCCGTGTTCTACTACCAATTGGTGTTTGCGTCTTTTGCGTGAGTACCGTTCTCGCCCAGGAAAGCCAGCAACCGGATGCCGCCGGTTCCGGTCAGATCCAGGAAGAAACCATGCCGGCCGCGGTCTCGGAACAATCCGCCGAACCGCCGGCCCCGATCGAGGAAGTCGTGGTCACCGGCTCGCGCATTCGGCGCGACGAGTTCACCAGCGCCTCGCCCATTACCGTGATCAACAGCGAAACCTCCGCGCTTGCGGGGCTGCTGAACACGGCCGAGATCATTCAGGGATCCACCGTGGCCTCCGGCCAGCAGATCGACGACAGCTTTTCCGCCTTCGTCACCGACGGTGGGCCGGGCTCGCTCTCGGTTTCCCTGCGGGGCTTCGGGGAACAGCGCACCCTGTTCCTGGTGAACGGCAAGCGCTGGGGCCCGTCCGGCACCCGGGGCGCCACCAACTCGGTGGACCTCACCGCCGTTCCGAGTTCCGTCATCTCCCGGATTGAAATCGTCAAGGACGGCGCCTCATCGATCTACGGAGCGGATGCCGTAGCCGGTGTGGTCAACGTCCTTACCGAGAAGCGGTTCGAGGGCCTGCAGGTAAATGTCGAAGGCTTCATGCCCCTGGAGGGCCACGCGGAGAGCTACGTCGCAGACGCCACCTGGGGCAAGGTGGGCAGCGACTGGTCGTTCAATGTCTCGGCGGGGTACGAAAAGCGCATGGACATGGTTCCGGCCGACCGGGGTTACTCGGAATGCCCCACGCGACCGCGTTATACGGATCAGAACGGCGACGGCACGGTGGACAACACGCATCCGGAGACCGGCGAGCCCCTCTGCTTCGGCTTTGTCTACGGCTTCGTGGTATCGCCGTTCGGATGGGTTCGCTACGAGCCCAGCCTTGCCCGGCCGCATCCGGGCAACCCCTATTTTTCCACCCCGAACGCATTCGGTATTCCCTACTACACGGACGTACCCGTCCACGGCTGGAATCCGGTGAGCGAGGATCCAACCGATCCGGATCCGTTGTACGACAACGAAGGGGGGTTTTACAGGGATGAGCGCGAGCCGGGATTCGAGACCTTCTATCCCGAACGGGAACTGTTCTCCATCACTTCGTTCGCGGACAAGGATTTCGACATCGCCGGGCGCTCCGCCAACGTCTACTACGAGTTCTATTACAACCACCGGACCACGGAATTCAGGGGGTTGCGCCAGTTCTTTCCGACCGTTCCAAGAACCAACCCCACCAATCCGTTTGGCGTCCATGGTCCGCTGGCCAGGTTTGGCGGCTTTAACGTGCTGCCGGTGCTGCCGAGCTACAACCTGACGGGCAACTCATCCGGGGTCAAGGTCGACCGCATCAATTTCTTCGTCGGTTTGGACGGCGATATTTCGGAAACGTGGGCGTACTCCGCCTACGCGGGGTACAGTTGGTCCAAGGGTACCTACACGAACCCGTCGTTTCTTTCCGACCGCGTCGCTGCATCGCTGAACGCCACCCTGGATGCCAGCGGCAACCTGGTTTGCGCGGACAACAGCATTCCGGGCTGCGTGCCGGCGAATCTCTTCACCGAAGACGCGCTGTTGCGCGGGATGCTTCCCGCCGACGTGCTGGGGTTCATCACCAAGGAGATCGAGGGGGACACCACCTACAAGACCTTACAGTTCTCCGGCTACGTCACGGGCCGGCTGTTCGAATTCCCGAACGGCGAGAACGTCAACGCCGTGCTGGGCTTCGAGGTACGCAACGAGGACATCCATGACGAACCCGATATCGAGGCCCAGAACGACAATCTGTGGGGATTCACCTCCTCGGGCATCACGACCGGCGACGATACCGTCAAGGAGGTGTTCACCGAAGTGGAAGTGCCGCTCTTGAGCCGGGTGCCGCTGGCGGAAGAGATGATATTCAACGCCTCGGTGCGCTGGACCGACTACGATTCCTACGGCGACGACATCACCTACCGCCTGGCGCTGGATCACCAGGTCATTCCCCTGCTGCGCCTGCGCGGCACGTACGGCACCTCCTTCCGGGCGCCGGACCTCTACGAACAGTTCCTGGCCAACCAGACCGGATTCGTCAGTTCGCTCGCCGATCCCTGCATCAACTACGGCGAGAATTACGAACCGGACGATGTGGTTTACCAGAACTGTGCGGCAGAGGGCCTGCCGCCGGACCTGGGCGCGGAAGGATCGCCGAGCATTCGCAACATAATCGGCGGCAATCC
This sequence comes from Gammaproteobacteria bacterium, assembly GCA_028821125.1. Taxonomy (GTDB): domain Bacteria; phylum Pseudomonadota; class Gammaproteobacteria; order Pseudomonadales; family Azotimanducaceae; genus Azophilus. The sequence continues at coordinate 7,774 of JAPPHD010000077.1, forward strand.
GGATCTCGAAGCGGAGACCTCGGATTCCTGGACAGCCGGCGTCGTCTTTCAGCCGGAAGATATCGGCATCTCCCTGGCGTACACCTGGTGGGAGATCGATCTTGAGAACACCGTGGCGGACCCGTCGACCGGTTACATTCTGGGTGTCTGCTACAACTCTCCCAACCGTTCCAATGCATTCTGTCAGCGCGTACTGCCACGCGATGCCGACGGCTTCCTGTCCGGCGTGGACGCATCGCTGTTGAATGTCGGCCTGCAAGGCGTGCGGGGCGCCGACTTCGATTTCCGCTACGAGAAGGAATTCGAGCGCTTCGACCTGACCGTCGACGGCACGGTGACCCGCCTGGTGTCGCAGCGCACACAACTGTTCGACGACGAGTGGGATACCGTTGGGAATTGGGGCTATCCGAAGTGGGTCGGCGAAGTCGACTTCAGAATCGACTACCGTGACTGGACTTTCTTCTGGCGCGCCAACATGGTCGGCAAGTCTCATGAAGACCCGGTTTTCGACCCGGGCACCGCCAATCGGGACCGGCCGACCTCGACCGGCAACGAATGGTTCCACAACGTCAGCGTGCGCTGGAGAAATGCCGATTGGGTGATACTCGCGACGCTTCGCAACCTGTTCGACAATCAGCCGCCCCTGGTTGCAGACGGGGTTCCGCGGGACGCTACAACCCGCGTGTTCAATACGATACCCGGCGCGGGCTACGACCTCCTGGGCCGCTCGCTGGTCCTCCAGGTAGCCAGGGAATTCTGAACGGAGGAGACCCCATGCGCATGAAGTTTGCGTGCCGTCGGCCGGGTAACGCGAGGAGGAATCCCGGGACGGCAGGGAGCCTGGCCTGCCTGCTGCTCGGTTCAGTGGCGGGCACGGCCACCCTGGCCGAAACCATTCCCATCAATGCCTGGATTCACGATCCCGTGATATCCAGCGTGAACGTTACCCCGGACGGCAGCCAGCTTGCCGCCCTGACGCTGCCGGAAGTCAACGCGCCTCCGGTAGTCACCGTCTGGCAGATCCGCGACCTGGCGCAGCCGCCGCGGCGTTTCAAGCCGGTGGATGTCAAGGCCCTGTCGGTGAGCTGGCTGAACGACGAGTACCTGCTGGTGGTCGGCAGGCAGAAGTTCGACATTCGCGCCGGGGCGCGCCCGACCAAATGGTTCCGCAACAAGATCTATATCGTCGATGACGAGGGCAAGCGTTTCCGGGAACTGTTCGAGACCAGGCGGATCCTCGGCGTCACCGGACTGAGCACGTTGCCGCAGCACAAGGACAGGTTCCTGGTGCGGGTGACTAATATCGAGTTCGCCGACGATGTCTACGAGGTCAGCCTGAAGAATTTCGTGGCCAGGCGCGTTTACCGTGGCGCCAGCAACGAAAACATAGAAATGGATCACCACGGGGAGATTCGGGCCAAGTCGGAACTCGAGGGAAGCGGCAAGGAAACGCACATCCGGGTCAGCTACAGGCACCCGCAGACCGGCGCCTGGGAAGAGCATCATCGCGTTTATGCTGCGGAACGGGAGGGACTGCAGCCTGTCGCCTTCGACAATGACGGCCGGCGGGTCTATCTGTTGGACAACACCGGCCGTGAAAGAAGTGTGTTGCGTACCTACGACCTCATCACGCGTGAGTTGGGAGAACCCGTCTATGGCGGCGGGGATATCGAAGCGCTCGATGTGTTGCAGGCAACCAATCCCGAAGATTTCGGCGAGATCGTCGGCTACCTGGGTGCCGGCGCCAAAATCGAAAGGCTGTACACGGAACCCAAGCGGCTGTCGATGCAAAGGCGCCTGGAGGAAGCGCTGCCGGCAGGCCTGGAGCACAACTGGGTTTCCATGTCGGACGACCTGACGGTCATCGTGGTGCGATCCTCGGGCCCCCGGGAGGCGGGCGCCTACTACCTGCTGGTCAACGGCAGGGATCTCGTCCCCCTCGGGCGCAGCTTTCCATTGCTCGAACCGGGCAGGATGGCGGACATGGAGTACGTCACGTACAAGGCGCGGGATGGGTTGGAAATACCGGCTTTCCTGACTGTTCCCGAATCCGGAGAGAAACCGTATCCCGCGGTGGTGCTGCCCCATGGCGGCCCCTGGGCGCGCGACTATCTCGGCTGGGACCGGTGGGCGCAGTTCCTCGCCAATCGCGGCTACGTGGTACTGCAGCCGCAATACCGCGGTTCGGAAGGCTTCGGCCAGACGCTGTGGCGGGCCGGAGACAACGAGTGGGGCCGGAAGATGCAGGACGACAAGGACGACGGCGCGTACTGGCTGGCGGAACAGGGCATCGCGGACGCTGACCGGATCGCCATGTTCGGCTATTCCTACGGCGGGTTCGCGGCCATGGCGGCCAGTGTGCGCAAGAACTCCCCGTTCCAGTGCGCCATCTCCGGTGCGGGGCTCGCGGAGTTGCGCAGCTTCGACAAGATCACGTTCACCAACCGGTTTCAGCGCCAGTTCCAGAATCCCACCATCGGCGGCATGTCGCCCCTCGACCACGTCCGGGATTCCGAGATTCCCATATTCGTCTTCCACGGCGACCGCGACCAGCGCGTACCCGTCGAACAATCGCGCAAGTTCGTCAGGGCGATGGAAAGAGCCGGCAAGGACGTGGAGTACCTTGAGATCGTCGATCTTTGGCACAGCCTCCCCTGGTGGCCTCAACATCATCTGGCGATGTTTGAGTCGCTGGAAAACTATCTCGCCAGCGATTGCGGTCCGCAGGGGCTATAGGCCGGTTTGGGAGTCCGGAGCGGTCAGATCAGGCGTTCCCAATATTTGGAACGCTATTGCGGCCGAACGCGGTAAAGGCAGTTTGTCCGGGCGGTCGACCGGAGAGCCCGTCCTGCGGTTCCGGAATTGTCGGGCCGATGCGACGGTCCGCGATCGGCGTCAGCGCAGAACGGCGGTCTGCCTGGCCGCAATCAGCTCGAAATCGATCTCGGCGCCCAGCCCGGGCCCGTCGAGAACGTGGACCATGCCGTCGCCGTCGACTTCTATGTCGCGCACGAGGCCGTGTTTCTGAGCCCGTGGCGGCAGTAGCACCTCGAAATATTCGCAGTTCGAAATGGCCATGGTCAGGTGCAGATTGGCCACGTTGTTCAGCGAGTTGCCGCCGTGATGGATTTCGTAGTTCATGCGGAAGGCCTCGGCGAGGTGCGCGGTCTTCAGGCACCCGGTCAGCCCGCCCTTGATCGCCACATCCCCGCGCAGGTAGTCCGTCGCCCGGTTCATGATCCAGGGCGCATAAGAGGTCGGGCCGGCGGTGGGCAGTTCCGTCGCCATGATCGGTATCTGGAGAACCTGCTTGAGCTTGACGTAGCCGTAGAGGTCATCGTCGGCCAGCGGGTCCTCGTACCAGTAGAAGTCGAGATCCTGGATCGCGCGACCGACGCGCAGCGCCTGGGGGTAGTCGTAGGACCAGGTGGAGTCGAGCATCAGCCGAAAGTCTTCGCCCACGGCGTCGCGCACCGCCCGGCAGATCTCGATATCCAGTTCCGGAATGGCGGGTGGGTGAATCTTGTACGCGGACCAGCCCGATTCCTTGTGCGCCAGGGCTTCCTCGGCGTATGCCTGCGGCGACTCCAGAACGGCGGAGCTGGCGTAGGCGGGCACGCGGTCGCGGCATGAGCCCATCAGACGGTGGATCGGCAGACCGGTAGAGCGACCGGCAAGGTCCCAGAGGGCCACGTCGACGGCGCCGATTGCGCGAAACATCTGTCCGCCCGTGTGGCCGCCGGTACGGGTCATCATCGCGTTCCACAGCCGTTCCCTTGCCAGGGGGTCTTCGCCCGTCAGCATCGGCTTCAGGCGTTCCACCACGAACGAGGCATCGCGGTCCGCCGGGGCATAGGAGGAGCCGATGAAGGCGAAACCGGCGACATCCTCGTCGGTGTCGATGCGCACCAGGCCCATCTTGGCGGTACGGCTGACGGAACTCGCCACCGCGCGGGTGTAACGGGTCGGCGGAATATCCTCCCAGCGCCAGAGTGTGACCGTCACGTCGGTGATGCGCATGGTGCCGCCCCTTTACGTCGAGTTCGTTCCCGAGTGTACACGCGGGTCGGGCGCACACGACAAATTGCTGTCGATGCGGCTCAAAGTAGTGGCGGCTTGCATTGCCGGATCGGCCCGCGCCTCCGTCTGTGCCGGTTGCGACAAGCTGACGTGGGCCCTTGCTGCCCGACTCCCGGAAGACGTCCCTTGCTTGACGGTGTCAAAGCCCGTCGCTTTAATACGCGCCCTCCCCGCACCCCGTTTGCCGGGTGCCCCCGGCCAGGTAGCTCAGTCGGTAGAGCAGCGGACTGAAAATCCGCGTGTCGGCAGTTCGATTCTGCCCCTGGCCACCAACGTAGCCTGTTGCAGGACCGGGCGTTTGTCAGGTATTCGAATTGGATTGGGCAGCGGACTGGGCGTTCGGGTCCGGATGGGCAATGCCGATGGTTGTCTCTATGCGGGCCAGGCGTTCGCGCAACTCTGTCTGGCCCTGTCGAACCTTGCCTATCTCGACCCTGACTTCCGTTCGCAGCCCCTGGAATTCCGTCCGTAACCCCTGGAATTCCATCCGCAACTGGTTGAACTCCGTTCGCAAGAACTGATTGTCGTCACGTTGCCATGTGGAAAGCGTGAGCATCAGGCCGCTGAGCGCCACGAGCAATGCAATGCCGGTGCCGATGACGGCCCAGGATTCCTGGCTCATGGTCGATGCCGGTTGCTGCGTTGTCATGCCCGGATTGTAGCGCGTGGCGAATGCGGCCGGTATCAGCGATCGCTTACACGCTACCGGGGTTCGTCGACGGTTGGTGCGGTGCTCCCGATCTGCGCCGGCGGTTTGCGGGCCGGTTCGGCAACCGGTCGGCCGGAATCTCGTGGTAGTTCTGGAAAAGAGGTCTCCGGATCGCCCTGTCGGGCGTTCCGGAGACGTTTGGCGGGACTGTGAAACTCTGCGGTCAGCGCAGCCCGGTTCAGCCGCCGACGGCGATCTTGCGCGGCTGGGCTTCCGCTCCCTTGGGGAGCGTGACCTCCAGAACGCCGTTCTCGTACTTCGCGGAGATGCCGTCCTTGTCGATCGTTGCCGGCAGAGTCAACCGCCGGCAGTAGCTGCCGCTGATGCGCTCGCTGCGCAATACCTTGCCGTCGTCGTCGGAGCCGGTCACTTCGCGCTTGCCGCGGATGGTCAGCATGTTGCGGTCCATGGTGATCTCCACGTCGTCGCGCTGCACGCCGGGCAGGTCGGCCCGGAGCACGTAGCCGTTGTCGACCTCGCGGATATCGATGGCAGGGGTCCAGTTGCCCTCGCCGGGCGCAAAGTCTTCATTGACCGCGCGCAGGCCGTTGCCGAACAGGCGGCCCATGTCGCGCCGCCAGCACGCGAGAGCGTTGTAGGGGTCGTAACGAGTGATTCTCATGTCGTCATTGCTCCTGTTTCGGTTGCTGTTTCGCCGGAATGCTCCGGCCGTTGACGGGAAAGATGGGGACGGTCGGGGAGATTTCAAGAGTCCGGCATGATGAGAGGCGCCGGGTATGGTGCGAAGCCGTCTTTCCCGGGGTCGGGATGAGTGGGCAACGGATCCGGGATGTGGGACTTGGGGAATCGGGAAGGTCAGCGCTTGACGAACTCCAGCGCGAAACCGAAATGCTCGGCGTTGAATACGAATGCCTCCCGTCGCTTGCATCTCAGTCCCAGGTTTTCCAGGTGCGCCACCGATTCATCGATTTCCCCTTCGGAGAGAGCGGCGCGCTGCTGTTGCTCCAGGCGGGTTTTTTGAAAAAGGAGCTGCTTCGAAAACTCGAAGATATTCGCCAGGCGGACATCGTGTGGAATGTGAGATCGATCGGAGGAAAAGAACCCCAGGCAGACACTTACGAAGTTGCGCAGGAAATAGGGATTCGGCATGGGCTCGGCCTTGTCGGTCAATTCCTGGCAGGTGCTGTTGATCAGCTCACGCATCGCCCGGGCCTGCCGATCCCCTGTTTCGGCGCCGCCGAGTTGATGAAGCCGCGACACAAGCCGGGCGACCAAGACCAGCAGCGCGGACTCCTCGGCCATGCGGAACTGTTCGAGGGTATACCGGACCTCCGCCGTCAATTGGGAATCCTGGCTGTGAACCAGTAGCGACAGCGTTCCATCGGGAACCAGCCAGAATGCGATTTTCGTACGCACGGCCTTGCGGTCGCAGTACTCGAATCCGTATTGGCTGACTATCCGCTCGAAGCTGGAATCGGGCAGCGGTGCGGTTTCAGCCGGGGTGTTGTCGCGCAGGACGACGTTCAACGGCTCGAAGTCCGAATGCGAAGGAGGATTGATTGCCGCCTGATCCAACCCCGTGTAGCTGAACGTCCTGCCGGTTTCCCTGGCGGCTGCGGCGAGGGACAGGGCCAGGGCGCCGTTGCCGCAGCCGATGTCCAGAACCCGGTCCTTTGTGTTCCAGCTACTGCACGCAGCCGTCCAGAAATTTTGCAGCGCCTGTTCCTGCGCTTCGTCCGCGGCAAAGGCCCTGCTGAGTTCCGCCTGCCAGAAATTGCTCCAGGAGAGCGCCTCTTCAGACCTTTCAGCCATACTTGAGGTCCGCCCAGAAATTGGCCGCCACGGAAATCCGCAGATTGTCCCCCAGGTAGGGCGTCACATGGTGCTTTACGAACGAGGGGAAGATCAGCAGGTCGCCGTTCTGAAGAAAGTATTTCGCGCCATCGAACGAAACGTCCCGATGTTGCCGGCGGTTGAATCGGTCGAGGTACATGGAGGCGGTGGACCTGGGGTCTGAGAAAACCAGGCAACCCGATTGCTCTTCCTCGGGACACGGGGCCTGGTGACCGTTGTCGACACACAGGACCAGGCTCCACGATGCGTTGGGATGGTTGTGGGGCTGAAAATAACCGCCCGCGGATGTGATATGGAACCAGCTATGAAACCTGATCTGCTCCATCCGCACCGCCTCGGGTTTCGTTTCCTGCACGACAGCCAGAAAAGCCTGCAGGTGTGCCAGCAGAGTGGCCCTCAGGGCGGCGATTGCGTCTTTCTTGGGGCTATCCAGAAAGTCGAATCGGCTTTCGAATACGCCGGGATGCCGCCCCTGGGGCGGCTGCGGATGCCGGTGGGATTCGTTCTGCCGGCCCAGAATGGCCTTCTTTACGGAAAGCAGCAGCCTGTCGTCATCCAGATTGGCGTGGTAGATCGGCGTTGCGAACAGTTTTCGGATCATAAAAAAACCCGGGCCAGTGGCCCGGGTTTATACAACACGTCAACGATCAAAAGAAATTGTACTGCAGGCGGGCAAAGTACCTGCGGCCAGCCAGATCGTAGATTTCGCCAACGATCGAGTCGTCGTACCCGCTAATGCTGTCGATTACCGGTTTCTCGTCGGTGAAGTTTTGGACGCCAACGATCAGATCCACGTTCCAGGGGGAGCGATACTCGACCGTGACATCATGACTCATGTAGGAATCGTAGTCCTCGATTTCGCCATCGCCATGCTCGCCGATGTAGTTCATTCCGTAGTTGACGGTAAACGCGTCCCTGGTAAGGCGCACTGTCGCACTTACGCGATCGTCCGGGTAGCCGGCTTCGGTAATGAAGTCGATCACGCTATCGTCCGCGGAATTCTGGACATCGTAGGTCAAGAAACGGGACCACTCCAGTTGCGCATTGACGGTGCCGATAGCGAAGTCCTGGTTGTACTGAGCACGAACGTCCAGACCGCGTATGTCTCTTGCCGCGGCGTTGGTGATGACGTTGGTGATTGAAACCAGCCGGCCGAGCCCGCCGTCGGGCCCGGGCGCGCCGCGCACGACCTCGGTGCCCGGAGGCACGTTGCCTTCTGCCGCAAACCGTACGAGTTGACCCAACCTGAGTGAAGTCGCGCGGTCCGTGGTGTCAACCTCGAAGTAGTCGACACTTGCGGACAGGCCTTCAAGAAAAGGTGGCGTGACAACTGCGCCGATGTTGAATGCCTTGGAGTTTTCAGCCTGCAGGTCCGGGTTGCCTCCCGTGAAATTCTCGATCTGGAATGTCGGGCAGTCGGCCGGGGCGACGCCTTGAGACTCGCACTGGGGAAAGTCCGTAACATCGTTGAACGATTGCGAGAGCTTCGAGTACAGGTCTGTCAGGTTCGGTGCCTTGAAACCCTCGTTGTACGAGGCTCTCAACACCAGCCAGTTCGCGACGGACGGATTGAAGCGGACATGGGTCGATGGCGTCACGGCGGAACCGAAATCGTTGTAGTCGTCCCAACGCAGTGCCCCCCCGATTTCCAGCCCCTCTATGATGGGCACCAGCAACTCGCCGTATGCGGCCTTGCGGGAACGGTCGCCGGCGGCGGAATTGCCCGCGGAGCCGATAATGTTGCCGGCCTCGCGCTGCGCGTCGTAGTTGTCGTTGTAGTCTTCGTCGGCCCACTCCCCGCCGACCGCCCATCCCACCGGACCGGCCGGCAGGTCGAAGGCGAAGCCGGAGAAGCTCACGCCAACCTGGTTGAACTTGGTGTCGAGATCCCTGGTCAGGGTGGCGGAACTGGCGAGAACCGCATCGGCATTGGCCGGGGACAGAGGGTCGAGCACGTCATAGGCGCCCGTCGCAACGAGATCTTCCAGAATGCTCTGTACGATGTAGGTGTTTCCCGTTGCCGTCGCACTGTAGTAGTAGTGCCGCGCGAATGCATCGAACGTGATCCTGCCGTCGGCCAGTTCGCCCTCGAGGCCGACCACGATATCGAACTCGTCCCGTTTGGAATTGTCGTCGCGGGGCCCGTGCGCCACGAACCGGTGGAATGCCAGGAATGGCGCGCCGTTCGCGCCGGCAACGGGCGTCAGACCGTTCTCGATCCTGGCGGGCTCGTTTACGGCAAAGAACCCCACAGCAGGGGCGTAGCGACCGAAGCTGTTGATGCGCGAGTACCGGTTCTCGGCGTAGACGTTGATGTCGTCCGTGAGTTGATAGCTCGCATCCACAAAGGTGCTATAGCGCTCCACGGAACCCGTCTGTGCCGAAATGTCGGCGTAGCCGAAGCCGCAACCCTCGCCGGGTATGCCGAAGGGCGTATGGAAGATGCCGGCATAGACGGAAGGATCGCAGTCTCCAATGGGATATGCGGTTGAGAAATTGCCGGGAAAGCCCGTGTTGCCGCCCACGCTGACGCCCACTGTGTCGCCGAACGAGTCTCCGTTTATCTGCACGGCGCTGTAGTCCCGGTCGCCGTCGAATATGGCTTTTCTTTCGAAAAACTCGAAACTTGCAATGATCTTGCCGCGGTCGCCCGCAGCGCCGAAAAGGGCCTTGACCTGCTCTTCGTCCGCACCTTTCGCCTCGGGACGGGTCATGCCGACCTGAATTTCCGCACCGGTGTAGTCGTCTCGCATGATGAAATTGATGACGCCGCCGATTGCGTCCGCCCCGTAGACCGCCGAGGCGGAATCGGTCAGGATTTCGATTCGCTCGATGGCGTTCAGCGGAATCGAATTCAGGTCTACGGCGGATTGGCCCGTGAAAGGATTGCCGGGCACCCGCCGCCCGTTGATCAGCACTGCAGAGCGGTCTGCGCCCAGCCCCCGGAGGTCGACCAGCGCAATCTGGCCGAATGACGACCCGGAGCGCTCCCGGAAAGAGCCGAAACTGTTGTACGTCGTGTTCCTCAACACGTCCGCCACACTGTTGTAGCCGGACACCTGCAGGTCGCCGGCATCGATGACCGTCACCGGCGTTGCCTCGTCGTCCACGGCGCGCTTGATGCGCGAGCCGGTTACGACCATTTCTTCCACCATGGCCACGCCTTCTTCGGCCTCCTCTGCCAGGACAGGCAGAGAAGTCGCAGCCATACCGAATGCAGATGCAGAAAGCGCAGCCTTGACCGCCACGCTGAGCTTGTCGCGTTCGAACATTGAAACCTCCCCAGGTTCTCGGACCAGCGAGCGAAACAGGCCGATTGGTCAGGCCGAATCGCTTGGGTCGCGTTTATGTTGTATAGCAGGCCCCACGAGGCCAACCTGCTAACAGGAAATTTAGCATGACTTACACAAATTTCACACTAACGAAGTCCGGAATTGCGGAAGGGTTGTCGTACCCGCATGGGCATGAGTCGGTCGATTGTGACTATTCCACCCCGGTACCGAATCTGAACGTTCCGGGCTTCAGAAAATCTCGCCTCGCTGACCGGTCGGTATTGTCGTTGCAGGCTTGCGAAGGGCGTCAACCGGGCGTCGGTCAGTGCCGCCCCGGCACGTCTCCTGACCGAAGATTGTGCTGTCTGGCCGTTGTTGACAGGTGGTCCGCAAAAAACCCGCCGAGCGCTACCAGCCGCTCGGCCTCGTTCTCCGCCGAGGCAAAACCATGTCCTTCCCTGTCGATGTACATTTCAGTTGGCCGCTTGCCGGCCGCCTTGAGCGCGGCCGCCATGATCTTCGTCTGCTTCTGGGGAGCGCGCACGTCGTCGCTGCCGGCCGACAGGAACACGGGCATCTTGATTTTTCCGGCGTTGAAGGCGGGAGAGTCCGCCCGGTGAACTGAGACGTCCTCTCCGAGCACACGCTTCAGGTAGGCGAGCCCCTCCTCGGTCTCCGGTATGTCTCCGCCCCTGAACATTTCAGGCAGACTGTAGACGCCGACGTGGCCCGCGGCACACACGAATGCATCGGGTGCCCGGAAGGCGGCGCTGAGTGCATTGAACGCCCCATAGCTTGCACCGTAGATGCAAGCGTCCTTGCCGATTTCCTTCCCGACCAGCGACCGGAATCCGGCGATCACGTCGTCTACCATGAGCCTGGACCATTCCCGGTATCCACTCTCGATAAAGGCCTGCCCGAAGCCGCCGCTGCCGCGGAAGTTGACCTGAACTACGTTCAGGCCGATTGCCGCCAGAAACTGGATTTCCCGCTCGTAGTGAAAGGTATCGAAGGGTCCGTGGGGTCCTCCATGGACCAGAACGATCGAGGGCGACCGTTCCGGTGCATCGGTGAAGGCTCTGGTGAGGAAACCGTGCAGGGTGAGGCCGTCCCCGGTTCGAAAGGTGAAGGGCGCCTTGTTGGCGAGGGGGCGCTCGGCCAACCAGGGCATTCTGTCCGCGAGTTGCCTGAGCTCATTCTTTTTCCGGTCAAACAGAAGGAACCTGCCTGGTGATGTGTCGCTGGACACTCTGGCGATGAACTTTTCGTAGGCGGTATCGACTCCCGTGAAATCGATGAAATGCGAGGGGAAGGCGTCTGCCAGCGACCTGTGGACCCCGGCGAGAATCCGGCCGGAGGGATTTCCGTTCTCGGGGTAGATGAACCCGGGTATCGGATTCGGATTGGATATGGCCCACACGCCGGTGTTTCGAGAACCCTTGATGCCCCAGAAGTCGAACACGGGATCCGAAAACAGCGGGTCGCCGCCTTTCAGGTATGAAGCCAGCGAGAACAGGCTTGAGGTGCCGGCCTTGCCCGCGTCCGCCAGCACGAGGGGGAGCCCGTCATCCCCCGAGGCACTCAGCACTCTTGCACGAGCCGGTTTCCCGCTGACGTGGATTGCGTTCCAGCCTGAGTCGGACAATTCGTAAATGGTGGCCAGGTCGGTTTTCAGGTCCTGCACCGAACAGAACCGCACCTGACCGTTGCTGTCCACGGCGAACCGGCAGAACCGGCTTGGCCCGCGCGTCTTGTTTCGCAGCCGCCCGGAGCGGAGTTGCAATTCAGCGAACCCCGTGCCGTTGCCGTCGAAGGTCTGCACGAGAATCCAGTCTTTCTTTTCGCGCAAGGGGTCGAGCAGTATCGCGCCGAGGCGGTTTTCAGGCCGGCCGGCCAATGCGCCGGTTCTGTTGATTCCGGCCAGGGGGCCCACCAGAACCTTGGGTTGCCTGCCGTTGGCGTAAACGAGCGACAGGTTCCCGGAGGGAACGCTGAAGTTCCGGCGCATGGGCTGGTAATACGGGGAGACAACCAGGGCGTTGTTCGAGACCCATGCGGTACCGCCGAGGCGCCATCGGTTGTCGAACTCCACAACATGGATCGCTTCCATCGAATCCGCATCGAGAAAAGTGATGGTCTGATCTCCGTCGGAATCGGCGGCGACCATCAACTTGCTGCCGTCCGGGGAGATCGAAATGTTGTGAACGAACGGCCGCTTGGCGAAAAAAGCGGCGGTCTCGGAAAGCGGTTCGAGCGTTTGAGCCCGCTGCGCATTGGCTGTGCCTGGCAAAGCGAGCGACAGCAGAATGCAGGTCATGATGGTTGCTTCGGAAAGTCGCATACAGCAATCCTCGTTGGAATTAGCGCCTGTCTGGTCCGTTCCCGGAAGTAGAGCGGGCCGCTCTCACCGTCAGGGTTCGCAGGTCGCAAGATACCCGCAAACAACAGCGTCGGCCACTGGGAGCCAGTCATTGAACGAACCTGCCCCGACCGGGTCACCTGATGTGCGGCAAGCGTTCAACTCAGTCGTTGAAAAAGCCGTTTCGAAACGGTTCATTTGCTCGTGGCAGGGTGGAAGCGTGCGCGCTGCGGAGGAGGGCGATCAGGAGCGAACCTGCCGGGTCATCTCAGGCCGCATACCCCCAATAGGTATATCCCGCGATCTTCGGCGTTGACGGCACGTACATCGTTTCCAATTGCCTTACGGTGAAACCGCCTTCCCCGAACAGGCGGGGGATTTCCCTGTTCAAATGGCAACCGCCGGCAATCTTTTTCCAGAAGGGGGTGATCCGGTCCTGCCAGCGCCTCACCGCTTCATCGGGCGCCGCGCCGTGCTCGCTGAAGAGCAGCTTGCCCCCCGGCTTGAGTACGCGCCGCATCTGTTCGAGCGCCGCTTTCCAGTCGGGAATGGTGCAAAGCGTATAGGTCACAACGATCGAGTCGGCGCTGTTGTCCTCCAGGGGTATCTCCTCTCCCGGCAGGTCCAGCCATTCCAGCCTGAACGGGGCAGCCTGCACGCGGGGCCAGGCTTTCTTTCGCATTCCCTCCGAGGGCTCGAGCCCCCAAACCATCTCGACCTTGTCCGGGTTGTAGAACTCGATGTTGAGGCCGGATCCCATCCCCACTTCGAGAACCCTGCCCTCGGCTTGAGGCACCACCTTTTCGCGTTGCTTGCGAACCGGTTTCGCCCCGCAGGCAAGGTTGATCATGTGCGGAAGTATCTGATTCTCGTAAAAGCCCATGTTGGATTTCCTTCCATTCGCTCCGACTTGCCGCCTCGCAACGCGCTCAGCCTCCCGTTCACGGAAGGGTTGTCACGTCAGGCAGCTTCGCATGCGATTACCGCTTGTCCAACGAACTGGGGCGTCGCCGGGGATGCGCCGGCAGGTTCAGCTTTCCCGCCATGTTGCCAGCAGTCGATCGTAAGGAACCGTGCGCCCCGGCGGTTTTTCGTTCTCCAGGCGGGGTTTCGGAGCGCCTGGCCGGCCAAGCCACTCGTCGGCGTTCGATTCCGGGTTGAGTTTTGGCCCGCATTCCCCCTGGATGCCGATGCGTTCCAGCCGCGCCAGCACTTCATCCTGCTCCTGCGCCAGGGTATCCATGGCGGTTTGCGGGGACACTGTGCCGCTCACCGCGTTGGCGACGTTCGGCCACCAGAGTTGCGCAAGCTTCGGGTAGTCCGGCACGTTGGTGCCGGTCGGCGTCCACAGCACCCGGGCCGGGCTCCTGTAGAACTCCACCAGGCCGCCGAGCCGGGGCGCTTCCCGCGTCATGGCTTCCGAGCGCAGGTCGGAATCACGGATGGGCGTGAGCCCCACCAGCGTCTTCTTCAGCGAGACGGTTTTCGACACCACGAACTGTGCGTACAGCCACGCCGCCTTGCGGCGTTCCAATGGCGTGCTCTTCAGGAACGTCCAGGAACCGGCATCCTGGTAACCGAGCTTCATTCCTTCTTCCCAATAAGGGCCGTGCGGCGACGGCGCCATGCGCCACCTGGGGGAGCCGTCGTCGTTCACCACGGCGAGGCCGGGCCGGATCATGTCGGCGGTGAACGTGGTGTACCAGAAGATCTGCTGGGCAATGTGACCCTGGGCGGGCACCGGACCCGCCTCGGAAAATGTCATGCCCTGGGCTTCGGGCGGCGCGAATCGCTTCAGCCACTCCATGTATTTTCGCAGGGCGTAGACAGCGGCCGGCCCGTTGGCGGCGCCCCCGCGGCTGACCGATGCACCTACCGGCCGGCACCCTTCGGCGCGAATGCCCCACTCGTCCACCGGCGAGCCGTTGGGAATGCCCGCGTCTCCGGCCCCGGCCATGGACAGCCAGGCATCGGTGAACCGCCACCCCAGGGACGGATCCTTCTTGCCGTAGTCCATGTGGCCGTACACCCGCACACCGTCCAGGGTCTGCACCTTTTCGCTGAAGAACTCGGCGATGTCTTCGTAGGCCGACCAGTTGACCGGCACGCCCAGCTCGTAACCGTAGGCACCGCGGAAGCGTTCGCGCAGGTCCTCGCGGGAGAACCAGTCGTATCGGAACCAGTAGAGATTGGCGAACTGCTGGTCGGGCAGTTGATAGAGCTTGCCGTCCGGCCCGGTGGTGAAGCTCCTGCCGATGAAATCGTCAATGTCCAGGGTGGGCAGGGTGACATCGGCGCCGTCACCGGCAATGAAATCGGAGAGCGGAACCACGTAACCGTAGCGGGAGTGGGTGCCGATCAGGTCGGAGTCGTTGACGTAGGCATCGTAGACGTTCTGGCCGGACTGCATCTGCGTCTGCAGCTTTTCGATGACGTCGCCTTCCTGGATCAGGTCGTGGGTGACGCGGATGCCGGTGATTTCCTCGAAGGCGCGGGCAAGCACCTCGGATTCGTACTTGTGGGTCGTGAGGGTCTCCGAGACGACGCTGATGCGCATGTCGCGAAACGGCGCCGCCGCCTCGGTGAACCAGGCCAGTTCCGCGAGTTGCTGCTCCCGGGAGAGTGTCGACGGCTGCAGTTCGTCGTCGACCCACCGTGCGGCGTTGGCCGTGTAGTCGACGGACTCACGAGCATCCGCCGGCCGCTCTTCGCTTCCGCAACCCACCAGGGCCGTGAGTGCCGCAACGGCAAGGCAGATACGTGCAATCATGTGTTCTCCGGCCCCTCGATATCCGCCTGTGGCGGTCGAAGGTTAACAAAAGAGTGAACCGTGCGTCCCCGGAGTTTTACCGGAATCGGGGAAGCGTTCCGGTCTCCGATCGACAGCCGCGCGGGAGCCTCCCCCGGCTTACCCTCTGGTCATCACGACCGCGGCGTAACCAAGGCTGAGCAGGCCGGCTCCGGCAACCGGCAGGTCGGTCGCCGCCAGCCACAGGACATGAATGAATGCGCTGCCGAGCAGGCTGATGAAAAAGCGGTCGCCGCGGGTGGTGGACAGCGGCAGCCAGCCTTGGCGTTCGGCGGTCGGCCAGCGCATTTCGGCCAGCGTCATGGCGGTGAGCGCCAGCACGATGCTGGCGAAGAAGGCGGCCGTCGGCCAGGTCCAGGCCATCCACGCCATCAGACGCGCCCCATCGCGAAGCCCTTGACGAGGTGCCGGCGCACGAACCAGACGACGGCGATGCCGGGCAGGATGGTCAGCACCCCGGCCGCCGCCAGCACTCCCCAGTCGAGGCCCGCGGCGCTCACCGTGCGGGTCATTACGACGACGATGGGCTTGGCGTCGCTGGCCGTGAGCGTTCGGGCGATCAGCAGTTCCACCCAACTGAACATGAAGCAGAAGAACACCGTCACGCCGATGCCGCTGCGAATCACCGGGATGAAGATGCGGAAGAAGAACCAGGCCCGGGAATGGCCGTCGATGCGGGACATCTCGTCCAGTTCCCGGGGGACGGCGGACATGAAGCCCTCCAGGATCCAGACGGCGAGGGGCACCGTGAACAGACAGTGCGCCAAGGCCACCGCGAACGGCGTGTCGAACAGGCCGATGGCGGAGTAGAGCTGGAAGAAGGGCAGCAGGAACACCGCGGGCGGGGCCATGCGGTTGGTCAGCAGCCAGAAGAAGAGGTGCCGGTCGCCGAGGAAACGGTAACGCGAGAAGGCATAGGCGGCAGGCAGCGCGACGGCGACCGACACCAGGGTGTTGACGACCACGTACGTGAGCGAGTTGGCGAAGGCTTCGTACCAGACCGGGTTGGTGAAGATCTCGACGAAGTTGTCCAGCGTCGGCCTTGCGGGAATCACTTCCAGCGTCCCCGTGATGTCCTGGTTGCGCTTCACGGCCATGGTTAGGAGCCAGTACAGGGGCAGCAGCAGCCAGCCGCAGTACAGGTACAGCGTCCAATGGGCCTTGCGGGCGTCAGCGGTCATCGGCGCCCCCCTTCATCACCGAGGTGTAGAAGAGCCAGCAGAGCAGCAGGATGAGCAGGAAGTAGAGTACGGAAAACGCGGCCGCGGGGCCGAGGTCGAACTGGCCCACCGCCATGGTGGTGAGGTACTGGCTGAGGAAGGTGGTGCTGTTGCCGGGGCCGCCGCCGGTGAGCACGAAGGGTTCCGTGTAGATCATCAGGCTGTCCATCAGGCGCAGCATCACGGCGATGGTCAGCACGGCGCGCAGCCGCGGCAGTTCCACGTAGCGGAACACCTGCCAGGCGTTCGCCCCGTCGAGTTCCGCCGCCTGGTAGCAGGCCCGGGGAATCGATGCCAGGCCGGCGAAGGCCAGCAGCGCCACCAGGGATGTCCAGTGCCAGACATCCATCAGCAGCAGGGTGATCCAGGCATCCAGGGCGGAGCCGGTGTAGTTGTAGGAAAGCCCGATGGCGGTGACGGCGGCGCCCAGGAGCCCAATATCCGGCCGCGCGAAGATCTGCCAGATGGTGCCCACCACGTTCCACGGAATCAGCAGCGGGATGGCCAGCACGATCAGGAACGCAGCGGTGGCAGGGCCTTCGCGCGGAACGGCCCGGGCGATCCAGATGCCGAGCGGCACTTCGATCGCCAGCACGAGGCCGCTGAACAGCACCTGCCGGAGCAGGGCGTCGATGAAGCGCGGGTCGCGCAGGGTCTCCCGGTACCAGTCGAGGCCCACGAAGATGCGCGTATCGACATCGAAGATGTCCTGAACGGAATAGTTGACCACGGTCATCAGGGGCACGATGGCGGTGAACGCCACCACGATGACTACGGGCAGAACCGCCAACCACGCCTTGTCGTTACGCATGTCGGGTCAGCCTCCGGTTCGTGCCGGAGCGAACTCGGGCGGCAATTGAAAACCGTTAACCGGCATGGGTTGCCAATTGCTCGTTTCGATAGGTGACCAGCCGCTCGGGGTCGAGGTGCAGGTACGCGGAGCCGGCTTGGAGCTTTTCCAGCCGCTGGCGAACGTGAACGGGCTTTCCGTCAAGGCTCGCGGTTACCAGGCCCACCGGGTTGCCGTCTTCCGTTCCGAGTGGGCGAACGGTATCCACCGCAATCGGTATGCCTTCCCTCACAGCGGCGACTCCCGTCTCGATCGTTGCCCATTCGGGTCGAAATCCCGTTACACAAGGCCCATCGGACAGGCCGGTGGGCGCTATGGCCTTTTGGCCGACGCACAACTGGCCGCCGCGCACCTCGGATTCGACCAGGTTCATGCCGGGAGACCCGATGAAGCGGGCAACCTCGGTGTGGGACGGCGCCTCGTAGAGTTCGGAAGGGGTGCCGGTCTGCAGGGCGGCACCCCGGTGCAGCATGGTGATGCGATCGGCGAACGTCAGTGCCTCTGACTGGTCGTGGGTGACATAGACCATCGTCAGGCGGAGTTGCTGCTGAATCGTTTTCAGCGCCCGGCGCAGGCGCCACTTGGTGGCCGGCTCCACGGCGGTGAGCGGTTCGTCAAGCAGCACCACCGCCACGTCGGGACGGGCCAGGGCGCGGGCAATGGCCACCAACTGCTTCTCGTACAGCGACAGGGACCGGGGCCGCCTGCCCAGTAGCGGCGCGATCTCCAGAAGTCCGGCGACTTCAGCAACCCTGCGGCGCACGGCCGGTTTTTTCCAGCCCCGGTTGCCGAGCGCGAAGCCGATGTTGCCCGCGACGCAGAGCGAGGGGTACAGCACCGGGAACTGGAACACCTGGGCCACGTTGCGCCCGGCGCCGCCGAGCCGGGTGACATCGCGCCCGTCGAAGCGGATGGTTCCGGCCCGCGGCTGCAGCAGGCCGGCCAGCAGGTTGAGCAGCGTCGTCTTGCCGGCCCCGGAGCCGCCGAGAACGGCGTGCGCCTCTCCGTCGGAGAGTGTCAGGTCGATGCCGTCGAGAACGGCCTCCGCTTCGGTGTACCGGTGCTGCAGCCCGCGGATTTCAATTGCCGCCATCGGCAACCACTCCGGGCGACGGGCCGTCGAAACGGATCAGGTCGGCGCGGTGGGCGTAGAGCGGGACCCGGGCGCCGAGCGGCCGATCGAACATGCGCGGCAGCCGCGCTACCCATTCGCGCCCGCCTACCTGGCAGTGCAGCCAGGATTCCGCGCCGCTGGTCTCGAGGCCCTCCAGTACCCCTTCGAAGCAGAGGTCATCGGCGGCGCGGCGGGCTACCGAGAGGTGCTCGGGCCGGAGCGCCTCGCCGGTGTCCAGAAGGTTCACGCCGGGGTTGCTCATGAGGTCGGCGGCGCGGACGGAAA
Organism: Gammaproteobacteria bacterium; assembly: GCA_028821125.1. Taxonomy (GTDB): domain Bacteria; phylum Pseudomonadota; class Gammaproteobacteria; order Pseudomonadales; family Azotimanducaceae; genus Azophilus. The sequence goes on from JAPPHD010000077.1 coordinate 26,287, forward strand.
CCGGAGCGCGATACACGTCCATCGGAGGACCGCTCTGCACTTTCTCCCGGTCGTCGAGCAGCACGACTTCGTCGGCGAGGTTGAACGCGTCCCGGGGATCGGAGGTGGTGTACACCACCACCGGTCCCTGATCGAGCAGCAGTTCCCTAAGTTGCGACTCCAGTTCCTCGCGCAGCTTGTAATCGAGATTGACCAGCGGTTCGTCCATGACGAGCACCCGGCCGCCCTGGGCCAGCGCCCGGGCGATGGCCACCCGCTGCTGCTGGCCTCCGGACAGTTCGTGCGGGAAGCGGTGCAGAAGGTCTCCGATGCTGAGCCGGTCGGCCAGTTGCCGCACCGTACGGTCGATCCCGGCCGCATCGACGCCCCGGGCATGGAGGGGCGAAGCGATGTTTCGGAAGACGTTCCAGTTGGGATAGTTCACGAATGCCTGGTAGACGAGGCCCACCGAGCGTGCGCGGGCATCCTGGTGACTGATGTCGTCACCGTCGATGCTCAGGGTGCCCGGCGGCGATGTCTCCAGGCCGGCGATAGCGCGCGCGAGCCGGGTCTTGCCAGAATTGTTGCGGCCGATCACCACCGTGATGGCCCCGGCGGCAAATCGGTGCGAGAAGCGGTTTTTCCCGCCCAGGGTGAGTCCGGTAACTGAAAGCATGCCCCATTTATACTCTTTTTCGGCGTCGTGAAGGCGACCGCGTTTGCATCTTCAGCCCTTCGAAGGCGACCGCGTTTACGCGCAATCCGGTTGATTCCTTCATGCGTGTTGCGACGGATTGCCGGGTGGGGCACGCGCTCCCGGGACGGTGGCCGAGTTGCGAGGCGTGGCAGTGACTTGGGCCACCATCCGCTGAATGTGTTGTGACAGATCCTGTGCAGCCCGCCGAAACCGAGGAAATCCATCGCACAAGACACTACGATGGATTCACGAGAATCCGGGAGTAGAGCATCTTGACGCCATCAGCCCGCGTGTGTCCTCGTCTCGGCAGCGCAGCGCTTCTGGCCCTGTCCCTGGCCATCGTGCCTGCGGACAGGGCTTTGGCGCAGAAGCCGGCATTTGTCCCCGAACACGCTCCTGCCCGCATCCATCCCCTGCCCACCTTGCGTGAGCAGGCGGCGGAACAGCAGGAGTGGCTGGAACTGCGCATCGGGCGGGTGCTGCCCCGGCTGATGGCGGATCACGATGTGCGAATGTGGATTCTGTCGATGCGCGAGTACGGGGAGGATCCCGTTTTCCGCTCGATCACATCGCCCACCACCTTCGCCGCGCGCCGACGATCGATATATGTATTCACGCGCCTTGACGACGGCACGGTCGAACGGCTGGCGCTTGGCGGAACGAGCCAGGGCGGCGTCTTTCGCGCCTATCGCTCCACCCGCCCGGCCCCCACCCGTCCCACTGCGGAGCTGGTCGGCGACGAACAGTGGCGGCTCCTGCGCGAGCTGGTGGAAGAGCGGGACCCGGAGAACATCGTCCTCAACATCGACCGCGACTGGGCGTTCGCGGACGGATTGCACGCCGGGGAACGCGAAGCCCTCGAGGAGGCCCTGGGCCCGGAATTGCTGCAGCGCGTCAAGCGCGAGCCGCGCCTGGCCGTGAACTACATCGCCCTGCGCCTTCCGGAAATGATGCCCCGCTACCGGAAGATCCAGGAGACCGTGCACGCGGTCATTTCGCAGGCGTTTTCGAACGCGGTGATCACGCCGGGGAAGACGACTGTCGAGGACGTGGAGTGGTGGCTGCGCCAGCGGGTGCGCGACCTGGGCTACACGACCTGGTTCCAGGCCAACGTGGACGTGCAGCGGGCGGGAGAGGTTCCCGTGGAGGGCCCGGTGACGATCGAGCGCGGCGACCTGCTCTGGACCGACTTCGGCGTGGTTGCGCTCAACCTGCACACCGATACCCAGCACCTGGGCTACGTGCTGCGCGAGGGCGAGACACGGGTACCCGAGGGCCTGCGCCGGTGCATTGCCAACTCGAATCGCCTGCAGGACATCCTCCTGGAGAACATGGAGCCCGGGCTGACCGGCAACGCCATCCTGACCAATACCCTTGCCGGCATGCGCGAAGCCGGGATCGACGGTACCGTCTATACGCACCCCATCGGCGATCACGGCCACGGCGCGGGGCCGCTGATCGGCCGCTGGGACGGGCAGGAGGGGGTGCCGGTGCGGGGCGACGCCCTGCTGTTGCCTTCAACCTGGCACTCGATCGAACTCCAGGCCACCACGCCGATACCGGAGTGGGGCGGCAAGCCGGCCAGTTGCCGCCAGGAGGAAGATGCGTATCTCGACGCTGAAGGGGCGCGGCACTGGGTCTTCCGGCGGCAGAGCCGGTTTCACCTGGTCTGGTAGCCCAATCCCGTCCGCAGGCGGGCTGCATCCTGGTGCGGCGCCACCGCCGCCCGGTGGGCGGCCAAGCCTTCCATTGTCCTTCGAAGCCGGTTCAAATATAAAACGAAACCATTACTATTCAGGATTAGGTTCCGAATCGGTAAGCTTTCAGCATGCCGAACGTTTTCGAAATCCACCGGGCTGCCATGAAACGATGGAATCGCCAGACGTTCTCCCCGTTGCTCTCGGTCGTCCAGCCGTTCCTGTGCGTGGCAGTCTGTCATGCCGCTGAAGCGCCCGAAACCGAGGCGGACGAGGCGTTCGACCGCATTGAACAGGTGCTGGTCATCGGTGTCCGGCAAAGGGTTCCGGGCTCGGGCACGGTCGTTGCGAGCGAGGAACTCGAGCGCTTCGACTACACCGACGTGAACCAGGTGATGTCCGCTGTGCCGGGCGTCTATGTGCGCGAGGAGGACGGCTTCGGCTTGCGGCCCAATATCGGCATTCGCGGCGCCGCGGCGGAGCGCAGCCAGAAGATCACCATCATGGAAGACGGGGTGCTGATCGCGCCGGCCCCTTATTCGGCGCCGGCTGCCTACTACCTGCCGAACATCAGTCGCATCGATGGCGTAGAAGTGCTCAAGGGGCCGTCCGCCATTCAGCACGGTCCACACACCGTCGGCGGCGCGATCAACCTGGTGACGCGAGAGGTGCCGCGCGAGCCGTTTTCGGAACTGGATCTGAGCTATGGCAGCCATGCGTTCTACAAGGCGGCCGCGGCCTACGGCGGACCGCTCGGCGACTCGGACTTCGGAGTTTTGGTCGAAGGTCTGCGCTATGCGAGCGACGGGTTCAAGCAACTGGACGGCGGCGGCGACACGGGTTTCGTCCGTAACGACATCCGGGTCAAGCTGCGCTGGGAGCCGGATGGCGGCCTCGAGCAACGGGTCACCCTGAAACTCGGCTATGCGGATGAGGATGCGGACCAAACCTACGTGGGCCTGACGGACGAGGACTTTGCCGCCGACCCGAGGCGCCGCTACCGGGCCTCGCAGCTTGCCCGCTTCCAGTCGGAACATTTCAATGCGCACCTGAACTACGGCGTGGCCGTGGGCGGGCTGTACCTGAACGCCAAGGCCTACTGGAACCGCTTCGAGCGCCAGTGGAACAAGCTGGAAGGCTTCGTGGCCGGCCGCTCGCTACGATCCGTATTTGCCGTCCCACACCGGTTCACCCGGGAATACGACCTGATTACCGGCGCCGTGGATTCCATTCCGGTCGATGCCCAGACCCTGGAAATCACCAACAACGATCGCGCGTTCACAGCCAAGGGCGTTCAGGCGACATTGCTTACGGACGGCGATTGGGGCGCGATCGGTCACATGTTTACCCTTGGCGTGCGGCTGCACGCCGATGACGTCAAGCGCGACCATCGACCAAGGGGCTATCTCATGGAGGGTGGCGCACTGGTCTGGGACGGCTTCGAAAGACCGCCCAAAGCATGGAATCAGGCGGATACCCTGGCGGTAGCCGCGTTCGCATCCGAAGAACTCGCCTGGCGGGATTTGAGGCTGACCCTCGGGCTGCGCTTCGAGAACATCGACGGCGAGTGGGAAGACCTGCTCCACGGCGTGGCGCGCAAGAACAGGCAGTCGATTCTGTCGCCGGGGATCGGCCTGCACTGGCAGGCGACAGACTCGGTCGGCCTGCTGGCGGGCGCCTACCGGGGTTTTTCGCCGGCCGGTCCGGGTGCTACCGGCGTCGACCCGGAGCGGAGCCTGAACTTCGAGGCGGGGATTCGCCTCCGGCAATCCGCCCTGTACCTGGAGGCGGTCGGGTTCTTCAGCGACTACGAAAACCTGCTCGGCCGGTGCCGGGCCAGCGATGCCGGCTGCGATGTAGGCGACGAGTTCAACGGCGGCCGGGTGGAAGTCTATGGCGCGGAACTCACCGCGGCCTGGAGCGTCGAGGTGATACCGGGACTGGGCCTCGATGCAGACCTCGTCTATACCTACACCGACTCATCGTTCCGCACCGGTTTCCTGTCCGGTTTCTCGCAGTGGGGCCTGGTGCGCGAGGGCGACGAGCTACCCTATCTGCCGCGTCACCGCGGCCTCGCCCGCATCGGCGTCGGCGGTGAGGCGTGGGACTTGTCCATTGCTGTCAAACACCAGGTAAAAGTGCGTGAGGAACCCGGCATCGGGCCGGTAGGGCACGGGCTGCATGCCGATGGCTTGACGACGGTGGACCTGACCGCCAGTTGGCGCCCGCGGGGCTCCACTCTGTTGCAACTGGTGGTGGGCAATCTGACCGATGAGTCGGCAATCGTCTCCCACCGGCCATTCGGCGCTCAGCCGAACCGGCCGCGCTGGGTGACGGCTCGTATTCGCCACAGGTTCTGAAGAAGAGTGCGGACACCGATTTTCTACGCGAGATGCTCGGCTTTGTTGCCGAGAGGCTGATGGCGCTGGAGGCCGCCTCACCCATGCTACGATTTGGGCCTGATTTCAGTGGCCCCGACGCGAAGCACCAGCGGCGTAGCAGAAAGCGAAAATGAAACGAAATCCGTTCACCGGTTCGGCACGATTCACGGCATCCTTGCTGTTGACGGTTCTGGCGGCTTTGTTGCCGCTACAGTTGCGGTCGGGAGAAATGGCGCTGCTCGGCACCTGGACCGTGAACATCGAGCGCACCCAGGAAGTGCAGCCCAACAACGCCAACGTCCGCTGGTGGGAAGGCCTGGAAGGCAATTTCTCCACAGGCGTCTATGTCGGCGGCGTTCCGGTCCCGGTGGGCGGCGGGGCGAAGCCGGAGGGCGATGCGGGAATCCCCAATCCGGAGATGCTCCGCTGCCAGTCCTTCAGCGTCGAGCGGAACGAACACGGGCTGTTGCTGACCTATCACGGAGTCGGCGAAGAGAAGATCCGCTCCGGCGCCTACCGCGGGCTGCACAGCGCCTGGTCAGGGAACAAGCTGACCTCCGACTACGAGTCGACCACGCGCAAGGTCAAGCGCACCCTGGAAGTCCAGAGGGACGGCAGCCTGCTGATGTCGGTGATCATCAACCCGCGCAAGGGCAAGACCCGCCGCTTCAAGCGCGTGTTCGAACGCAGCGGCTAGTTTCGGGGCGCCTTTGCATAGTCCGGAGAATCCGGCTCCGTCGAGGTTGCCGACACGGCTGGGCGCTAACGGCTAATAGCCGTAACTCGCCTGCAACCCGAGCGGCAGCCCCGCGGCCCAGTACGCCAGCAGGAACAGCGTCCACACCACCAGGAACGTGACCGCGTAGGGCAGCATCATCGACAGCACCGTGCCGATCCCCGAATCCTTGACGTAGCGCTGGCAGAAGACGACCACCAGCGGGAAATACGGCATGAGCGGCGTGATGATGTTGGTTGAGGAATCGCCGATCCGGTAGGCGGCCTGGGTCAGGTCCGGCGAGATGCCGAGCTGCATCAGCATGGGCACCAGTATCGGAGCCAGGAGCGCCCACTTGGCCGAGGCGGAACCGACGAACAGGTTGACAACCCCGGTAATGATGACGGCGCCGACCACGGTGATGAAGGCGGGCAACGCCGCGGCTTTCAACAGCGCCGCTCCCTCCAGCGCCAGCAGTGCGCCCAGGTTGGAGCGCCCGAACTCGGCGATGAACAGCGATGCGAAGAACGCCATGACCAGGTAGTAGGCGAGGCCGCTCATCGCCTGGGTCATGCCGGCGATGATGTCGCGGTGCCCGGCAACGGTTTTCGCGACGTAGCCGAAGACGATGCCGGGCAACAGAAATATCAGGAAGATCAGGGGAACGATGCTGCGCATCAGCGGCGCGGAACCCGCCGTGAGATCACCGTCCGGGGACCGCCAGGCGGAACCCTCGGGCAACGCGCTGACGAACAGGGCGAGGAGCGAAAGGCCCATAACCGCAAGGCTTGCGGTCAGACCCCTGCGCTCATCCGGCGTCAGGGGCTCCAGTTGCGGCACTTCGGCCAGGTCGCCGTCCAGCGCCGTACCTGAAAGGCGCGGCTCGATGATCCGGTCGGTCAGGTACCAGCCCAGGCCGACGATCAGCAGCGTTGAAGCGGAGGTGAAGAACCAGTTATTCAGTGGATTCAAGACGATGTCTGGATCGATAATCTGGGCGCCGGCCTGGGTGATCCCCTGCAGCAACGGGTCGAGGGCCGAGGGGACGAAGTTGGCGCTGAAACCGCCCGAGACTCCCGCGAAGGCGGCGGCTATCCCGGCAAGCGGATGCCGGGCGGCCGCCTGGAAGATCACCGCACCGAGCGGAATCACCAGCACGTAGCCGGCGTCCACGGCACTGTGGCTGACGATGGCGATCAAGAGCAGCATCGGCGTGACGATGGCCCTGGAGGTGACGTTCATCAGCGCCTTCAGGCCGGTGCGGATGAAGCCGGTGTAGTCGGCCACACCGATGCCGAGCATGGCGAGCAGCACCACGCCCAGGGGATGAAAGCCGACGAAGGTGGGTACCATCCGCGAGAGGAAGTGCGCGAGCTGGTCGGGTGTAGCGAGATTGTGAATGACCAGGGGGCCGCCGGTGCGCGGGTCGATGTGGGAGTAGCTGAACTGGGCGAGCAGGGCCGAGAACACCCAGACCGCGATCAGCAACAGCAGGAACAGCACCGCCGGATCGGGCAGCCTGTTACCGAGGACCTCGACTCGGTCGAGAAACCGGACGAGCCGGGGACGCTGTTGTTCTTCGTTCATCGCTGCGTTTCCTGAGTCAATGGTCCTGGCGGGGCTGATGTGTCAGTGGTCCGGCCCGGTCTGGAAACATCGGGGCGCTGCTTCTTCCGGCCGTCCGAGCGTCGGCTATGATAGCCGTTCGTCAGGACCATCGGGCTATGGCGGATCCCGGTCGGCAATCTCTCCGTCGTGCGGGGCGCCCCACAGGTCATGCAGAAAATTCCACACGAAGCGTTGAGCTTTCACTTCATCCGCGCGACGGGTCCCGGCGGCCAGCACGTCAACAAGACGTCGAGCGCCGTGCAATTGCGTGTGGACCTGGCGAGAAGCGGATTGCCGCCGGCCGTTCGCGAGCGGCTGGCGCGGCTGGCGGGCCGGCGGGCGAACCGGTTCGGCGAGATCGTCATTACGGCCGACCGCTTCCGCTCGCAACGGCAGAACCGGAAGGACGCGCTGGCGCGGCTCGACAGGCTGCTCGCGCGCGCCTGGCGCCGCCCCAAGCCGCGCATCCCGACGCAACCGACCGCGGCATCGAGGGCACGGCGCCTTGCCGGCAAGAAACTGCAGGGCAGGAAGAAACTGCTGCGGCATCGGCCGCCGATTGCGGATTGATTGGGGTGTTCGACCGGCGGCAGCCTGCACGCTGGGGGTCACGTCGCCGCGTGAACGGAATGCACGGTGTGTCCGCTGCCGTACTGCGGTCAACCGACGCCTTGTCCGCGTAGACGCGGACGGCGATCCGCCGGCCCGGTCAGGGGCAAAGCGCTGGGCTCAGCCGTCTTCCTCCATGAATCCATTCAACCGCTCGCTCGCCTCGGCGAAGTCTTCCATGAACTCATAGACAACCTGCCGCGCCGACTGCACATGGTTCATCAACCCCACGGCCTGCCCGACGAAATAGGTGGTTAGCTGCTTCGCGCCGGCGTGGCCCGCGTCGGCGAGCCTGGCGATCTTGGATAGTGCCGGTTCGCTGACCACACCCTGCAACGGCATGGGCAGCGGTTCGGGCGCCTCTTCGGCATGCCAGGCATCGGTCCATGCCGAACGGAGTTGCCGGGTGTACTTGCCGGTGCGGCTGCGTGAGCGGACCGTCTGCCGCGAGTTGGCGGCGAGGAACTTCTCCTTCACCGCCGGCGCGGTTTCCGCCTCGGCGGTGGTGAGCCAGACGGAACCGGTCCAGACGCCGTGGGCGCCCATTGCCATCATGCCCGCCATCTGCCGCCCCGTGGCGATGCCGCCCGCAGCAAGGACCGGAATTTCGCCGTAGGGCCTGAGCGCTTCCAGTACCTCGGGGACAAGCACGAGGGTGGACACCTCGCCACAGTGGCCGCCGGCCTCGGTACCGGCCACCACCAGGATGTCCACGCCGGCCTCGGCGTGCTTGACGGCATGTTCGCGGGCGCCGGTCAGCGCCGCCACGGGCACGCCTTCCCGCTTGCCCCGCTCGAGCATGAAAGCGGGGGGTACGCCGAGCGCGTTGGCGATTAGCCTGATGGGATGCTCGAAAGCACAGTCGAGCAATTCGCCGGCGCCCTGTTCCCGCATGCTCTCGCCCATCCTGTCGGTGGGCGCGTCCGGATAGACGTCCTCGGTTGAGATGTCGAACCGGGCAAGGAGGTTCTGCACGTATTCCTTGTGCTCGGGCGGAATCCGTGCCTCGATCTCCTCGGCCGTCATCGACTGTTCCTTGCTCTCCATGCTGGTGGGCACGATAAGATCGAGGCCGTAGGGCTTGCCGTTGACCTGTTCGTCGATCCACGACAGCTCGATATCCAGCGTCTTCGGTGTGTGGCTCACACCTCCCAGCACGCCGAATCCCCCGGCATTGGTGACCGCCGCGACCACATCCCGGCAATGGCTGAACGCGAAGAGCGGGAACTCGCAACCCACCATGTCGCAGACCAGTGATTTCATATTGCGTCCCTCAGGTTTCTCGCCCAACTGTAGCACGCGCATGGGCTGTGGAATCGACCCGTTCGGCAGTCTTTCAGCGCCACATGAACATGCCGCCGCAGACCGTCAGTGCCTGGCCGGTGATGTGGCCGCTCGCGTTCGAGGCGAGGAAGACCGCAACGCCTTTCAGGTCTTCGGGTTCGCCGATGCGGCGCAGCGGAGTCCCGGCGATGACGCCGCGCGCGGCTTCTTCGGTTTCCCACAGTACCCGGGCGAAATCGGTCTTGATGGTGCCTGGGCAAATGGCGTTGACGCGGATGCCCTGGGGGCCCAACTCCATGGCCAGGTTTCGTACCAGCCCCAGTTCCGCGATCTTGGAGATGTTGTAGGTGCCGAGCACGTCGGACGGATGAAACGCGCCGGTACTCGATGTGATGATGATGGAACCCGCGCCTTTCTCCATCATGTCGGGGGCCACCATCTGGCAGAGCCAGTGGTTGGACCGCACGTTGGAACCCATGATCTTGTCGAAGGCCCAGTCGGGAATTTCGGACATGGGGCCGTAGAAGGGGTTGATGCCCGCGTTGCAGACCAGAACGTCCACCGGCCCCAGTTGTTCATGGGTTTCGTTCACCAGATTCTCGAGCTGGTCCTTGTGACCGATGTTGCAGGCGACGGCGATTGCGGTGCCGTCGCCGCACCGCTCGTTGATCCGGCCGGCGGCCAGTTCGCACTGGTCGAGCTTGCGGCTGGAGATCACCACCCGGGCGCCGTGCTCCGCCAGCGCCTCGGCCATGGCCAGGCCCATGCCCTTGGAGGCGCCGGTCAACAGGGCCACCTTGCCGGTCAGGTCGAATAGATTGGTTGTAATAGCCAACGGTTGAACTCCTAGAAAGTGACTGAAGCGGCCTGGATGGCCATGGCAAAAATCCATCCGCTCACGGCCAGCGCCGCCAGCAGGGCCGCCAGGCGGGCCGGGGCCAGGCCGGCGAGGGAGAATAGCCCGTGCAGGAGGGCTGACGCCACCCACAATGGCGCGGCAAGAGACCAGTCTTGGGTCGGCTCCACGCCGGCCGCCAGCGCAGCCGTGTTGGCAGTCGCGAATACAACCAGGGACTCCCAGTCGTTCAGGGGCGCCGACCAGCCTCTGGGGCTTGCACTCGCACCGCGCACTGCGCCTATCGCGCTCCAAAGACAGGCCAGAGCAGCCCCCAGGGCAAGGCAGATGACCTGGATGATCAAGAAACGACCGCGTTGCGCGTTGCGGCGACGCAGGACAAAACCGGCATCGGACCCGATTGCCCGGCGATCAACCCCTGGTCCGCGAGATCAGCCGCCAGGCCGGGGGAGGTCCGATACAACGCCTTCCCGATTGCGGAACGATCGAAATCTCTATCCGGACGAATCATCCTGTTGTGCCTTTAAAGTGGCGCATGCCGTAGCGCCCGGGACCGGCATCAGGCCGGCATTATACTTTGACGAAAAAAGGGTTCCCGTTCATGATTCGCCGGACCTCGGCGGGGTGGCTCGGGCGGCTGCCGCCGGCAGACACTCAGGGAGGTTTCCATGTCCAGTTCATCGAGCCCGAACCTGCATCCGCGGGGCGTGCACCATCTGGCGCTCACCACCACCGACATCAAGAAGCAGCTTCAGTTCTTCAACGACGTGCTGGGGATGCCGCTGAAAGCCCTGTACTGGATGCACGGCGTCGAAGGCTACTTTCACGGTTTTCTGGAACTGGGTCCGGAATCCTATGTGGCTTTCGTTGCCGGGCCGGGCGTATCCGGCGACATCCAGTACGGCGTCACCCATTCCGGCAGCCCGATGACGCCGGTCACCGGCGGAACCATGCAGCACGTGGCGTTTGCCGTGGACAACTACGACGATCTGCTCGCCATGCGGAATCGTGTCCGTTCAAGGGGCGTACACGTGATGGGGCCCCTCGATCACGGATTCTGCCAGTCCATCTATTTTGCGGGCCCGGAATCCCTGAGCCTGGAGATATCCTGCGGCAGGAATATCGATGCCAGGGCCTGGATCGACCCGGAGGTCGTCGAACTCTGCGGTATCAGCGACGAAGAACTCGAACGCCTGAAATCGCCGGAACCCTACCACGCCCCGGAAGCGCCGGTACCCCAGCCGCCCATGGACACCCCGGAGCCACGCATGCACCTGCCGCCGGAACAGTACCAGTTGCTGCTCGGTTCCAGCGACGAGAAAGTGTGGGAACTGCTGAGCGAATCGACCCCGCCGGTAGTGGTCGACCCTGCGGCTGAAGCGGCCAACGGATGACGTCCGCGCTCCGCCCGGGTTCGGGTTTCCGCGTGTCGCCGGTCACTGCGGAATTCCTGCACCGCTGTGTTGGACATTTACGGCGTCAACCGCCGAGCCGGTCGGGCGGAAGGGTTTGGTTTCATCTATACTCGGGTTAACTGCAGAGAGGATTTTGGCCGAATGGAACAACCTTGGACTGCCGTAATCTCGCAGGACGAGGGCTGGTGGATTGGCTGGATTGCAGAGGTTCCGGGTGTCAATGCGCAGGAACGCACACGCGAAGATTTGCTTGAGTCATTGGTCTGTGCGTTGCGCGAGGCGCTGGAAATGAACCGACGGGACGCAATGGAACAAGCCAGCGATTACGAGCAGGTAGCCGTCGCCCTCTGATTCTCAGGCCTGTATCAAATGGGCTGATTTTCCACTTCTCGATGAGGCTGGTGTTCTGCCGTTTCGATTGCGGATTTGGGGTTGTTGGTCGAGCTTTAGGGGAGCGGCACTCCGAGGTCATTACAAATCTTTCGCGCCAGTTGATTGGAAATTTCGGTGTGGCGCGGGATGGCGGAACGCTTGGTCGAAGCGTGGTTCTCCCACCACTCGTGCTTGGCACCCTGTCGTAACAGAGAGCAGTTGTGTTGGCTGAGGTGCCTGATGAGGGCGCGTTTTTTCATTGGTCCGGATTTTAGTCGACCGCAAGTGTACGAGCCCAAGAAACTGATCGTTTCGTTACGGACACTTTTGCAGTTCTGGGATTACGAAGCCGCGCAATGCAGTTTCGCGACACAACTAAACAACAGACGCTGATTGTATCTGTTTCAGTTCTTTTGCGTGACTGAGACCAAGCGCAGAAATGTGAGAGGAGACTGAATCCGCTGTCACCTATTTTGACTCTTTTTTGTCAAGGAGGTGGCGCTGTACCCTGCCGTACGTCCGAAAACGGCTCCGGAAGTCAACCCGGTTCCGCCAGGGTAGTTGAAATAGAAAACGCCCCCAACCAGTTCACCAGCGGCGTAGAGTCCCGCGATCGGCAGGCCGTCCTCGCTGATGATCCGGGCGTTCGAGTCGACGTGCAGGCCGCCGAACGTGAAGGTGATGCCGCAGGTGACGCCGTATGCCTCGAAGGGCGGAGTGTCGAGGGGATTGGCCCAATTGGATTTGGGCGGGTCGATGTCCCGGGTGGCGCGGCCGTCCTTGGCGGCCGGGTCGAAAGGCGCCGCCCGATCCACGGCACGGTTGAATTCTTGCAAGGTGTGCAGGGCCTGGTGGGCATCGACCCCATCCAGCTTGCGCGTCAGCTCTTCCAGGCTGTCTGCCGAAACCTTCGTCACGCGCCGGATGCGGTATTCGTCGCGCAACAGGGGGGCGACCTTCGCATCGAAGACCTGCCAGGCGAACTGTCCGGGCTGGCGCAGGATCTCGCCGCCGTATTTCGCGTAGGTGTAGTTGCGGAAATCGGCGCCCTCGTCCACGAAGCGCCGCCCTTCGGCATTCAGCATGACGCCGAGGGGATAGGAGTGCTTCTGGAAGCTGTCCCCCACGTCGAGTTCGCCGAAGTCGGGCGCGTGCATGTCCCAGGCGACGGCGTGGCAGCCCGACCAGTTGCCGCGGCTCGCCGCGCCCGCCTCCAGCGCCATGCGGATGCCGTCGCCGGTGTTGAACCGGGTGCCCCGCACCTTGGCGAGTTCCCATCCGGGGCCCAGGTACTGAGCGCGCCAGGCGGCGTTGGACTCGAATCCGCCGCAGGCGAGAACAACGGAATCCGCGGCGATTTCCTGGTTGGCCAGGCGAACGCCGCGCACCTTGCCCTTCTTCACGGCAAGGGCTCTGGCGCGTGCTCCGTAGCGAATATCGACGCCCAGCCGCCCGGCAATGGTGTAGAGGCTGTCCACCAGCCCCTGCCCCCCGCCCCAGGCCTCGATGGTGAGCCCGCCCCAGAACCGGGCCCGGCCGTCGGTGTCGAAGGACTGGCGGCCGTACATCGGCAGGAACCGGACGCCGTGGCCGGCCATCCAGCGCAGGGTGTCGAAACTCTCGTCGATCAGCTTGCCGGCGAGTTCGGGATCCGTGCGGTAAGCGGTGGTGCGCCCCATGTCGTCGTAGAACGCCTCCCGGGGATAGGAGCCGAAGTCGGTGCGTGCCGTTTCCTCCGGGGTGAGTTCCGGAACCAGGGCGCGGATCTCCTCATTGCCCTCATAGGCGAATCGCATGCCGCCGGCCGTGAACCGGGAGTTTCCGCCCCGCTGCTCGAACGGGGCGCGTTCGAGCAGGAGCACTTCTGCGCCCCGTTCCCGGGCGCCGATCGCGGCGCACAGAGCCGCGTTTCCGCCGCCTACGACGATCACTCGCGTCATGACACCACACCCCTCCGTTCTACTGCGGCCCTCTGCCGGTTGGATTATGATGGGTCAACGTCTGGAATGCTGCGAGGAGGCGCCATGAAGGCAGTCAAGATCATCGCCATTTTGCTGGGTATCTGGGTTGCGATTGTCGTGATATTCGAAACCCTGATCGGAACCATGCAACCCACCTCGGCGGATTCGGTCACCATCACCACCTACGATGCCGACGGCAACTCGTTCGACCGGGTGCTCTCGGCCCTCGACAGCGACGGGCGGTTTTACGTCGCGGTCAACCACTGGCCGCGCGCCTGGTATCGCCGGCTGCTGGAAAATCCCGAGGTGCGCATCACCCGCAACGATGAAACCCGGGACTATCTGGCGGTACGGGTTTCGGGCGAGGAAGCGGAGCGGGTTGAGCGGCAGTATCCGCGTGGGCCCGTCATCGGCTTCCTCATGGGCTATGCGCCCCGCTACTTCATCAGGCTTGACCCGATCGGCGCCTGATCGACTGCCCTGACCGTTCCCGGCGCGCCCGGGTCATTCGCCGCCCGCGGATTGCCGCAGGGATTCCAGTTGCTGCCGGACCTCCCGGTGGCGCTCCCGCGTGAGGGGGTAATTCCAGGCCACGAGCGCACAGATCGCCATGCCCACCGCCGGGCCGAAGGCGTAAAGCATGCGCAGCCCCAGAATCTTGTCGGGCGTATTCTCAACGCCCTCGGACGCCTCGTAGCCGACCAGCGCCAGGAGGGCGAATGCCAGCGCCGGGCCTACGGAGATGCCGACCTTGACGACGAACGACCAGACCGCGAAGTACCAGGCAGCCCGGTCTTCGCCGCTCTCCAGGGTGTCGAGATCGGCGATGTCCGCCAGCATCGACGTCGGCACCACCGAGAACGCGGCGCCCAGGAACCCGGTGCAGGCCGTGATGGGCAGCATCCTGTAGAAGTCGCCCGGCCCGAGCAGCATGTACAGGCAGTGGAACCCCGCGAATCCGAAAAGCGCCGCGCACCAGGCCCGGTGCTTGTTGACGCGGCGGGCGACCCGCAGCCAGAAGGGGACGCCCGCCAGGTTGAATGCGAAGAAAACCAGCAGCATCAGCAGCACGTGTTCTTGCTGGTGCAGGGCGTCGAGGATGAACAGGGCGACGGTCACCGTGGAGATGCCGGAACCGAGCTGGTTGATGAAGAGGGCCAGCAGCAGGCGCTTGAACGGTCCGTTGTGGGCCATCACCTTCAGGCCCGGCAGCAGGGGCAGCCGCGGGGACAGGTAATCCGTGCGCTCGGGAACGCCGACGATGGAGGCTCCGACGGTAAGCGGCAGCAGGGCCAGGGCCATGATGCCGATGATGAGCAGGTTGTCGGCGATCGTGGCCATTCCCAGCAGGAATCCCGCCGCGACCGGCACCAGCTTGCTGACGACGTTGGCGGAGAGCCCGATGCCGGAACGCCAGGCGGTGATGCGGGTGCGCTCGTCGTAGTCGGGCGAGATCTCCGCGCCGAGCGCGTAGTAAGGGATGTACAGGAGCGTCCAGCCCAGCCACATGACGATGAGCCAGGTGACCAGGTAGAACGCATCTACCGGTCCCTGGGGAAAGAACAGCTTGTAGACCCCGAGCATGAATATGGGAACGGAAACCGCCATCCACACCCGGCGCCGCCCGAACCGGGACCGGGTGCGGTCGGAAAGCCAGCCGATGAGCGGATCGGTGACGGCATCGAAGAGGCGCGATGCCAGCAGCACGGCGCTGGCCGCGGCCATGGTTACGCCGAGGTCTGCGGTGTAGTAGGCCGGAATCAGGGAGAGCACGGGGATCGACACCACCTGGATCGGCATGTCGGCAAGCCCGTAGCAGAAGAGCGTGCGGCGGGGTATTGGCCGGCTGTCAGCTTGTCCTGTCACGGGGAGCGCCGTCGCCGAGGTCCATCGGTTCCATGAAGTAGCACAGGCAATCCTGCCGCACGACGTTCGGGTCGGTCGTGTACATGGCGGGCACGGTCGGGTGCCTGAGCGCGATACGTCCGCCGCGCACTTCGAAGAATCGATCCGTGACGTTCTTGTGGCTGTTGTCGAGAACCACCGGGGCCTGGCCGTCCACGGTCACTCCGAACAGCGTCCCGGCCGGCAGCCGGGCGAAGTTGGATGCCTCGATAGCATCGTCCAGGACGAGGTCGAGATCGTCGATCCCGCCGGGAGGCGCCACGTCGGGTTTGCCGGTTGCAGCGGCTCGAAGCCAGTCGGCCCGAACCGAACCCGACTCCCGGTTGGCGAATGCGAATCGGGCGCCTTCGCGCAGATGCACGCGTGCCAGGGTGCGAAACAGTTGCGCGTTTCCTGATCGTGCTTGGGGGATGGCGTCCAGTTGGAGCAGGCAGCGCAGGTATTCGTAGCCGCGGCGGGCGGCCATCGTATCGGTGACGGGACCCAACTCCAGGGCGACGTTGGGTGTATGCGGGCTGAAGGCTCGAGTGAGCACCGTGGCGGGTTCTTCGATGAATACGGCGGTGTCGCCGAAGAGGGCGGCCAGGCCGCGGCTACCGGCGGAGAAATCGGCCAGTACGGAATAGTGTGGATTCCTGCCGGTATTGTTGTGCAGGTCGACGACCGCGAGCAGCGGAATCTCCGCCGCATAGCGCAGCACGTCCACGGCGATCCCTTCCGGTTCCTGCCAGATGCGGTTGAAGTCCGGTTGACCCGGCAGGGTGCGCACGCCGCCGGCCGCCGCCTCGACATTGCCGATGAGGATCAGCAGGTCGCGGGACGGGGCGGGAAAGTCGCCCAACAGCCTGCGTACCGCGTACCAGCCGCTGGTTTCGTTGCCGTGCAGCAACACGCTGACGAATAGCGCCCCGGGTCGCGCCGGCCATTCTTCCGGGCCGGCCCGCAGGTGCAGGAGCGCAGGCCCGCCGAGCAGCCCCAGCAATTCTTCCGGCTCGGCGTCGAGCAGCCCCGGCGGGATGTCTTCGAATCGCTTGAGCGCCGTCACAGCGGCCAGGTGTGCACGGGCTCGCCGCTCTCCTGCATGCGGGCATAGTCCAGGACAAGTTCGTTGGCGCGCATGCCGTTGTGCGTCACCCACCGCTTCTGCCAGGCGGCGCCGTTCTGTGTCGACTCCACCCGTGCCTCGATGATGCCCAGGTACTCGTCGATTTCCGAGTCTGGAATGGTGTAGTGCGACAGGCCCCGGCGGGCCATCGGCAGCATTTCCTCAAGCAGCAGTTCGCGAATCCCGGCCTCGCCACCGTTCCAGCCGATGCGTGCGCCGAGCCCGTATCGTGCGGCGTTGTAGAAGTTGTCCCTGGCCGTCTCGAAGGTCATGCGCGCTTCCGGCGGCTCGCCTTCCAGGCCGAAGCCCCGGACCAGTCCGAAGAAGAAAGCCGCGTTGGCCACGCAGTCCTTGATGGTGGGCCCCGCCGGCACCACCCGGTGCTCGATGCGCAGGTGCACCTGGCCGTCGTGATCGAATCCGATCAGTGGCCGGTTCCAGCGCCAGATGGTGCCGTTGTGGAAACGCACGTGGGAAAACTCGTTCGGGGAGCTGTTGCTGACGTACGGGAGCAGGATGGGGTGCTGCTGTTGGTTCTCCAGGAACACCTCCAGCATGGATTCGTCCGCGAACCCGTTGCCGAAGCCGACCCGCTTCGGATAGTGGGCGCCCACGTCCACGGCCTGCTCGAAGAGCGGTATGCGCGTCTCGTCCCATAGCGCGCGGCCGAACAGGGTAGGCGAGTTGGCGGATACGGCGACCATGGGGGCGGAGGCGACCATGGAGGCGTTGAAGTCACGCACCGCATTTTCGGGCTTGCATTGCAGGTGGATCTGGAAGGAGGTCGCCGCAGCTTCCAGCATCACGTCGGGATGCAGCATGTCCAGGCCCTCGCCGCCCTCGATCTGAAGGTGCAGCGGCTTGCCGTCCCTGAGTGCCATGGTGCGGTCGTTCAGTGCCTGGTAGCGCACCATCTTCGACATGTGGTCTGAATTCAGCAGCGCTTCCCGTATTGTCGGGAGTATGCCGACGGTCACCAGGTGGCAGTCCATCTCTTTCGCAGTCGCCTGGCAGGCACTCCAAGTGGCCGACAGTTCGTCTTCCAGCCGCGAAAAGGTGCTGCCCGCCAGCGCCGTCGGGCTGCCGTTGAGTTCCACGTTGAAACTGGCCAGTTCCGGGACCACCAGCGGGTTGTCCAGGCGTTCGAGGAATTCGTGATTGCGGGGCAATGGGTCGCCCTCACGATCCACCAGCCAGGCTTCGAGTTCGAATCCGGCGATATCCCCCCGCTCACTGAACCGGGACGAGGCGAACTGCTCGGCGAGGAGTTTGGTCTCTTCGTCCAGGCGGAAGCGGAAAACACTGAAGTCCTCGGCATTGAAATGACGGCGGGGAATCTCGTCGCCCATGGTCCCTCCTTAGGCGCCCAAACTCTTCCGCGGCCGGGCCCTGCCGTCAGTCCGGCAGCCCCAGTACGCGTTTGGCGATAATGTTGCGCTGGATCTCGTTGCTGCCGCTGTAGATGGTCCCGGCGCGGAAGTGCAGCCAGCGGCGGATCGTTTCCCGTTCATCCCCGGTGGCGGTCTGGGTGTCGTCGCAGAAGCCCCGGGTTCCCCGCATACGCGTGGTCAGGTCGTAGAACTGTTGCTGCAGTTCGCTGCCGTACAGCTTGAAGATCGAGGTGGCGGGCCCCGGGGTGCCGCCGTCGGATTCCTCCACCGTACGCTGCTGGGTCAGGCGAAAAGCGTGCCGGTTCATTTCGTGGGTCGCCACGGTCGACCGCCAGGTGGGGTCGGCGATACGGCCGCCGTCTTCGCCGAGACAGCGCCTGGCTTCGTCGGGCAGGCCGTCCTCCTCGCTGCCTCCGGCGCCACCCATCACCAGGGCCTCCATACCCGAGCGCTCGTGCTGCAGCAGCCGTTTGCCGACCGTCCAGCCGTTGTTCAGTTCTCCGATCAGGTCTTCCTTGGCGGCTATGGCGTCGTCGAAAAACGTCGAGTTGAAGGGCGAATGGCCTGATATCAGCCGGATGGGCTTGACCGTCACGCCGGGTTGATCCATGGGCAGGAGCAGGAAACTGATGCCCAGGTGCTTCGGCGCATCCGGGTCCGTCCGCACGAGTATGAACATCCAGTCGGCGCTTTGCGCCCCGCTGGTCCAGGTCTTCTGGCCGTTTATCACAAAGTGGTCGCCCCGGACCTCGGCGCGGGTGGAAAGGCTGGCGAGATCGCTGCCGGCCCCAGGCTCGCTATAGCCCTGACACCAGGACACCTCGGCCCGGGTAATGCGGGGGATATGGGTTCGCTTCTGTTGTTCGGTGCCGAATTCGAGAATGGTGGGGCCGATCATACTGGTGCCGAAACCGGCCAGTGCGGGCCGTGCCCGGATGCGCTGCATTTCGTCGATGAGGATTACGAATTCTTCCTTGGTCAGGCCGCCGCCGCCGTACTCCTTCGGCCAGTTGGGGGCGGTCCAGCCTTTTTCGATCATCCGTTCGAGCCAGACCAGCGTGTCCCGGTCGGTGATGCTGACCTGGTTTCCACCGGTCGAAACCGGCCCCGGACCCCGTGCCCCGGGAGGACAGTTGGCAGCCAGCCAGGCCCGGGTATCCGCCCGGAATTCAGCGAGTTCCGTCAATGCATCCTTCCCCGATGTTCGCCCGTGGGTGAAGCGACACCGCTTTTTTAGCACGATTGGCGGCGGGACGCATTGCCGGGAGAAGGATGCATCGGCAAGGAACGGGCTTGGAGGAAGCCGGCGGCGTTCCCGTGCGTCCCGAGCACCGGGGATCAGGAGTGGGCAGCCTTCAACATCTCAATGTCGAGTCCTCTCGAACATGCGGGTCAGTCCATAGAAAGCCGCACCCGCGCCGATCAACGCGAGTCCCATGAGGGATTCCTGCGGCCGTTCCAAGAGGATGTAAGCCAGGGTCCACCCGGCGATGGCAAGGTAAACCAGCGCCGGCAGCGGATAGGCGGTGAGCCGGTAGGGCCGCGGCAGCCCGGGCCGCCTGATGCGCAGCACGAAAAGGCCGAGAACGGTGAGAAAGGTGCTCAGGCCAAGGGTGAAACCCGCGAACACCAGAATCGATTCGAAGGATGCGGTCCAGATGAATGCCAGCGCCAGCGCGGACTGGGCGGCCACGGCAACCGACGGCAGGCCGTGGGAGTTGGTCCGGGAGAGCATGCGGAACGCGGAGAAGTCCTCGCCGATCACCTGCAGCACCCGGGGGCCGGCCATGATCATCGCGCTGGCCGTGGACACCAGCAGCAGGGCCAGCGCCACCCCCATGACGGCAGCGCCGCGCTCGCCGAAGACGTGCCTGGCCGCCACATAACCCACCTCGAGTTCGCCGGCCATGGCGTCTATCGGCGCCGCGTACAGAAAAGTGAAGTTCAACAGCACGTAGGCGAGCGCCACCGCGGCCGTACCCACCGTCAGCACCAGGGGCAGGACGCGCTGGGGTTCGCGCAACTCGCTGGAGAGATAGGTGACGGCGTTCCAGCCGGTGTAGGCGTAGCTGACGTAGATCAGCGCCACGGCGAAGGCCCCGCTGGTGAGCAGGGCGCCGTCGCCGCTTGCCGGCAGGAAGGAGACCCGCTGGCCGTCGCCGGCCTTCAAGAGTACGAGCAGGGAGAAAACCGCGATGAAGGCGACCTTCAGCCCGGTGAACCAGCGCTGCACCCCGCCGCTGCTCCGCCGCGTCCACATGTGCACAAGCGTGAGGCCGATGACGAGGGCGGTGGCGCAGGACACCGGCGATAGAGACGTGAATACCGAGGACAGATAGGTGCCGAAAGTGATGGCGGCGAGTGCTGTCGGCGCGGCGAAGCCGATGGTGGCGGAGATCCATCCGGATACGAACCCCACGCCGGGATGATAGATCCGGCCGAGAAAGTTGTATTCGCCCCCGGAGCGCGGCAGGGCAGCTCCCAATTCGGCATAGCAGAGCGCACCGCACAGCGCCGCCACGCCCCCGACGGCCCACAGCATCAGGATCACGAAACCGGACTGAATCTCCAGGAGCTGAAAGCCGAGACTGGTGAACACACCGGTTCCGATCATGTTGGCGACAACCACCGCCACGGCGGTCGCCGGACTGAACCTGGATTCGACGGTCATTGGGGTTCTCCACTGCGGGTGGCGATGCTGCGCGCTACGGGTGGGAGAGGCAAGTACGTTGGCCGTGGCGGGTTGGAACGCCGCATCGTGCCTTTGTCACGTGCATGTAACTTTCCGTTCATAAACTGGCGGCCGCCTGCAATTGGAGCGTTGCATTGCCCGTCGTCCAGCGCCTGCTGTCACTGCTGTTCGGTTGTGTCCTGTCGGTTGCCGCCTCGTCGCTTGCTTACGCGGGCGACGCCGCGCCGTCGCCGGCGGCCGAGGCTCCGGAAAGTGCCGGTTCCGTTTCCGACTCGCAGCGGGGAAACATCTGTTTCGGCGGCCTCGATGACGGCAAGCTCATCCCCAACGACGACCGCATCGACAACCCCTTCCGGCAGACGACCCTGCTCGGCTGCTCCGTCGAAGGCGGTGAGCCGGTCTTCCTCCCGGACCTGAAACCCGCGATCCCGAACGGCGTTCTCGCCTGACAGGCCCCGGATCCACGCCGTTGGGTGGTTGCCTTAGCAGGCGTTGCTCATCCAACCGGTTTGTTCGTGGTAGCCTCCGGCACCCGTGAAAGTGATCCCATCCATGCGCTTTTCCGCCAGCCTGTGTGTCTGCCTGTTGCTCGCGCCGGCCGGGCTGGCCAGGGATGCCTTGCCCGTTCCGGAGCCGGTAACTGCCCGGGCGACGGATCTCGGGCGCTATCGCATCGCTTATGCCAGCGCGTTGGAGCCATTGGCCATCAACCGCATCCACGCCTGGGTCGTCCATGTGGCCGACGCCGACGGGCAGCCTGTGGACGGTGCGGAACTTGCCGTCAGCGGCGGGATGCCCGCGCATGATCACGGGCTTCCGACGGCCCCGCGCATGACCCGCAATCTGGGTGAGGGAAACTATCTCGTCGAGGGGATGAGATTTCACATGGGGGGAGACTGGGAGGTGACGCTTGCGGTTGTCGGGCCGGATGGCATGGACTCATTGACCTTGCAATTGAACCTGTAGGGTCGAATGCGGTCGGAGTGTCGGAGATTCCACAATCGTTCATTGGTTCATTCGCGCGGGGGATTGCTGAATACGTATATTGGCGGGCATTATACGTATTCATGATGGCGCGCTACAGGCAAAGGAACAGATGAAGAGGAAGCTCACGATAACGGTGGATGCGGACATCATTCCCTTGGCCAAGCGCTATGCGCGCTCCCGAGGCGTGTCGCTCTCTTCGCTGATCGAGCAATCGCTGCGGGAGGCGGCCGGAGAGTGCAAGCCGTCTTTCGCGGCGAGATGGCGAGGGCGCTTCAAGGAGGCAGGACGCGGGGATGAGCGTTACGATGCTCTGGCGAGGAAGTATCTTTGATACTTCTCGACACCGATGTGCTGATCGACGTCGCACTCGACAGGCACCCTCACGCCGATACGGCGGTGGATCTTCTTGACCGGGTTGAACAGGGGCTGCGAAAGGCGTGTATCGCCTGGCACACTGTCTCGAACTTATACTATCTTGTGGCGCCTTCGCGGGGCGGCGTCAGCGCCCGCGAATTCGTCGTCGAGTTGACCGGGTTCGTGAAAATCGCGGAGACGAATACCGATTCGATCCGCTACGCGGCGTCGCTGCCCGTGCCGGACTTCGAGGATGCCATGCAGGTGGCCGCCGCACGTGCCTGCGGCGCCGATCGTATCGTCACCCGAAACCTCAGGGATTTCGGACGTTCCCCCATTCCGGCGATCAGCCCGCAAGATGCGCTGAGGGACCTGTTCTGAATCCATGGCGGATTCGGGAAACGGACCGCCAAGAGCAACTGAACGGAGAAGCGTGCAGTGCCACCGGCAACCCTGCGCAACCTGGCTGCTGTCGTCATTCTCGCCTTGACGTTGGGAGCGGTCTGGGCTCTGTTTCGCGTGCCTTTGCAGCAGCCCCCCTGGACGGAGAAGGAAACCGGAACCCTGCAATCGTTGTGGCTGGGTTCACTGCCGCCGCTTCCTGAAGAGACCGGCAACCCTGTAGCCGACGACCCCCGCGCGCAGCGCCTCGGCCATCGCCTGTTCTTCGACCCGCGGCTCAGCGCCAACGGTCAGGTGTCCTGTGCCACATGCCATCAGCCCGCGCGTCGGTTTGCGGACGCGGTGAGTTTGGCCCTCGGGCTGGCGGTGGGCGATTTCAATACCATGAGCCTGGTGGGTGCCGCCTACAGCCCCTGGTTGTTCTGGGACGGCCGCAGGGACAGCCTCTGGTCGCAGGCGTTGAGTCCGCTGGAGAGTCCGTTGGAGCAGGGGGCTGCCCGGACATCTCTGGCGAGGCTGGTGGCAGCGGATACGGGGTATCGGGAGCGGTATTCGGAACTGTTCGGGCCGGTTCCGGACCTGTCCGACCGCCGCCGGTTTCCCGAAGGCGCTGGACCGAACGGCAACCCGGAATCCGAGGCGGCCTGGACGAACATGACGCCGGAGGATCGGGAAACCGTCACCGCCGTCTTCGTCAATCTCGGCAAGGCCATCGCGGCGTATGAAAGGCTGCTGCTGCCCGGAGCAACGGATTTCGACCGCTACGTAGAGAATCTAGAGATGCCGAAGCCGTCCCCGGCCGGCCTTAGCCGCAGGGAGACGGAGGGATTACGCCTGTTCATGGGCAAGGCGCAGTGCCTCAACTGCCACAACGGCCCGCTGTTCACCAACCACGAGTTTCACAATACCGGTGTCCTGCCGCCCCCGGGCAGGCTGCCGGACAAGGGGCGGGTTTCCGGTGTGGAGGTGGTGCTGAACGAGCCGTTCAATTGCCTTGGTACCTACAACGACCCGCCGGAGCGGAATTGCGCGGAGTTGCGTTTCGCGAGAACCGGCGCCGAATTGACCGGTGCGCGCAAGACGCCTTCGCTGCGCAATCTGGGGGGTACGGACCCCTTCATGCACGCGGGCCAGATGAGGACGATTGCCGAGGTGCTGGACCACTACAACCGCGCCCGCCCGGCCATCGTCGGGCACAACGAGGCCAAGCCGCTGAACCTGTTGCCGTACGAATTGAAGAGGCTGGAAGCGTTCCTGCTGGCGCTCGACGGCCCCATGGCCGTAGCGCCCGAATGGCTTGCCCCGCCCGCCGACTACTCGACGATGTCGCCCACCTTCTGATGAATGACGTCGAGAAACAGGTCGCGCAGCGAAATCATCCCGACGGTCTTGCCGTTCTCCACAACCGGCAGATGGCGCACGTGGTGTTTCTTGGTCAGGGCGATGCAATGCACGATGGTGTCCTGCCGGGTCACCGTCACGACGTCGCGGGTCATCACCTCCGACACTTTCGTCTTCTGGGATGAATGGATGTCCAGAATCACTTTGCGCATGTAGTCCCGTTCGGAAAGGATGCCGACGAGATACCCTTCGATCTGCACCAGTACGGCGCCGATGTTCTTCTCGTTCATGAGCTTGAGGGCATCGAACACCGATTCGAGCGGCCCGATCCAGACCACCTCTTCGGATTTCTCTTCCAGGATGTCGCCTACGCAGCGCACTTCGCCCCCCGGTAGGTCAGACCTGCAACAGTAGAGCGCCTGCCCGAGGTTCGCAAGACCGTAGCCCGAACCGTACATGAACAGGTCGGGCCATCGCCGCCGGAACGGGGTCTTCACGGGTCCGGCAGGGCAGGAACTGTGCTACCATCGCGGCCGAGGAATCCCGCCATGCTTACGCATCTGCAACGCCGTCTCGGAGCGCTGAAAATACTTGTCGGCGCGGCTGCGATTGCGCTGTGCAGCGCGCAGGTACTTGCCGGCCAGCATCTGCATGACACGCCCGTCCCGCAGGACCTCTGCAGCATTTGCAGTTTTTCCGACTCCGGTAGTGTCCTGGCCCCCGGCGGTGAGCTGCCCAAGGCACGGCTGCCGGAGTTGCCGAGCCATGCACGGGAAGTTTCACATCCTCTGATCACGCGCCCGTTCGAGAACCGCCTCTCCCGCGCACCGCCCCTCTCCTGACTGACAGAGCCGAAAGAACGCGGCCTCCCCCGGAAGCCGCGCCGTTTGTCATCAGGAGCCATTCATGCAATTCAACAAGCTGTTTTCACTCGCGCTGGCGGTGTCCCTGCCGGGGCTTGCCCATGGAGAGGGGGCCCCGCCGGAACAGGCAGACCAGGTCATAGAAGAAATTGTCGTCGTCGGCCACCCGCTTTCCGCGGAGGGCATCGCCCAGGCCAGCGACGTGCTCGCCGGCGAGGAACTCGACCGCAAGGTCGCCGACAGCATCGGCGCCACGGTCGCCAACGAGCCCGGCATCCACAACAGTTCCTTCGGAGTCGCGGCGGGCCGCCCCGTCATTCACGGCCTCGACGGGGCCCGGGTGCGTGTGCTCGAGGACCGCATCGACACCCTCGACGTTTCCGTCACCAGCGGCGACCACGCGGTGACGGTGGATCCGTACATCGCGGACCGTATCGAGATTCTCAAGGGTTCGGCGACGCTGCTCTACGGGTCCGGCGCCATCGGCGGCGTCGTGGACACGCACACGGGACGCATCCCGCACGAGGTGCCGGACCGGATCACCGGCAAGCTCGACCTGAGGGGGGGAGACAACGGCAACTGGAAGAACGGTTCGTTCCGGCTCGATGGGGGCGCGGGCAACTTCGCCTGGCATCTGGACGGTTTCGCCCGGGAAATGGATGACTACGAGATTCCGGGTTATGCGGAATCCGCGCGCTTCATGGCCATGGAGGAGGAGCACGGCCACGACGAGGACCATGAGGAGGACCACGACGAGGACCACGACGAGGACCATGACGAGGACCACGACGAGGACCATGACGAGGACCACGACGAGGATCATGACGAGGATCACGAAGGCGAAGACGATCATGCCGACGAGGAAGAGCCGGTCCGGGGCATGGTGCCGGGTAGCGGGTTGGAGACGTACGGAGGTGCGGCAGGCTTTTCGTTCGTTAGCGAGCGCGGCTTCATAGGGGTATCAGTCAGCCGGATGGAGTCTGAGTACGGCATTCCCGGCCACACCCACGCTCATGGCCACGACGAGCACGACGAAGACGAGCATCACGACGAGGACGAGCATCACGACGAGGACGAGCATCACGACGAGGACGAGGACCACGACGAAGACCACGACGAGGACCACGACGAGGACCATGACGAGGACCATGACGAAGACCACGATGAGGAGCATGACGAAGACGAACACCACGACGAGGAAGAAGGGCACGGCGAGGAAGGCACGCCCTTCGTGGACCTGAAACAGACGCGCATCGATATCGAAGCCGCACTGATCGATCCCCTGCCCGGCTTCGCCAACTTCAATTTTCGCCTCGGCATCAACGACTACGAGCATCAGGAAATCGAAGGATCCGGAGTGGTCGGAACGTCTTTCGAGAACGATGCCTGGGAGGCGCGCGCCGAATTGACTCACCGGGACTGGGCCGGCTGGAATGGCGCCGTGGGCGCCCAGTACGGCGACCGGGAGTTCTCGGTCGTCGGCGAAGAAGCCTTCACCCCGCCGGTGGATACCCGCTCATTCGGCCTGTTCTGGGTCGGGGAGCGGTCGTTTTCCGGCTTCCAGGTGGAAGCGGGCGCCCGCTACGATCATGTGAAACACCAGCCGATAACCGGTGGCAGCGACAGCTTCAGCGGCGTCAGCGCATCGCTGGGCGCGATCGTTCCGCTCGGAGACATCTGGCGGGCCCGTCTGCTCGCCGACTATTCCACCCGGGCTCCCGTCGGCGAAGAGCTGTATTCCGACGGCCCGCACCTGGCCACGAGCAGCTTCGAGATCGGCGACCCCGATCTGGACGAGGAAAAGGCAATCAACCTGTCGGCATCCCTGGATGCGCGGGGCGATCGCTGGTCGGTGCACGGGAACGTCTATTTCATGGAGTTCAACGATTTCATCTTTCAACGGGCCACGGGCGAGGAAGAGGACGGGCTGGATGTCCGGGAATTCAGCCAGGCGGACGCCACCTTCGTCGGCGTGGACCTGGAGGCTGCCGCGACGGTCGCGGTCTGGGAGCGAGGCTCTCTGGAACTCAGCGCCTTCTATGACATCGTCTCTGCGGAACTGGACGTGTCGGGCAACGACAACCTCCCCCGGATTCCGCCGCAGCGCGCCGGGTTGGGCCTGTCGCTCGACTGGGGAAGCCTCGATGTCAACGTCGACTATGCCCGAGCTTTCAAGCAGGACGACGTGGCCGATTTCGAGTTGGAAACCGATGCCTACGACGACCTGCGAGCCTATGTCGGCTTGCGCGTCGAATTGGACGATACCTCGCTCGCAGTTTTCGTGCGGGGCCGGAACCTGACCGACGACGAACAGCGGCTGCACTCGTCCATCGTCAAGGACCTGGTGCCCCAGCCGGGACGCACCATCGAGGTGGGGCTGCGCGTCGCGTTCTGAGCCCACCGGTCGCCGAAACGATCGGCGTGCGATTCATCGGTCCGTAACCGGCACGACCGGTTACGGGCCGGTTTTCTGCCCGCAACGTGCAACTGCACGCTTCCCCCTCCGGCAACTGCACGGCTGGCGCCCGTTGGGCACCTCGGGGTTGGGTTTTCCCTGACCTGCCGATCGGCCCGGGTGTGGTGCCCTGGCCTGCCCCAAGTTATTCTCCGGCATCCGCGGGAATATTGAGGGCATTCCGTGCAGGACATCATCGCCATGCTGGACGAGAAGCGCGCCCGGGCGGAGCTGGGCGGCGGCGAGAAGCGCATCGAGCAGCAGCACGCCAAGGGCAAGCTGACGGCCCGGGAGCGCATCAGCCTGCTGCTCGACGACGGCAGCTTCGAGGAATGGGACAAGTTCGTTGAGCACCGCTGCAACGACTTCGGCATGGACGAACAGAAGATCCCCGGCGACGGCGTGGTCACCGGCTACGGCACCGTCCACGGCCGCCTGGTGTTCGTGTACAGCCAGGACTTCACGGTCTTCGGCGGCGCGCTCTCCGAGGCGCACGCGGAGAAGATCTGCAAGGTCATGGACCAGGCCATGAAGGTCGGCGCGCCGGTGATCGGCCTGAACGATTCCGGCGGCGCCCGCATCCAGGAGGGCGTGGCCTCGCTCGGCGGCTACGCCGAGATCTTCCAGCGCAACGTGCTGGCCTCCGGGGTGGTGCCGCAGCTCTCGGTCATCATGGGCCCCTGCGCCGGCGGCGCCGTCTACTCGCCGGCCATCACCGACTTCATCTTCATGGTGGAGGATTCCTCCTACATGTTCGTCACCGGGCCGGGGGTAGTGAGGACGGTCACCCACGAGGTGGTGACGCCCGAAGAACTCGGCGGTTCCAGCATCCACACGCGCAAGTCCGGCGTTGCCGACCTGGCCTTCCCGAACGATGTGCAGGCCATGCTGTTCACCCGCCGCTTCTTCGACTACCTGCCCCCGAACAACCGGGACGGCGTGCCGCGCTGGCCCACCGACGACCCCGCGGACCGGCTGGAACCCTCCCTGGACACCCTGGTGCCCGACGACGGCGAGAAGCCCTACGACATCAAGGAAGTGATCCTGAAGGTTGCCGACGAGGGCGAGTTCTTCGAACTGCAGCCGGGCTATGCCCAGAACATCGTCATCGGCTTCATGCGCCTGCAGGGCTCCACCGTCGGCGTGGTGGCCAACCAGCCCATGGTGCTGGCCGGCTGCCTGGACATCGACGCCTCCAAGAAGGGGGCGCGCTTCGTGCGCTTCTGCGATGCGTTCAACATCCCCATCTTCACCCTGGTCGACGTGCCGGGGTTCATGCCGGGCACCGCCCAGGAATACGGCGGCATCATCAAGAACGGCGCCAAGCTGCTCTACGCCTACGCCGAGTGCACCGTGCCCAAGGTCACCCTGATCACCCGCAAGGCCTACGGCGGCGCCTACGACGTGATGGCCTCCAAGCACCTGCGCGGCGACGTCAACTTCGCCTGGCCGAGCGCCGAAATCGCGGTGATGGGGGCGAAAGGCGCGGTGGAGATCATCTTCCGCAAGGAGAAGGACGACGAGAGCCGGATCCAGGCCCGCACGGACGAGTACCGGGACAAGTTCGCCAACCCGTTCGTGGCCGCGAGCCGCGGCTACATCGACGATGTGATCGCGCCCAGCGAGACGCGTGCGCGCATCTGCCGGTCGTTCGCCATGCTGCGGGACAAGTCCCTGGAAAATCCCTGGCGCAAGCACGGCAACATTCCGCTGTAGGCCGCACTGTTCGTGAATGAACGCAGCGACGCTGGCAGGGGTGGTGAATTCGTCGGGTGGCATCGAGTGACTCGACCCGGCAACCGGCGTCCCGTCCGGGGCGCATCCGCAACGACGATTCCGTAGGAGCATGTTCAACAAGATTCTCATCGCCAATCGAGGCGAAATCGCC
Source organism: Gammaproteobacteria bacterium (assembly GCA_028821125.1). Lineage (GTDB taxonomy): Bacteria > Pseudomonadota > Gammaproteobacteria > Pseudomonadales > Azotimanducaceae > Azophilus. The sequence goes on from JAPPHD010000077.1 coordinate 55,244, forward strand.
TGCCGCGTCATGAAGACAGCCCGCAGGATGGGCATTGCCACGGTCGCGGTGCACTCGGACGCGGATGCCCGGGCGCTGCACGTGCGCATGGCCGACGAGGCGGTGCGCATCGGCGAAGCCCCCTCGGTGGACAGCTACCTGCGGGTCGACCGCATCCTCGAGGCTATAGAGAACACCGGGGCCGATGCGGTGCATCCGGGCTACGGGTTCCTGTCGGAGAACGCCGGGTTTTCGAAGGCGCTCGCGGACGCCGGGGTGGCCTTCATCGGGCCGGGCGAGGGCGCCATCACCAGTATGGGGGACAAGATCACCTCCAAGCGCATCGCCGCCGAGGCCGGCGTGAACACGATTCCGGGGCACGAAGGGGTCGTAGACGGGCCGGACCACGCCGTGACGGTTGCCCGGGTAATCGGCTACCCGGTGATGCTCAAGGCCAGCGCCGGCGGCGGCGGCAAGGGCATGCGCATCGTGCGGGACGACCGCGAGTGCCGGGACGGCTTCCACAGCGCCGCGAGCGAAGCCCGGTCGAGCTTCGGCGACGACCGTATCCTGGCGGAGAAATTCATCGAGCAGCCCCGCCACATCGAGATCCAGTTGATCGCCGACAGGCACGGCAACGCCGTCTACCTCAACGAGCGGGAGTGCTCCATCCAGCGGCGCCACCAGAAGGTGATCGAAGAGGCGCCGTCGCCCTTCCTGGACGCGGCGACCCGCCAGGCGATGGGCGAGCAGGCGGTGCTGCTGGCGAAAGCCGTGGATTACAGCTCCGCCGGCACCGTGGAGTTCGTGGTGGACGCGAACCGCAACTTCTATTTCCTGGAGATGAACACCCGGCTGCAGGTGGAACACCCGATCACGGAGATGATCACCGGGCTCGACCTGGTGGAGCTGATGATCCGCGTCGCCGCCGGCGAGAAACTGCCGCTTGGCCAACAGGACGTGCCGCTCAACGGCTGGGCGGTGGAGGCGCGGGTCTACGCGGAGGACCCGCTGCGCAACTTCCTGCCTTCCATCGGCCGCCTGGTCCGCTACCGGCCGCCCGGGGAGAGCGACCACGTCCGGGTGGACACGGGCATCGTCGAAGGCAGCGAAGTCTCCATGTACTACGACCCCATGATCGCCAAGCTCTGCACCTGGGGCGAAGACCGGTCGCAGGCCATCGAGCGCATGAACGATGCGCTGGACGCCTACCTGATCCGGGGCGTCAGCCACAACCTCAGCTTCCTGAACGCGGTGATCGCGCATCCCCGGTTCCGGGAAGGCCGGCTGACAACCGACTTCATCGCCGAGGAATTCCCGGACGGCTTCCGGGCCTCCGACGTGCCACAGGCGGACCCGATGACGGTGATCGCGGTTGCCGCGATGGCGCATTGCAAGCGCACCGCCCGGGCCGGCGAAATCAGCGGCCAGACGCGGCGCTTCGAATACCGAGTCGGTAAGGACTGGGTGGTGATCGCCGATGGGGAGCGTCATGCCGTGGAGGTGGAAGCCACCGTGGAAGGATTCGATGTCCGGTGCAACAGTGACCTATACCGCATCGAAACCGCGTGGCGGCTCGACGGGCCCATCGTCGAGGCGAACATCAACGGCACGGCGGTACGCGTGCAGATCGAGCGGGAAGGGGCCGGATACCGGCTGTTCCATCGCGGCACCGAGGTCGACGCCCTGGTGCTGTCCCCGGCCGGCGCGGCCCTGGCCGAACACATGCTGGAGAAGGCGCCCCCGGACCTGGGCCGCTTCCTGCTCTCGCCCATGCCCGGGTTGCTGGTCCGCCTGTCCGTCGAAGAAGGCCAGGAAGCCAAGGCCGGCGAGGAACTGGCCGTTGTCGAAGCCATGAAGATGGAGAACAGCCTGCGGGCCGCTGACGACGTCAAGGTCGCGAAGGTGCTTGCAACGGTCGGCGAGAGCCTCGAGGTCGACCAGCCGATCCTGGAATTCGAATAGGCCGGGCAGGACAGTACCCGTCCTGAGCGGCGCTCCGCCGCACGGGCGCGATGCGCCCAACGAACGATCACGCGATGCTGCAACTCATCGACATCACCCTGAAACGGGGCGGGAAAAAGGTTTTCGACGAGGCCGGCCTGACCGTGCACGCCGGACACGCGGCGGGGGTGGTCGGCCGCAACGGCGTCGGCAAGACGACACTCTTCGAACTCGTTCGCGGGCGTCTGTTGCCGGAAGAGGGCGAGGTACTGTGCCCGCGTAAATGGCGCCTCGCCTGGCTCGACCAGGCCGTGCAGCCGAGCCCCCGCTGCGCCCTCGATTTCACCCTGGACGGCGACCGGACGCTGCGCGCGGTCGAGGCCAGGATCGAGACGGCCGAGCAGGCGCGAGACAACGAGGCCCTGGCGCTGGCCCACCTCGAGTTCGAGGAAGCGCAGGGCTACGACGCCGAAGCGCGCGCCGGCGAAATCCTGCACGGCCTGGGCTTCCGCGGCGAGGACTTCGGCAAGCCGCACGGCGAGTTTTCCGGCGGCTGGCGCATCCGGCTGAACCTGGCCCGCACCCTCATGTCGCCGTCGGACCTGCTGCTGCTCGACGAACCCACCAACCATCTCGATCTCGATGCCGCGCTCTGGCTTGAGACCTGGCTGAAGCGCTACCCGGGCACCCTGTTGATCATCTCTCACGACCGCGACTTCCTGGATGCGGTCTGCGACGAGATCGTGCACGTGGCCGATGGAAAGACCACGACCTATTCGGGCGGCTATTCCTCCTTCGAACGGCAGCGCGCCGAGGCGCTGGAACGGCAGGCGGCGCAACATGCGAAACAGCAGCTCGAAATTCGGCATATGCAGAAATTCATCGACCGGTTCCGGGCCAAGGCCAAGAAGGCGCGGATGGCGCAGAGCCGCCTGAAGGCCCTCGCGCGCATGGAGCTCATCGCCCCCGTGCACGCGCGCTCGCCCTACCGGTTCGCTTTCCCGAATCCGAAGCAGGTTTCGAATCCAACCCTTTCCCTGGACGAAGCCGCTCTCGGCTACCCGGGCACCGCGGTGCTGCGCAACCTGACGCTACGTGTCTATCCGGGCGACCGGATCGGCGTACTCGGGGTCAACGGCGCGGGCAAGACCACGCTCCTGAAGGCACTGGCGGATGAGATCGAACCCCTGGCCGGCGCCCTGACGCGCGGCCGCCACAGCGGCGTCGGCTACTTCGCCCAGCACCAGATGGAGTCCCTCCGGGGAGACGGCAACGCGCTGGCGTCACTTCACGCAGCGCCGGGCGAGCCCCTGGGGGAACAACAGGCGCGCGACTACCTGGGCCGCTGGGGTTTCGGCGGCGAGATGGTGGAGCGCCCGATATCCACCTTCTCCGGCGGCGAAAAGGCCCGGCTGGTGCTGTCCCTGATCGCCCGCACCCGCCCGGCGTTGCTGCTGCTGGACGAGCCCACCAACCACCTCGACATCGAGATGCGCGAGGCGCTCGCCCTCGCCCTGCAGGACTACGACGGCGCCCTGGTGCTCGTCTCCCACGACAGGCATCTCCTGCGCCAGTGCACGGACACTCTCTGGCTGGTCGCCCAGGGAAGCTTCGAACCGTTTCCGGAGGGTCTCGATGCCTACACGGAAGCCCGCATCGGCCGCCAGGAACGAACGGTGCGCCATGACCGCAAGAACCAGCGGCGGCGCTCGGCGGCGCAACGGGAGGCGATCAGGCCCCTGACGAAGAAACGGGCCCGGCTCGAGCGCGCGATCGATGCGTTCACCGAGGAACTCGATGAACTCTCCACCGTGCTCTCGAACAGCGCGACCTACGATCACGCATCAACGGAACAGATCTCGGAGATGCTCGCCCGCCAGGGCCGGCTCAGGAAACGCCTCGCCCAGACGGAGGCTGAGTGGCTGGAGGTACAGGAACGCATCGAGGATGCTGGCTGAAATCCCCGATACAAGTCCAAAACCCTGCGCCCCGGGCCGAGGGCACGGAAGGAACAACGCCGAATCTCGGGAAAGAGTTTGCATGCGGGGCTTCCCTTTCGGCGCGTTAAGCTCGTCCGAAAACCTTGAATACAGCAGGATGAT
>JAPPHD010000066.1 GCA_028821125.1 Gammaproteobacteria bacterium
GCGCCGCTGCTCTCGTCCAGATTGCTGAGCATGGCGCCGGGCGACGCCATCGGCACGCCGCGCGTCACCACCAGCGTGTAGGTCGCCGTGGTGACGGTGTCCTCGGCCGTCACCTTCACCTTGATCGTGTTCGCGCCCACTTCGAGATCGAGCTGGAAGTGGTCCTCCACGGTGTCGGCGTCGGTGAGCGCCTGGTCGTTGCCGTCGAAGTAGTTCACCGTGGCGCCGTCGTCGTTCCTGGTCGCCTCGATGGTGATCCGGTCCGTCCGGGCAGGCGCGTTCGCGGTGTACGAGGTTTTCGTCGGATCGAAGCCGGGGGAGTACGCTACCGTCGTGCCGTACCTGTCCTGCAGCGACAGGGCGCTCAGGGTCGCATCGGTGGAGGCGGCGTTCGCGACGGAAGCAATCGAGTAAAGGAAGGCTCCGAGCGAAAAGGCGAGAGCAACCTGCGGAAAGGACCGGCTCCGCCGCCGGGCAGGCGCCCCAATACCCCGCAGACACCGTTTCACGCGTCCGCGACCGCCTTCGCGACCCCCGAAAGCGCCTGCTCCGCGCCGGCCCGCGGCACGGTCCTCGCCGAACGCTTCCCTGGTTGCCGGTCGCCCGCCCATGGACGCTCCCTCATCCCACAGATTCCAGACAACATGCCGCCCCCGAACGCGGCTCCGGTTCGCGCACAGCCCGAACTACCCGCACTATAGGAAGGACCTGTCCGATCCGCGTCCCCAATATTGGGGACTCTTCAGGCGTTCGCCGCACTCACGTCTTCCAGAAGGACACCTCAACGAGAGTGGTCGCGCTCGCCCCCGTTGGGTGTCGTGGACAGGTTGGTCAAATGGCCGGTCGGGCTTTCGAGCAGATTCACCGCCGTGACCGGGCGGTCGGAGGTCACCTGCAGCCGCCATTTGCCCTTGCCGTCGCCCAGCGCACCCCGAAAACCCGCACTGCCGGATTCCAGTTCGGCCGATCCGATCGTGCGAGCCGCTCCGGCCGGGATCGAGATTCGAACGTCGCTGCCGGGCGAGTCGCCATCGTCGTCGATGCCGGCGATGGTGACCGTAGCCGTTTCGACGCCCGGATTGATCAGCCGAAGCAGGCTGCGTTGCTTGCGGTTACTGCCCGGGTTGAAGATGGGCACGTGCCCACGGGTATCCTTGAGAATCACGACATCGTGCATCGCCGTCAGGAACCCGTCCGCGGTGCGCATGTAGGACAGCACTTCGATGTCGAGGTCGCTGCTGACCTTCAGCAGCCAGTCGCCCTCGCCGGCACCGATACCGCTGGAGAGGCCCTTCCCGGCGTTGCCTTGTTCGAGGTCTTCGGAGTTGAAGTGTTTCGTCTCCCCGGCCCCGATGGTAAGGCTGACGGGGGGCCGCGAACGCCCGGAGTCCTCGAAGGCCGCGATGTCGATCTCCCCGGCCTCCGTGGAGCGGTTGATCACCCGGACAAAGCCCTGCCGTCCCGCATTGAAGGTCGACGGAAACAGGTACACCATCGCCTCCGAAGCGGCCCTTGGTCGAATGGTGACGCTGAAAGTTCGTGTTGTCATCGTGCCGTCGCCGGCGGTCCTCGTCACCGTTACGGTGACGACGCCTTCCCCGTCACGTTCGCCGGCGATGACTGTCAGCACGCCGTCCCGAACGGACACCGATGCCAGCGCCGGGTCGCTCGACTCCGCGGTATAGGTAGGGCCTTCACCCTGCGCGTCGGGGAACAGGTCCGCCAGCTCGATACGCGCGACGTCGGCTCCGCGTAGTGCGGCCGGCGGCTCAACGGGCGTCCTCGGGATCCCGAACAGCACGATCGCTTTGCCGGTGGCTGTCGCGAGACCGTCGAAGCACGGAAACGATTCATCGCACTGGGTATCGGGTATGGCCGGTACGGTATCGAATACGACCCGCGCAGCACCCGCGCCTATGGATTCCACCGTCACGGGTTCGCTCCGGGTCCCACCGGCTGGAATCCGTACCCTGGCCGTAGAAAGTTTGCCGTTCGTCGCCGACACGTCCGCCTCCATGTCGAAGGGGGCGCCCTCGCGCACCGTTGCCACGATGGTTGCCGGCCCGGGCGCGGCGGGATCGGATGCGTCCGTGCGCAACCAGTTCAGCGCCAGGGGAAATGGCGCGCCCGGGTTTCCCTGCAGTTGCAGTCTGGTCAGATTCGCCAGCCGTTCAAACAACCCCGCCGGCAGTTCCGCCAGTTTGTTGTGTTCGAGATACAGCCTCTCAAGGCGCCGGTTTCTGTCGAACAGGCCGCGGGGCAGGGACGCCAACTCATTGTCCTCCAGATGGAGATAGCTCAGGCTCAAAGTTTCGTCGAACAGTGCCGCAGGCAACTCCGACAAACCGTTGTTCTGGAGCCGAACGTCGCCCATACCGGTCAATCCGGACAGGTCATCCTCCTTGAGGGTCCCATCCAGGCGGTCGTTCAGGTTGACCCACCAGATTTCTGCAAGGTCAACATCCGAGACGGCGGAGCAGTCGCGGGAACCACGAAGTTCGTCGCGCACCCCTGGGGTACGGTCGCAAACGCCTTCATCGATGATCACTGTCGCTCTGGTGACTCCCGGCCTGAATTCCGAGAAGATGGAAGGTTCAAGCGCTACGATCATCCGCTCCCGGGCCGGTTCGATTTCCGCATCGTCGTGAATGGTGATCTCGTAGGTCGCTTCCGTCCGGCCATCCGCGATTCGTACCAACCCGTCAACGCCATCGTGGTCGTCGCCGTCGGCATCGCTCGTGGCGGGATCGTCGTCGGTGATGTGAACAAAGCCGATCGTCGTCGGCGTGGGCCGCGGCTCTTCGATGCCGATGGTCAGCCGGACGGTGCTTCCTTCCCGCGCCGATACCACGGGGTTTGCGAAGGAGATCGTCGGTGCGCTGTCCAGGACCGTGACCGCCAGCGGCGCCGACACGGCGTAGCCGGCACTGGTCGCCGTGTGCATGAGCGTCACGGTTTCATCCGATGTATTCTCGTCCGCGCCCACCGTCACGGTCACGGTCTGCGCCGCATTCCAGTTTCGCCCAGTGAACGTCAGCGTCCGCTTGTCGACCGTCACGTTGTCCGGCGCGCGCACTTCGATCGTGACGTCCTCCGTGGGCGGCGTCGCCAACCGAATCTCGTAGGACGCGCTTGACTCTTCGTCCATCGTCAACGCACTCGGCAACTCGATGAGTTGCAGGGTTCCATCGTCGGTGGCCACCACATCGGCGAGCCACTCCGTCCACTCCGCGTCGTACCGCTGGCCGATGCTCTCGTCGAGGTATTCCAGGTAGCCGTCGTAGTCGCCCTCGCGAAAGTAGGCCAGGAACGTATCGACCGCGTCGCGGTGACGTTCGAAGAAGAAGCGCACCGCGAGATAACTCCAGCGGTAAACCGTGGTGGTGCCGTCGCCGTAGATGGCTTCGAACACGTCGCTGAGCGGCCGGTCGCCGGCTCGGCCCACCTCAACCGCCGTTTGGTTCGCGTTGCCCAGGGAGACGTACTCGGCAAGCCCCTCCAGCCACCAGACGGTTTTGTGGCTGTCGACGCGATAGTCGAAGAACGAACCGACCAGGTTGTAGCGCCCATCGAGGTAGTGAACCTGTTCGTGCTCCAGGTTCCAGATCGGTTTGTCCTCGAACGCGGTCTGGACGTAGGCGATGAAGCGTGCCGTGTTCGACGGGTCGTTCGGATCGCCTTCGAGATAGATGCCGCCGTTGTTGGTGTCGTTTCCGAAAAAGAGACGCGAGTAGGTCGCATAGTTGGTATCGTCCTCGAAAACGACGACTTCCAATGCGGTGTTGTGGTCGTTCGCGACCGGCTCGCCACCCGTGCGCAGCCAGAAATGGAACTCGGATTCCTGTCGTTCCAGCAGGGTGCAGGCCCGGTCGAGCTGTTCGGCGCTCAGCGTCTGCGCTCGAATGGACACGGAGTCGCTGCAGGCATGTTCCGTGTCGAGAATCCGAGCCTCGAGCTCGACCTCGAATCCGCAGATTTCAAAGTCCGCGCAGCCGCCGAAATCCAGGACCGCTCCGGCTGTCGCAATCCAGATCGATTGCCCCTTTCCCTGGACCTCGTAGCGATCGAGAATGTCCGTCACGGCGGCTTGTACGTGCGAGTGAATGGGCGCGTCCCGGTATTGGGTGAATCGCACCAGTTCGCGTCCGGCGTTGGCCGCCATGAATTCGGCGGACGTGTCCAGCATCCATTCCTGAAGGGCGAAATCACGCAGAACTCCCACCAGTTCGGTGTCGGTGGCGACGGCATCGACGAATGCCTGCTGCTGGTGCCCCCGAAAAAGGACGGTGAAGGCTCCGTTTACGGCTGAACTGAGGCCGGACAGGGCTACGTGTTCCGGCTTCCAGCGCTTGAGCCAACCTTTTACCTGGGGCAGGTAACGGGCTTGCTGTTCGGAGCTGTCCATGCAGGCCATCGCTTCCCCCAAGACGTCGGCATGTGCGTCCGTCGCGGCGTAGAAGTGCGCGTTGTCCACGAAGGCATTGAGTGCGGCTACGATTGCTGCGTCGATCTCCTCCCGTTGGCCAGCCCAGTCCAGGTCATCTCCCTCATAGAACGCCACAAAGTACCCGGCCCGGAGAAAGAGAAAGATCTCCCTCAGGTTCGTGAGGTTCGTGCCGCCGTAGGCGTCCGCAAGGGGCTTGGCCGCTCTGGCGACATCGATCATGTTGCGTGCGCGTAACGCGGCAAATCGTACGCTGCCGGGCGCATCCGTGAATAGCCGGCTAACACATTCGTACGGCGCGGAACGAATGTGTGCCACCAGTGCATCCCCGGACTTCGTGGCAAACGCGTCGTCGTCGCAGTGGTCGCTTTTGCGGACGATGCCCTTGGCGAGGTCGAATCCGAGCCGGTCGGCCGGGTCGAGCAACTGGGGCAACGGCTCGGATGGCGTTCGCCGAGCATCGGGAGGAACCAGGATGTGCAACCTGGCGTCGATGGCGGCGATGCGCTGGATTGTAAGGTCCGACAGCCGTAGTTCGGGTGACTCCAGTTCGTCTGCGCCCATCGTCGACGGCGCGACCAACGCCGAGCCGCAGAGCAGTGCTGCAATGGCACCTCTGGAGAGCCGCCGGCCTCCCAGACCCCATCTCCCACGAATCAGGCCCGTGTCCCGCATGTGCGTCACGGTGAGGCACCGTTCGACCTCTCGTGCAACGGAGTGCCGCAGTGATTGGTCGTCAGGCTTTCTTCGTGCGACCGGGCGCGCGAACCCCGGGTTCCTGCCGGCATTGTGCATCGGCGCCTGAGCTTGACCCTTCCCATGCCTTCTCGATCGATGAGTTACTGCGACCGCTATTCTCGGGCGACGCGGTTCCGCAACTTTGCCGCGTCCGTGCGGGACGCTGCGCCGTCAAGCATCAGCCAGCGCACGCCCGTCAGCCGTCCAGGCGGGGAGACGTCCGCGATGGGATTCCCGGAAACGCGCAGCCACACGAGCTTCGGCAGGTCGCCGAGCACCGAGACGTCCCGCAACCGGTTGCCCGCGAGGTCCAGCCGCCGCAGCGAGTTCAGCTCCCGCAGCAGCGCGGCGTTCGCCACGCGGTTGCTCCCCATGCCGAGGTGGGCAAGTTCGGTGAGGCCCCACAGCGGAACCAGGTCGGACACCTCGTTGCCGTCCAGCAGCAGCACCTCCAGGCCGCGCAATTCCGACAGCGGCCGGATGTCGGCCACACGGTTGCCCGACAGGTCCAGGCGGCGCAGGGCCGTGAGTCCCGCCAGCGGCGAGAGGTCCGAGACCGCGTTGCCCGACAGGTCGAGCACGCGCAGGTGCGGGAGACTGGCAAGCGGCGAGAGGTCTCCGACGACGTTGTCGCGCAGGTCGAGCACCTCGAGGCCCGCCGTCGCCGCCAGCGGCCAGAGGTCGACGACGCGGTTGCCGCCGAGGTCGAGCGCCTCCAGGTCCATGAGCCCCGCCAGCGGGGACAGGTCGACCAGACCCCGGGACGACAGGTCCAGCACCTCGATCTTCCTGCCGCCGCCCGGGCCGGCCTCGGACAGCGGTTCCGCAGGCAACTCCGGCGATGTCGCGTCCCGCGCGGCCGTCTCGGCGACCGCCGCGGCTGATGCGTGCCGGACCGGCTGCCCGGTCAGGGCCGGCGCCGGATTGTACGAGACGTCCTGCAGCGGGTGCATCGGTGCCGGCAGGTAGCTGACGAACAGGTTCTCCGACCGCCCGACGGGCCGCGACAAGGCCAGCAGGGCCTCGCCACCTTCCACCGTGACCGACTCGACGGGGACCGCCACCGCGCCGGCCGCCGAACCCGACGCCACACCGGCCGCCGAACCCGACGCCACACCGGCCGCCGAACCCGACGCCACACCGGCCGCCGAACCGGACGCCACGCCCACCGCCGAACCCGACGCCACACCGGCCGCCGAACCCGACGCCACGCCGGCCGCCAAACGCGCCGCCACCACGAAGTCGCCCGGCGAGGGTACCGAACCGCCGTCCAGCGCCCGGTCGTAACGCAGCGTCAGCGCCGACCCGGACACCGCCGCGCTCGCGAGCGATATGCCCGATGCCGCCCCGCAGGAGACACCCACATCCTCCGAGTGCCGGCAGTTGTGCACGCCCCAGCCCACCGACGTGCAGTCCGCCAGCCGCGACTCGGTGCCGTCGCACTGCACGTCGTCCAGCCAGATGGTCCCCGCGCCCTCGCCGAACGCGGCCTCGCGGTGCGCCTCGCCGCCGGTGAGGCCGAGCTGCCGGCAGACCACGGCAGCTTCGTCCGCGCCGAACCGGTCGTCGCACACCGTGCCCCACTCACTGTTGTGGTAGATCTCCACCCGGCCTTCCTGCGCCGTTGTGCCGTTGACCAGGCGCACGTCGCCCTCCGCCGCGCCGTCCGATGCGCTTGTGCTGCCGGAGGCGGCCGGCGACCAGTCGCCGGTGCCCTCGGCGTTCGACGCCCGCACCCGCACCTCGTGGCCGGTCTCGGTGGCGAGGCCCTCGATGCGCTTCGTGGTGCCGGTGCCGGTGTGGTCTGCGTCCGTCCAGTCGCCGCCCGTCGTGCGGTACCCGACGTCGTAGTCCGTGATCGCCGAGCCGTTGTCGGATGGCGCTGTCCAGGACGCCTCGAGCCACGTCGTCCCGGCCGTCAGCGTCGGCGCGGACGGCGCGTCGGGCGCCTCCGGCGACGGCCCCTGGATCGTCGTCGTAACCGGGGTCGACAACGGACGGTTGTCCAGCGTACAGAGCGCTCCCGCGGCATCGCAGCTACCGGTCGTCGCCGGGAGCCTCACCGTCACGTCGCCGTCGCCGGAAGGCCTGATCCTCAGTATCCACCGGTCGTACACGTTGGGGTCGGCCCGGCGCCCGCCCGCGACGGTGCCACCGGTCACCTGGAGGGTGTCCACGATCGCCTGGTTCTTGTCAAACGACTCGCTGCCGTCGAACACCGCCTCAGAAAACACGAGCTCGAGCCTGAACACGCTCGACCCGTCATGCTCGGCGGGGACGTTCTCGAACCGGGCCGTAAGCAACTCGTCCGCCGCCTCCGTGCGCCCCTCGCCCGTCGCCGACCACCCGCTGGCGCCTTCCG